>JAQYBD010000085.1 GCA_029338835.1 Selenomonadaceae bacterium | reverse complement strand
CCATCTTTAGTAGGATTCCCATGCGGAAACTCTACAACATTCGGTATTAGCAGTCCTTTCGGACTGTTGTCCCCATCTTTACGGCAGGTTGTCTACGCGTTACTCACCCGTTTGCCACTCGGTTCTTCAAAAGCAAGCTTTCAAATCCCCTCGTACGACTTGCATGTGTTAAGCACGCCGCCAGCGTTCGTCCTGAGCCAGGATCAAACTCTCCATAAAATTTAGGAAAGCCTTGATTGGCTCTAATTATCTTTGGTTACTGCCTGCTTCCAATCGCCTGATGGCTCTTGGACAGGTCAGCAAAGAAATTGCCGATTGCTTATGTTCATAATCAATCGATGTTTTTTAACATCTGGCTTGAATCACAAATGATTCATGTTGCATTGTTTAGTTTTCAAAGAACAACTTATTCGTCTCAACGAAAACAAGTTCCTTGCGACGATTTATATTATATCGCACACAATTCAGATTGTCAAGCTATTTTAAAATCTCTTTTTTATCTGAACTCGAAACCATACAGTTTCAAATACTTGCCATTCAAGGCTTGCTATTTTCTTAACTGCCTGTCTCTCGTGACGACTTGTATAATGATACACGCTTCTTCCAGGCTTGTCAACACCTGTTAGAAAAAATATGTGATTTTCTTTGTATCCCCTGCCTTACATAAAGAAAAGCGAGCTGTTATGGGATAATAACAGCCCGCTCTTCCTTGGGAAAGAATCGTTTATCCTTTTGAGAGAAATGGAGGAAGTGGGATTCACTTCACTGTCGAAGAAAACCTTGGGGATATGTTTTCCTTTCGACACGTATAGTGTAGCAATCTTTTCTGAAAAGATTCTTATATTATCTGAAAAAAAGATGATTTTTTCGATCTTCTTTATTTTCTTCAGTCCCATCACCGAAGATTCCGTCGTCATTTTACCTGGATACTGGCAATGATCTGGTCTGCCAGCTTTCCCTGATCCTTCTCATGTTCTTTGGGGTAAGCGAAAGAAATGAACCAGTCCTCTTGCGGTAACGGCAGGAATACAACTTTTATGACTTCATCTTCGCCCTTCATCTTGCAATACAGTGTCGTGACCGTAGCTTCATGGTCTCCAATGGTCAGAGCTTTGCTCTCACGCGATTGTTCCGTTGCTTTGACGTGCTTCTCGAAGGACAAGAGATACGAAGAGAGGATCTTATCTTGGAGTTTTGCCTGCTCTCCCGCCCCTGCTTTCTGGACTGCCTCCTGATCCAATACATAGGTCGTGAACTGGGTCATATGGAAATCCATGCCCTTAGCCTGCGTAATCATATTGTTGGTAATCGATTTGACATATGGATTTTGCGTTGTTTGTTCCTGCGGTTGCTGCTCCAAGGTGAAAGGCAGGTCCATCTGCAGGCTCGTCATACTGCCCTTGACTTCCTGACTTGTCAGGGTCACCTGGCCACAACCTGCCGCAAAGACCAGGATGACCAGTACGCTCACCAACACCAATCCCCATTGCTTTCTCATCGCTTTCATCGCTTCCTTTCAATTATTAAATACATATCGGTGAAACGATATAGTATTCTCGCCAGGAAGCTTGATATCCTGCCAGTCACGAAGCAAAATCCACAGCAGACGGCTGGAGAGCAAATAGGACACTCATGCTTCCAAGCCGAAATGCTGCGCTTTGCGATAATCGAAGATAACACCGTATTGCAGCCAGCAATCAATGGAACGAATCAGGACATCCATGACATGATGCGCACTGAGGCCAAAATTACTGATTTCACAGATGGTGATTTTCTCTCCATTCTTGATATGCTCAAACTCGACAGTAATCGCATAGGCGCTGAGGGTCAGCAAATAATGATTCCCCGTACTCTTTTCCGTCAGTATCATATGATGGGCGTCACCTTGTGTCTTGAAACCGAATTGCTGCAGACGTTCCACGACCTGTGGTTCTGTTTCGCGGTGAAACTTCTTGTTGATGGTATCGCGTTTTGCTTCTAATTCAGAAAAAATCGGGAAGCTGATCATAAGGCATCCTCCTCTCAACCACATTTCTGGCATCATGTGTTTCACATCACCCCAATCTTGGGAGCCTATACAAAAAGACACGCAAGGGCTGCGACGCTCCATTGCGTGTCTTTCGTATCGATTGTCATCATTATATCATAAATCCGGGATTTTACAAGCTCAATCTTTTGCCACATCCACCCAGCCTGCAGCATCAACTAACGGCGCAAGTTCTTCCGGAGTCATGCGCACAGCACTATGCGCATTGCCAGCGGCCGGGTAGACTACCGGGAACCGCTGCAGCGATACATCGAGATAAACAGGGACGCCCTGTTTGACAGCAAAAGGGCAGACGCCGCCTGGCGCATGGCCGATATAGGTCTCTACCTGGTCAAACGGAATCATCCGTCCTTTCTTGTGGAAAGCCATCTTGAACTTATGGTTATCCACACGGACATCGCCGGCCAGCAATACGAGCAATGGTGAGCCATCGACCAGAAAGGACATGGATTTAGCAATGCACCCCGGCTCTACCCCGAGTGCCGCCGCCGCAAGATCCACTGTAGCTGTTGAATCCTCAAACTCAATTATCCTGTCCAATAAACCTTTCTCCCGCAAAAATGCTTTTACTTTCTCAATCGACATACAGTACCTGCTCTCCTTGTAATTTTTGTAACTATATTACATCATTACACAACAAAAGTCCATAACCTTAAAAACTAGTATTCACTTCATTTGACAAAAACAGCAACGTGCCAATACAATAATAGCAAAATCATGATGTCAAAAAGCTATATCTGCATGAAAGGAAGGATAATATGTCATTTCCTCAAAATTTTCTCTGGGGCGGTGCTGTAGCAGCCAATCAATGCGAGGGTGCCTATCTGGAAGACGGCAAAGGGCTCGATATCCAGGATATCCTGCCGCATGGGTTCTCCTCACCCCCAACAACAAAGCCAACTGCCGACAATCTCAAGCTCCAGGCAATAGACTTTTATCACCACTATAAGGAAGACATCAAATTATTTGCTGAGATGGGCTTCAAAGTCTTCCGCACATCGATCGCCTGGAGTCGCATCTTCCCGCAGGGTGATGAAGTTGAACCAAACGAAGCAGGGCTGCGTTTCTACGATGAATTGTTTGCGGAATGCCATAAATATGGGATTGAACCCCTCGTGACGATCTCTCATTACGAAACGCCCCTGCATCTGGCCCAAAAATATGATGGCTGGGCCAGTCATGAACTCATCGGTTTCTACGAACGCTACGTGCGTACACTCTTTACCCGCTACAAAGGCACAGTAAAATACTGGCTGACATTCAATGAAATCAACTCCATCCTGCATGTCCCGCTGACGAGCGGCGGTATCCTGACACCGAAAGAACAGCTTTCTCTCCAGGAACTCTATCAGGCCTGCCATCACGAATTCGTCGCTTCCGCCCAAGCAATAAAGCTTGCCCACGAGATGATGCCAGATGCCAAGATTGGCTGCATGGTCCTGGCCATGCCCATCTATCCGCTGACGCCAGCCCCTGACGATATCATCGCCGTCATGCAGGCCGACCACTTCAATGATTTCTTCGGTGATATGCACGTACGCGGAGTTTATCCCGGCTACATGAAACGCTTTTTCCACGAGCATGGCATAAAGATCCAGGCCACAGAAGAAGAGCTGCGCTTGCTGCGCGAGAACCCGGTGGACTTCGTCTCATTCAGCTATTATATGAGCATTTGTGAGGGAGCCAGTGGCAAATCAGGGGTCGGCAATATCCTTGGCGGCAAGAAAAACCCTTATCTCAAGGATTCCGAATGGGGATGGCAGGTTGATCCGCAAGGATTGCGTTACATCTTGAACAAATACTATGACCGTTGGCAAAAACCACTTTTCATCGTCGAAAATGGCTTGGGTGCCAAAGACGAACTCTGCCGTGATGACGCAGGAAGGCTCACCGTCAACGACGACTATCGCATCGCCTATCTGCGCGACCATCTGCTGGCTGTAAATGAAGCCCTGGCAGATGGTATCCCTGTCATGGGATACACCTCCTGGGGCTGCATCGACCTCGTCTCAGCTTCCACGGCTCAGATGAGCAAACGCTACGGTTACATTTATGTAGACCGCAATGATGATGGATCTGGTACGCTGAAACGCTACCGGAAGAAATCCTTCTACTGGTATCGTGATGTCATCCGTACCAATGGCGCTTGCCTGGTCGACGAAAAATCATAATAAATTCTTCACTAAAACAGGGCTCCATTGCTGCAGTTGCAGGCAGGAGCCCTGTTTTGTACGTATATATATCATTGATAATTGCCATCATGACCTTCCCAAAAACTTTTGTCAAAAAGCATTCAGTCCGTCGTGAACACACCGCAAAGGCAAAGGACAAACGTAATCATAATCCCCAAAACAACAATAGCCATGATTTATCCCTCCATAAAAAGTTACTAGAAGCACAAAGTAAAAATCCATGCAGACATCACAGGATATCCCTATCAATATGCCTAAAATCCTCAATCTGTCGTGAATACACCGCAAAGGCAAAGAACAAACGTAATCATAATCCCCAAAATAACAATAGCCATGATTTATCCTCCTATTTATTTCATTGATTTCATTTGTTCATATTATAACATACTTTTGGCGCTGTGACACAACTTTTTTGCGAATTCGTTCAAAAAATAACTATCGAAAGAAAACCGATAGAATCCGAACGAGCAAACAAAAAAGACGAAATTTATCGCGAATTATCGACAAATTTCGTCTTATCTATCCCAGGCGGATAGGTACAAAGAGCAGCCAGATTTTGACTGCTTTACGGAAGCAGTCAAAAGCATAAAAGCATCTTCAATCCCGTAGTCCTATGATCATTTCGGCAGCTTACGCTTGCCCGTGAAGGAGTCGACCTCAAGGCAGTAGACTGCTGTGCGCGGGATAGCTGCAGGGTTGAAATAGGCATGTTCACCTGGATGATAATGATCCATCAAGCACGCAAGTGCTGC
Organism: Selenomonadaceae bacterium; assembly: GCA_029338835.1. Lineage (GTDB taxonomy): Bacteria > Bacillota > Negativicutes > Selenomonadales > Selenomonadaceae > Mitsuokella. The sequence continues at coordinate 34,552 of JAQYBD010000085.1, read as the reverse complement.
CTGCTTCTCATCATCAGGCACCATGAAAAGATGCCCCTTGCCAACGATGCTCTCGTAAGCATACGTACAATACCCCTGTTCTGCAAAATACTGCAACTGATGCTTGCCATCCAGTTCAAATGAAGCACGGTTGTCCCGCTTCATGAGTTCAAACTTGCGCCCTTCCAAGGCACTGTGGAAAAAGAGTCGCAGCTTCCCCTCCCTCTCTTCCATGCCAAAATTCAAGGGCAAGATATAAGGAAAGCCGTCTTCATCATTAAGAGCCAGGCGGCATACCTGAGCCCGCCTGATCACGGCAATAAGATCTGCCCATTCCTTGATTTCCCGGTCATGCCTGCGCATGCGCATCCACCTTTCTTTTCTTCTGCCAGCTTCTGCGTGCAAAGCCGAAGCGCCCATCCGGAATATAGGGCAGTTCCTTCGTGCTGCAACTGCGTCGGCCATCATTTGGCAAAACGTCGCTGGACAAGAGCCGAACGGATTGTCTCGTTATCGCGGAACAATTTTGCCTGGCGCATCTCCTTGAGCGTCGCCTCACTTTCCAGGATAAACGTCGAGAGCTTTTTGACATCATCTTCTCCGAGTCCCTTGAGGACACCGTCATGAGCATGTCCGCCCACGATGACAAAATCACCAAAGACGAGATCCGGCCCCTCAGGGTCGAGATAGCTGTGAGTCGCATCCCCCTGAAGATACAACGTGGCCACAATGGTCTTCCTGCCGCGTGTAAAAATCTCATCATCGTAGAATACCGTGTACTCTACACCAAGATACGTAAAAGGAAACTGTGCATTGAGCCCGTATTCCCTCAAGACTTCTTTGGCAATCTCTTCCAGTGAAGTTCCTGTGAGTTCTGCCAAGGCTATATTCCAGCCTGCCTTTTCCCTGCATGTCAAAACCTGCATCCCTTAACCGCCTTTCTGTCGTTCCCTATTTTCATCCTGTCCTATCGTCCTGTCCGCAGTGCCGGACGGCTCCCGCCGGTCAGGGGGAGGGCAATGCTCCCATCTACTTTACCACAGCAGTTTGCTGTCCTGCCGTAACCAATCACACAAATTGCCGTCACGCATGGATATGCTTGAAAAAATGGCTGTCAGCCGTATCGGTAAGGCGCAGGTCATAGCCCAAAGATGCCATCTCCCGCATCTTGATGAGCATGAGATTGATGTTGCAGTGCATGCATTTGGAGATCGTATCAATGTCCGCACCTTCGCGCACCAGATGGTAAACTTCTTCATTATCCAGCAGCAGATGGGAAGCAAAGGCATTGGCCTCATATTCCGTACGGTTATTCATGCGGAAAAGTTCAAATTCCTGCAGGCCGGCTTGCGCCAGGGTCCGGTGAAGCTGGTCATGTCCGATCTCATGCGCTACAACCATCGGCAGCCAATCCTCGTCAAGGCGGCTGTTAAGGAAAATGAAGCGATGATGCCAATGGCTGTAGTACATCCCGAGCAAATCCTTATAATCATCGGAAAACTCGACAAGAATGCCCAATTCTGTTGCAAGTCCCAGCATATCCCGTGCTGCCGACTTTGCTTTCACTTGCTGCGCCTTCCGATAAAGCTGTAGCGAATTCATCCCGTCCCGTCACTTCCCATCTCAAGACTCTCATTTCCGATATTTTTTCGGTGTATACTTCTTGTTGTCCTCTTTGGCCAGCCAATAAGCACGCTCCAGAGAGCGCATGACGGCCTCACGGTCCTGGTCGGAAAGCTCGCCGCCCGCAAACATCCCAGCCAGACGGCTCACGAGATCTCTAGCTTGCGCCATCCCGCGACTGCCATACTGTTCCCCTGCTGCCTCAATGAACATCTCGTCATCCGTGTAAAGGTAAGCAAAGCTGACATCGAAAAAATCTGCCAGCACCTGATACGTCTCCTTCTTCTTCGGATAACGGTCACCCGATTCATAGCCGCTGTATGTCTGACGCGTAATGCCACAGGCAGCAGCCACCTCTTTCTGTGTCAGCTTGCGGGCACGCCGCAGCTGAAGCAATTTATCACAGAATTTCACAAGATCCATCCTCTCTCAGGCCATCCAAAAATATCCTACGGTTCCGATTTACCATGAGCTGCTTCTTTATGCGAAACGGCCATGTTGATTGCGTTGCTTCCATTCTATCATCTGACTGCAGGAGGTGCAAGGCATCCCTCCCCGCACCAACCGGCTGGCTTAAGCAATATGACGCTGCCCCCTCCTGTCGTGTTCGAGATTTCCCAGCCAGCTTGTCCGGCTACAGTCCTCTTGCCTGCGCACAGCCATGCGCCGACGCGGCTGATATGTCGTGCGCGCACTCAGATAGACAAAGGCGAACAGGCTTGCGATGGGCAGGCACTGCAAGACGAGACAACGGCGGCTCGCCCGGCAATCATTGCATCGCCAGAGTGTCACCAGCATCAAGGTCAATACAAACGGGATCGTCATCTCCAGGGATGTCCCGGCACCAGCCTGATGTGCGAAAAAGCAGGGCACTCCATCACCCAAGATGCGAAAGAAGCCAGCCAAGAGCCCTTGTGGTTCTGTAAAATACCGTGTCAAAGCGCGATGTTCCCAGGCATGAGCAACGTACAGAGGAGCCAGCAGATAAATCCCCAGGCTGATAACGAGAAAAGGCATCCGGCCAATGCGTTTCTTGAAAATTCCCATATGTCAAACCTCCTAGTATTTTATTTAACTTTTGTAAAACTTATACTTAAATATTAACATATGGTAAAGATTATTGCAAGCCCATGAGAAAAGACAGGGCCGCCGCCCTGAAAGAGGACGGCAGCCCTGCCAATGAAACGATTATTTTTCGTCAAGCAATGCAACGAGTTCATCGTAATCTTTTTTCAGTTTGTCATACTCATCTGCAATCTGCAGCGCTGTAAGCACGGCAATCTTCGTGCCATCAAAGCTGCTGACGGAACGAGCGGTGCGCTTCATGAGTTGATCAACGCCTTTGGCAAGCACCTTCAGATGCTCCGGGTCATCCGTTTTCAAGGGATAACTATCGCCAAAGATCTCCACAACGATACGCTGCGCCGATTTCTTTTCCACCTGTGAGGAACGAGGATCCTGATTCGGCATGGGAAAGCACCTCCACAAAATCAAATCAAGCGCGCAATTCTGCGGCAAACTGTTTTTCCACAGCCTTGAGGATGCTCTGGAAAGCAGTATCGGCTTCTTCATCGGTCAGTGTCTTGTCCTTCGACTGGAACTGCAGATTGAAGGCCAGGCTCTTCTTGCCTTTGGCAACATGCTCGCCCGTATAGACATCAAAGAGCGTCACACCTTTGAAATGCTTGCCGCCATTCTTGGCAATGACGCGCTCGATATCTGCTGCCGCAACATCTTCTGTCACTACGATAGCAAGATCGCGCTCAATCGCCGGATATTTCGGCAGGGATTCGAAGTGGAAGCTCTTGCCCGTATATTTCATGAGGACTTCTACATCCATCTCAAAGAGATATACCTTCTGTTTGATGCCAAAGTTCTCAGCAGCCTGCGGATGCAGCTCTCCGACCGTGGCAATGACCTCGCGCCCCTTCTTGAAAAGAGCGGTCTTGCCCGGATGCAGGGCAAAGTGTTCACCGGCTTCAACCGTGTACTTCGTGATACCAAGCACACGGAAGAGTTCTTCGACAATGCCCTTCATATCGAAAAAGTCAACCATGTCGCCAGCCTGGTTCCAGCCTACTTCATGGCGGCGACCCGTGATGAGTCCAGCCACCTTCAGCCGTTCTTCCGGCAGTTCCGTGAGCGGCAGTGCCTTGGGCAGGAATACCGGTGCGACATCGAAGAGTTTGAGGTCGTTATTCTTGCGTGAGAAGTTGCGTACGGCATTCTCCATGATGGAAGTCAAGAGACAAGTCCGTACGAGCGGTGCTTCGTCTGTCAGCGGATTCATGATGGGGATGGCCTGACGCAGCGGTGAATCCGCCGGCACCAGCAGTTTGTCAAAAAGATCCGTACTCGTGAAAGAGAAGGAAAGTTCTTCCGTCATGCCAAGGGAAGCCAGCGTGTGCTTGATGGTATCCACAAAGTCCTGCTTGCTGCTCTGTCGTCCCTGGACCATGCGGCCAAACGGCGTCGTGCTGGCAATCTTGTCGAAGCCATAGATACGGGCGACTTCTTCCGAAAGATCTTCCATATACGTGCAGTCATTGCGCCAGGAAGGAACCGTGACACGGTAAGATTCTGCCCCTTTGGCTTCGACCTGGAAACCGAGTTCTGTAAGGATCTTGACCATTTCTGCTCCCGGGATATCCGTGCCAAGGCGACGATTGATCTCAGCCGTCGTATAATCAATCGTCACCGGCTGCTTTTTCTCCGGATAGCAATCGACAATCCCTTTTGTGACCGTGCAGGCACCCATATCCTGGAGGAGCTGGCAGGCACGATCCAAAGCACGCGGCGTATTCGTCACATCGACACCACGCTCAAAGCGTCCCGAAGCCTCAGAATGCAGGCCACAGGCACGTGCCGTACGGCGGATGCTCGGGCCATTGAAAGAAGCCGCTTCGAGGACGACCGTCGTTGTCTTTTCCGTGACTTCCGTTTCCAGTCCGCCCATGATGCCTGCCAGACCTGCCGGATGCTCCGCATCGGCGATGACGAGTTCCGTGCCTTTGGCAAGACGCGAACTGTCATCCAGCGTATGGAGATTCTCACCAGCCTTCGCAAGACGTGCCGTCAGCGTATGTCCCGTAATCTCATCGTAATCATAGGCATGCATCGGCTGACCGAGTTCAATCATGACAAAATTCGTCACATCGACCACATTGTTGATAGCGCGGATGCCAGCACCTTCAAGGCGCTGCTGCATCCACTCAGGAGACGGGCCGATCTTGACATTCTTGATGACACGCGCACTGAAACGGTCACAAAGCTCGTGGGCGGCAATGCCAATAGAAACCATGTCCGAGGCTTGCGCCGCATCATCTTCCTGGCAGGCAATGACCGGCCATTTCGGCTTGTTGCCTGTCAGCACAGCGATTTCACGCACGAGACCAAGTACGCTGAAGCAATCCCCGCGGTTCGCCGTAAGCTCGAATTCAAGCACCACATCATCGAGACCCAGCACCTCTTTCGCCGGCACACCGACCGGGGTATCGGCCGGCAGGATGTATATACCGTCTTTTTCCTCTTCCGTCAGTTTCGTGAGGTCAAGATGCAGTTCACCAGCCGAACAGAGCATGCCGTTTGATGGCAAGCCGCGGAGTTTCCCCTTCTTGATGTGGAGGCCATTCGGCAGATGGGCACCAACCATGGCTACCGGTACAACCTGCCCTTCTGCCACATTCTGAGCCCCGGTGATGATCTGGATGAGGTCTTTCTCACCGACATTCATCTGGCAGATCTGGAGGTGATCGGAATCCGGATGTTTCTCGAGCTTCTCGATGCGGCCCGTCACGACTTTATCGAGTCCCTCATCGGCACGAATGACATTCTCCACCGGTACGCCAGCCATCGTGAAACGATCGGCGAGTTCTTCCGCAGACCAGTCAAAATCAATATAATCCTTTAACCATTTAATGGAAACCTGCATAGTGTATCCCCTTTCTCATTCAGAACTGGCGCAGGAAGCGCATATCATTGTCATAGAACAGGCGCAAGTCATCGACACCATACGAAAGCATCGCGATGCGCTCTACGCCCATGCCGAATGCGAATCCCGAGACCTTCTTCGGATCGTAACCGCTCATCTCGAGTACATGAGGATGGACCATGCCGGCCCCCAGGATCTCAAGCCAGCCCGTACCCTTGCAGACCTTGCAGCCCTTGCCATGGCACATGACACAGGAAATATCGACTTCCGTCGAAGGCTCCGTGAAAGGGAAAAAGCTCGGACGCAGGCGGACTTTGACATCATCATTGAAGATCTGGCGCAGGAAGAGTTCGAGTGTGCCCTTGAGATCCGCAAACGTGATGCCTTCATCAATGACGAGGCCCTCGACCTGCGTGAACATCGGAGAATGCGTGGCATCGTACTCATCGCGACGATAGACGCGGCCCGGTGCAATCATGCGGATTGGCGCATTCGGCTCATTCTTCTGCATCGTGCGCGCCTGTACCGGCGACGTCTGCGAACGCATGAGGATATCCTCCGTGATGTAGAACGAATCCTGCATATCGCGGGCCGGATGGTCTTTTGGCAGGTTCAGAGCTTCAAAATTGTAATAGTCCTTCTCGATTTCCGGACCTTCTTCGACAGAGAATCCCATGCGGAAGAAGATGTCCTTGATGCGCTCAAGCGTCAGCGTCAGCGGATGCAGATGGCCGAGCGGCTGCTGGCGTCCCGGCAGCGTGACGTCGATCTTCTCACTGGCAAGTTTGTCAGCCATGGCACGCGCCTTGAGTTCCTCATTCTTCTGCTGGATGAGTTCTGCAATCTGGGCCTTTGCCTCATTGACGATCTTGCCGACACGCGGACGGTCTTCTTTGGCGATGGCCCCCATGCTCCTGAGGATGGTCGTAAACTCACCCTTCTTGCCCAGGAACTTGACGCGGATATCGTCAAGTTCCGAGAGATTTCCTGCGGCATTCTTGATGGCTGCAGCAGCTTGTGCTTTCAGCTGTTCAATCTTTTCTTCCATACCGAACCTCCTAAATAAAAAAACCTTCGACCCCCGGCAAAAAGCCATAGGGGCGAAGGTCTATTCGCGGTACCACCCTGATTTATCACTTGCTTCCTGACCATAACGCAGTCCTGCGTCCGTCATTTCCTACGGAGACTCCAAAGCGAACGTTCCCCTGCTGTCGTCATCCCGCTTCCAGTCCAGGCGGGACTCCCTATAGGCGGCACACAGGCTACTCTTCTTTTTCATCGTCATGATTCTTAAATATAGCACAAGGCGAAAGAAATTGCAATCCCTGTCCGCTGCGGCGCAGGATATGATGCAAGAAGCCCTGCGTTCAATTCCTGCTGCGTCTGTAATCCACCAAGGAGATCACCTTAGGCGTCCATCCCGTTGACGCTTCTCTCATCGCCTGCTGGCATGACGCCTTGATGCTGTTCTTTTGCTCCGCCTGCGTAAAGCCATGGAATTCCGGGCGGCGCACATGCGCGCGCAATTCGCTCAAGTAGCGCTGCACATCGCGCCGGTAAATCCGTGCCAGTTCATCGCTGTTCTCCAGGCCGCAGTTGCGGAAATCAAGATCTCCCCGCATGGCAGACTGGACCACCTCAAGTGAATCTGCATGCACGATGGCATAGAGCAGCGTCGACAGCTCAGATGCCATGATTTTCTTCAAGGCATCCGGCCATTTTGCATAAGCACATTGCAGGAATCCCTCCAGCAGAGCTGATCCTTCGGCATCGAATAAGTCATGCTTCCAGATTTCCTCAATGGATGGGATATAATAATCTGCATCGGCAGCCACGGGCGGAAGATTGGGCAGACAAGACTCCGGCACTTTGAGGTGCAGGATCCCATCTTCGCAAACGAATTGCTGCATCTCTGCAGGGATCTCCCGGATTCTCCGCAAGGTTTCGCGCGCATCCAGGGAAAAAGCAGGAACCTGCTGCAAGATCTTCATGAAAACAATCCAGGGAAGCTGCAGATAAAGGTCAGCACTCATCGACAAAGCTGCCTCGATCCAGAGATCCTGACGGTATTCCTGCCAGAAATCATCCGTCATCACCCGGCGCATGGCATCGGCAGCATCCTGCGGGATAACACAGGCTTTATCATCTTCCAGTTCCGCCACATAACCGAGGTAGTGCAGCATAGGCAGGCCAAAAATCTGTGCATCTTCGCCAACTGGACACAGGGACGACAGATAAGCAGGCGCTTCAACATCCTGCAGGACACTGACAAGTGCCATCATTTCCTCTTTGGACAGCCAGAGCAGGCAGGATCGCAAAACTTCATCCGACAGCATCTGACGGGAGATCTCCTGACAGTAATCCGCTTTGCAAAGGCTCCGCTTGATGGGAAAGCCCTTGCGCTCCGCCATGACCAGCAAAGCGGACTTCGTCATCGGCGCCAGAGTATCCGTCAAATCATCCGCTATACAGAAATACGCCGTATCGTCCTCATCAAAACACATGGGAATCAGATCTGAGTCATCCCTGTATTCTTTTGCCAGCTTGTGCCAGTCCGGTGTTTCCTGGCCAGAGGCAACAGCCCGGAACAATGGTTCTTGCAACTCATCATTCACAAATTCAGCATCGAACGGTGTGCGTTCTTCTGCCCAACGACCAGCATTCAAGGCATCTACGCCGCCACAGTCTTCTGCAGGGTCATCGCCCTGCGCCTTGATGACCTGCGGATAATCATAGGGATAATCTTCGACCATGCCTTCGCGCGTGACCCGATGAACCCATTCATCACCAAAATCATATGTATAATGTATCCATTGATCCGAACCAAAAAAATCCGCGAGGTCGGTTTCCGATGCTCTATGCTCGGGCATCCCATCTTCCGAACCTTCCACTGCCTCCGGTGTATCAACCGGCACACGGAAACGTCCATCCTCTTTCGAGAAATCCGCCAGATGATCCCCCGACCAGCCAAACATCAGCTGGATGGCATAGGAAAACTGGAAGAGATTCATATGCACCGGTACGAAACAGCGCCTCCATATCGTTGGCCGCGCACCCTCAATCTGGATCTTGAACTGATATGCCTCCATGAATTGTCACGCCCTTTCTTTGAAAGGCCAGCCTTCTTTCCGGAGCTGGCAATCCATAACCTTATATCTTACATCTTACATATTCCACTCTTTATACTCTCACGATTCCTGCACCATGCGCAGGAGATACTGACCGTACTCGTTCTTCTCGAGCGGTTCAGCCAGTTTCACGACCTGTTCTTTCGTGATATACCCCATGCGATATGCGATTTCCTCGAGACAGGCAATCTTGAGGCCCTGACGTTCCTGGATGGTCTGCACGAAAGAAGCTGCCTGCAGCAAAGATTCATGCGTCCCCGTATCAAGCCAGGCATAGCCGCGCCGCATCGTCTCGACATGGAGTGTATGACGCGCCAGGTACACCTTATTGACATCCGTGATCTCAAGTTCTCCGCGCGCTGACGGGCGGATAGACTTTGCAATGTCCACGATGCCTGCATCATAGAAGTAGAGGCCCGTCACAGCAAAATGGGATCTGGGCACGGCAGGCTTCTCCTCGAGACTGACAGCCTCGCCCGCCGCATCGAAGGCGACGACACCGTAACGCTCCGGATCACGGACATAATATGCAAAAACGGTCGCACCATCTTCCTGCTGAGCAGCCCGCTGCATCATGACAGCAAGATCCGAGCCGTAAAAGATGTTATCACCGAGTACCAACGCACACCCTTCGCCCGCCAGCCATTCTTCGCCGATCAGAAAAGCTTGCGCCAGTCCTTTCGGCTCCGGCTGTACGGCATATGAGATTGAGATTCCCCACTGCGAGCCATCGCCTAGCAGACGTTTGAAATTGGCATTATCCACAGGTGTCGTGATGACGAGGATATCCCGTATCCCTGCGAGCATCAGCGTCGACAGCGGATAATAGATCATCGGCTTGTCGTAGACGGGCATGAGCTGCTTCGATACCGCAATCGTCAGCGGATACAGACGCGTGCCCGAACCGCCGGCCAGAATGATTCCCTTGCGTATCACACATTACACTCCTTCCTCAAAAACCTTGTTCTACTGTCATCACATCATTCATATACGAAATTCAAAGAGGTTGCCAGCCGCTCTTTCAGCGACGGCGCTTCCTGATCCTTGTCAGACAGGATAACCGGCTTAAGAGGCCACGCAACGCCAATGTCCGGGTCATCCCAGCGGATGTTGCCATCACACTCCGGCGCATAATAATTGTCGGCCTTGTACTGGACCTCGACATCATCTGTCAACGTCAGGAACCCATGCGCAAAACCACGCGGGATGAAGAGCTGCTTCTTGTTTTCCGCCGAGAGTTCCACACCGACCCACTGGCCAAACTGAGGCGAGCCCTTGCGGATGTCAACGGCAACATCAAAAATCGTACCACGTGTCACTCGCAGGAGTTTGGCCTGGCACATCGGATTCAGCTGATAATGCAAGCCGCGCAGTGTCCCCTTCTCGGCAGAATACGACTGATTATCCTGCACGAAGTCCACCACAAGGCCTGCCGCTTCCATCTTGCGACGGGACCAGCTCTCCATGAACCAGCCGCGTGCATCACCGAACACCTGTGGCTCCAAGACATAAACACCTCTGAGCTTCGTTTCTACTACATCCAAATTCATGACACCCCTTCGTCCTATATTTGTTCTGCATAAGCAGCAACACTATTGTTTCATTATAACATAGTTTTCTGAACTTTACTGAATATAATTTCAGTGGAAAAGGCAACTGACAGAACCAGCCGGCAAGAACGCAGCCTTTAAGAATTATGCCCCAGCGCAGAAATATCCATATCGACATCGATGAGGATGTCGTAAGCGGGAAAGGCTGCCTGAACTTCCCGCTGCAAGGTCTGCAGGACGACAGGGATATCCGTGCCGAAGCGCACGACGACATCAAAGCGCATCTCCTTCTTCTGCCGATTGACATAGAAGCCATGCACTTGCAGGATCCACTCCCTGTGAGCCAGCACGATCCTGTAGACCTGCTTGCGTATCGCAATGGCCTCGTTATCATTCGTGTTGTAGGAGTAAACCGTGACGCCCATCAAACGAACCCCAGTCTCCTGATAGACCTTGTCATGGATGCGGCGCGTCAGTCGATCCACTTCTTCCACGGTCATGGTATCCGGCAGTTCAATATGCACCGATGCATAGTTGCGACCCGGACCATAATTATTGAGCATGAGATCGTACGCACCGCGGATCTCTGGTTCGGCAGCCAGCATGCCCTTGATCCTGCGGACCAGGACAGGATCCGGTCTCTCACCAAGGATATCGTTCAAGGTATCCCTCATCATATCGATGCCGGATTTCACGATGAAAAGTGCGATGATGGCGCCGACATATGCCTCGAGCGATATCCCGGTCCCGAGAAAAACCAGTGCAGACGCCAGTACGGAAAAGGAAAGAACCGCATCAAAAAGCGCATCGGCTCCAGAGGCCACCAGGGCAGCGGATTCTGCCGCATTTCCCTGCCGCTTGAAATACCGTCCCAGCACGATCTTGACCACCACAGCCACCGCAATGATGACCAGGGACAGCATGCTGTAATCCGCCGATTCCGGCTCCAGGATTTTCTTGCCGGATTCCCAAAGAGCCGTCAGACCGGCATAGAATACGATGGCAGCGATGATCATTGCACTCAGATACTCGATGCGGCCATGTCCAAAAGGATGTTCGCGGTCTGGTTTCCTGCCGGCCAATTTTGCGCCAGCTACCGTGATGACGGAAGACAAGGCATCGGAAAGATTATTGACCGCATCGAGCAGGACGGCAATTGAATTGGCCGTAATGCCCACAGCCGCCTTGAAGGCGGCCAGCAGGATATTGACCACGATCCCCACCATGCTCGTGCGCACGATGATGTGCCCGCGTTTGAGCATCTCTTGCTGATAGGCAGCTCTGACGGGCTGAGCAGATTGTTCGTTTGACAAAGTATCACATTCCTTCCCGGCTTGTTCACGTCGATGTTCCATCCACGTCCCACCTCGGCAAGCAATCCCATATTACAGGAAAACGCCTTCTCCCCGCCGTCGAGCGGCATGAGAAGGCGAATGGCATCATCAGGTTAAATTTTGGCATATTCGAGGATGGCACGGCTGTCGTACATCCGCTCGTAATAGCTCTGGTAATCGCCGCTGATAATGCCCATCCACCAGTCACGATGCTCCAGATACCATTGGATGGTCTTATGGATGCCGTCCTCAAACTTCGTTTCCGGCTGCCATCCCAGTTCCTGCTGGATTTTTGCCGGATCAATGGCATAGCGGCGGTCATGACCCTTGCGATCCGAGACATATTCGATAAGGTCTTCCGATTTGCCCAGTTCCTTGAGGATGGTCTTGACAACCTCGATATTCGCACGCTCGTTGTGCCCGCCGACATTATAGACCTCACCCACACGGCCTTTCTGCAGGATCAGGTCAATGGCGCGGCAATGATCTTCAACATAGAGCCAGTCACGGACATTCTTGCCATCGCCATAAACCGGCAGTTTCTTGTCAGACAATGCATTGATGATCATGAGTGGGATGAGTTTCTCCGGGAAATGATACGGTCCGTAATTGTTGGAGCAGCGTGAGATTGTCGTCGGCAGGTTGTACGTGCGATGGTATGCCATGACAAGAAGATCCGCGCCGGCTTTCGAAGCGGAATACGGACTGGATGTCTTGAGATTCGTATCCTCGGTGAAGAAGAGATCCGGACGATTGAGCGGCAGATCACCATACACTTCATCTGTCGAGACCTGATGGTAACGGTCGATCCCGTATTTGCGGCAGGCATCGAGCAAAACACTCGTACCAATGACATTTGTCTGCAGGAAAATCTCCGGATTATCAATCGAGCGGTCTACATGGGATTCCGCTGCAAAATTGACGACAATATCCGGCTTTTCCCGCTCAAAGATACTATACACCATTTTGCGATCTGCAATATCCGCCCGGATGAATTTAAAATTTTTCTTTTCCATGGCACCCTCGAGAGTTTCAAGGTTGCCGGCATATGTCAATTTATCCACGCAGATAATGCGGTCTGCCGGATGCTTCTTGAGCATATAATAAATGAAATTGGAACCGATGAAACCGGCTCCGCCCGTGACAATGATGTTCATGATAACTCCTCCAATCTATGATGAATGACCGCCTGACTGCTGGAACTCCAAGATACGTGCGGCCATTTTACGCTTTCTATAAGATATACGACAGTACAGAAGGAAATTCCTCTTTTTGACTTTATAATGCTGCAAAAAACCAGTGCCTGCAGCGAGCCTGGCAACAATTGCTTATTTCTTGATTTTGAGCTAAGATGTAAACGAGAGAAGCGGAAAGGAAGGGATCGATCATGCTGAACTGTTCGATTTGCGGGCGCGAGATCTCGGAAAAAGAAGCCCTGATCAACCGGGATGAATCAGGTCGCAAGCGCATCGTCTGCCGAAAATGTTTCGAAGAAGCCGTGGGTACAGATTACGATACATTCCGTTATCGCCGAGAAAATGCCAAGCAAACCCTGCTTGCCGTCCTCTTTTGTCTGGCCGCGACCATTTATGCTTTTATCGCGCGAGGCCCCCTGTACGGCCTGCTCGGTATCATCTTGACGATTCTCGTCTACTTCTTTGCCACTAGGAAGCCCAAGAAGCAACATGGATCGGCCGGAGAGAAAGATCATATCTGACAAAACAGGATGCCCAAGCTTGCATCATGAACAGGCTGAGCGGCCATACAGCTTCGCCAGGAACCTTCCTGACGAGGATGTATGGCCGCTCGTTGTGCCAACCAGGAGTCTATGAGACCCTTCTGTATGATATTGTACGATTTTGCAGCAATCAAAGCAGCATCTTGATGATATCGCGGCGTGCAATGATGCCATGCAGTTTCCCTTCGCCATCGATGACGGGCAGGCGCTTGATATGCTTGTCAAACATCAGCTTGGCCACCTTGCTGACTTCATCATCGGCGCGAACGGAAATGACCTTTTCCGTCATGATCTGCTCTGCTGTCGTCGCGGCAATCTTACGGAAAGCCTCACGGTACTCGCGCAGTCCCGAATAATAGATGACAGCACCCAGGATGCAGAGTTCATCCGGCAGATCCGGCGTGACTTCTTTGCACATGAGATCTCCCTCGCTGACGATGCCGCAGACCTTGCCATCATCATCTACGACAGGCAGACCCGAAATATGATTGTGGATGAGCGTCTCGGCAATTTCCCGGATTGAGGCATCCCGTTTGACGGTAATGACATCTGGTGTCATGATTTCTTTCACCAGCATAATGAAAACACCTCTTTTCACAAATCAGGAAAATAGTCAGGCGCAAGCCCGACTATTCTTGTTTCTGTTAATATTCGCGATATTGGCAGCACTCTCCTTCTTTTGCAGGAAAATTCCGAGAAATAATTGCATTTTCTCTCCGTCTCCCTGACAGAATCGTGCTATAATAAAACAAATAAAACTTGCCAGACAATATTTGTTGAGAGAAAAGGGGTGTTGAGGATGACTCAATATCAGGAATCCCATGCATCAAGATTCAAGAAGAAACTGCTGCCGCTCGCTCTTTCCGCCTGTCTCGTCATACCAGGCGGCTATGCGATTGCACCTGCACCACAGGCATCTGCCGAATTTGGCTGGGGCAGCGTCATCGGAGCGGGCATCCAGGGCGCAGCAGCGCATGCACAGCTCACGAAGATCCTCAAGAGGTACAACGATTCCGAAGAAGGACGTCAGGAATTCTTTGAAGAGATGAAAAAGCAGTATGGTGTCAATGACGATGCGTATCTCAACAATCGTCTCGATACCATCATGACCAATCTGACTGCAGCCATCGGTGCCGTTGATCCAACGATCTATGACAAGCCATATAATTATTTCATCAATAAAGAAACGAGTTTCAATGCCTTCTGCACGCTCGGACACAATATGAGCGTCAATACGGGGCTCTTTTCCGTTCTGACGAATGAAGACGAGATTGCCGTCGTACTCGGCCACGAGATGGGCCACGGCCAGAAGGATCATCCGGCCAAAGGCGCACGCCGCAGCCTCAACATGGCTATCATCGGCGCAGCAACGGGGACGACGCTCGGCAGTATCGTCACGAGCGTCATCAATAACCGCAACATCACGAAACCGATGGAACGTGAGGCCGATGCCCTGGCCTTTGAATACATCACGCATTCCAATTACAATCCAGGAGCCTGTGCAGCCGTCTGGCAGCGCGTACTCGATAAATCAAAGACAGAGCCCAGCGCCCTGCAGGAATTCCTGTCTGACCACCCGAGTGACAACGACCGCCGCGATGCCTACGCCAAGAAGCTCACGGCCTATAGCAACAAGCATGTGACGGTCAAAGACGGCGTTGTCAGCGTCAATGGCAAGGAGTTCGATCAACCAGCTCCCCACGGTGACATGTCTTCTGCAGAACGCTCGTATTTCGTCGCCGGCAATCTCGCCGCAGCCTATCACAACGGGCACAACAAGGAACAGGCTTATGCCGACGGCAACACCGTGATGCTCGGCGTACAACCCATCATCACCTGTAACGGCAACGATGAAAGTGCAGCCAGCCTGGCAGAAAAACTCAATAAGATCAAATGATTTCATTACAATCGGTGAAGATACCCGGAGTCCATACATCACTCCGGGTAAAATTTAAAAAAAGTTGTTGACAAAGCGTCTGCTTTTCCGTATAATATTTCTTGTGATTGCGGGATGTGGCACAGTTTGGTAGCGCGCATCGTTCGGGACGATGAGGCCGCAGGTTCGAATCCTGTCATCCCGACCATTTGAATGGTCAAGCCGTCAGCTTATGCTGACGGCTTTTTTGTATCTATTCTTATATTGTTTGGAAAATTGCAGTCAAAAAGATGTGGCAGCAAATGGAATGCATGCCACATCTTTTTGTCATACCAGGCATGAGCGCAAGGACTCAGCTGAGCTTGGCGTCTTCCGGCTGATAATCAATGCTTTCCCCCTGTTTCTCTTTTTCCACGACAGCATGCTGGAACTCAAAACACTCTTCCGCGATATCCTTGTTGAGCCAGAGCAGGCAGATGAGATTCGGGATGGCCATGAGCCCATTCATCGTATCGGAGAAATTCCAGACGATATCAAGCGTCGTGGTTGCACCGACAAACGTCACCAGGCTGAAAAGCACACGATACCCCATGATGACCTTGCGATTCTTGACGAGGTACTCGAGTGCTTTTTCGCCATAATACTCCCAGCCCAGGATGGTCGAGAAGGCAAACAGGGTCAGGGAAATCGATACGATAAGTTTGCCATACGGACCAAAGACCGTGCTGAATGCAGCGATGGTCAGCTGGGCGCCCGAAAGCATCTTGCCCGTTTCGGGATCGGTCATGCCCAGCACACCGGAAGAAGAGATGACGAGAGCCGTCAGCATGCAGACAATCATCGTATCGAAGAACGTCCCCGTCATATTGACGTAGCCCTGCCGCGAGGCATGGTCTGTGCGGGCAGCAGCCGCAGCAATCGGCGCAGACCCCAGGCCGGCCTCATTCGAGAATACGCCGCGCGCCACGCCCCAACGCATCGAAGTGAGTGCAGTAGCCACAATGGAGCCACCGACACCGCCTGCCACGGAATCAAAGGAGAATGCCATGCGGAACATCTCCGCGATGCCGGCCGGCACCGCTTCAAAATTCACGATAATGACCACCAGAGCAACGGCAAAATAGAAAAGTGCCATGGCCGGCACGATGATGCTCGAGACCATGCCAATGCGGCGAATGCCGCGAATCAGGACAGAAAGTGCAACGACGGCAATGAGACCGCCCGTGAACTCCGTAGGGACAGCGTAACTTGAGAAGAGTGCGGCAGAGATGGAATTCGCCTGTGTCATGTTGCCGATGCCAAAGGATGCCAGCACGACAAAAGAGGCAAACAGGAAAGCCAGGGTATGTCCCACGTAGCGATTGCGGATACCGTTCTTCATGGCATACATCGGACCGCCGGCCATCTCCCCCACACTGTTCGTCTCGCGGTACTTGACGGCCAGGACGGATTCGCCGTATTTCGTCGAAAGCCCGAACGCGGCACTGATCCACATCCAGATGATGGCCCCGGGACCACCGAGTACCATGGCTGTCGCCACGCCGACGATATTGCCCGTGCCGACGGTAGCCGACAAAGCAGTCATCAGCGACTGGAACGGTGAGATATCTCCCGCATGGTGGTCGCGATGACGAAAGATCATCGAAACGGCATACCAGAGATTCCGCCATGGCAGGAAATGCAGCCGGACCGTCAGGAAGATACCGGTCCCGACCAGCAGTGCGAGCATGATGGGTCCCCAGACGAAGTTGTTGACTTCTGCCAGAAGTTTAGCAAAATCCATACAAAGCCCTCCCAAAGATAACATACATACATATAAGTCCCTAAGACAAGAAGACGCCCTGTGCCTTCACGGGAAATGAGCAGTCCCAGCGAAGACTCCAGAGCGTCCATCGTTGACGTCTACATGTACTATTATAATGTACTTATGTAACTTTGTAAACTATATTTTAATTTTTCTGCAAGCGTTCCAGCGCACGATGTGCGATATCCTTGCGATAGAATGCATCCTGGAACGAAATGGCAGCAACACCTTTATAGGCCTTATCCACAGCCTGCTTGACGTCCTCGGCCGTGGCTACGACGCCGAGAACACGGCCGCCGCTTGTGACGATCTTGCCGTCTTTCGCAGCTGTGCCGGCATGGAATACCAGCGTACCCGCAGCTTTGGCCTTTTCCAAGCCGTCAATGGCAAAGCCCTTCTGATAAGACTTCGGATAGCCGCCCGAGGCCATGACGACACAGACAGCAGCACCGTGGCTCCACGCGATATCGAGATCCGCCAGCGTGCCATCGACACAGGCAAGCATGATCTTGACGAGATCGCTTTCTAGCAGCGGCAGGACAACCTGTGTCTCAGGGTCGCCAAAACGGGCATTGAACTCGACGACTTTCGGGCCATCATCCGTGATCATGAGGCCGGCATAGAGACAGCCCTTATACGGACGGCCTTCTTTAGCCATGGCGTCAATGACAGGCTTCAGGATCTTTTCCACAGCTTCCGCAACGAGTTCCTTCGTCATGACCGGCGCTGGGGCATACGTTCCCATACCGCCCGTATTCGGCCCTTTATCTCCATCATAAGCACGTTTATGATCCTGCGAGCTGACCATCGGCACAATCGTCTTGCCATCCGTGAATGCCAGGAGAGAAGCTTCTTCCCCAGCCATGAATTCTTCGATGACCACACGACTGCCAGCCTGACCAAAAGCAGCATCATCCATGATTTCATGGATGGCATCGAGTGCCTCGTCAAGAGTCATGGCAACGACAACGCCTTTGCCGGCAGCAAGGCCGTCTGCCTTGATGACGATAGGAGTCCCTTCTTTTTCCACATAAGCACGGGCATCATCTGCATTGGTGAAGACCTCATACTTCGCCGTCGGGATGCCGTATTTCTTCATGAGATTCTTCGAGAAGGACTTGGAGCCCTCAATCTCTGCAGCGAGCTTCGTCGGGCCAAAGGCCTTGATGCCAGCTGCATTCATGGCATCAACCACCCCATTGGTCAAGGGGACTTCCGGACCGACAACCACAAGGTCGATGGCTTTATCCTGAGCAAGCCTGACCAGAGCTGCATTGTCGCAGATATCGACCCCCGGGATGCATTCTGCCACTTCCGCCATGCCAGGATTGCCCGGCACGGCATAGAGTTTCGCAGCCAGCGGCGACTGTGCAAGTTTCCAGGCCAGCGTATGCTCGCGGCCACCCGAACCGATTACTAAGATATTCATGATGATTCCTCCACAAAAACAGCCCTCTCCCACAGGCCGCAAGGGGATACCCCCTTCTCCGGCGGGAGAAGGCTTCTTCTTATTTCTTGAGCTGTTCGGCGAGATAATCCTTGATCATCGTATCGTAGGCAGCCGTATGGGCAAAGGCTTCCTGTGCGAGTTCCATACGCGTGCGGTCATCGACACAGCCATTTTTCGCGACCTGTTCAGCGATGGCATCGTAGCGGGACGGATTCGTCACGATGGTGACGAATTTGAAGTTCTTCGCAGCGGCACGGACCATGGCCGGGCCACCGATATCGATGTTCTCGATAGCTTCTGCGAGCGTGACACCGGGCTTTGCGATTGTCTCTTTGAATGGGTAGAGATTGACGGCTACGAGGTCGATGCCCGTGATATGGTGTTCCTCCATCTCTCTGACGTGTTCCGGGTTGTCGCGGACAGCCAGGATGCCGCCATGGATGTACGGGTTCAGCGTCTTGACACGGCCATCCATGATCTCCGGGAAGCCCGTGACATCGCTGACATACGTAACGGGAATACCTGCTTCCTTGATGGCTTTCATCGTGCCACCCGTCGAAACGATTTCGACACCAGCCTCATGGAGCTTTCTTGCAAATTCAACGACACCCTGTTTATTCGATACACTGATCAGTGCGCGTTTGATCTTCATGGTCTTTGTACCTCTTTCTTAATCTAAAATCCGCACATGACGGCCTTCTACCTTCAGGCGCCCTTCACAGTAAAGCTGGATGGCCTGCGGATAGATGATGTGTTCCTGTTCGAGTACGCGGGCGCCGAGCGTTTCTTCCGTATCGTCATCGAGTACAGGCACGGCAGCCTGCAAGATGATGGGGCCGCTGTCCGTACCTTCATCGACGAAGTGTACCGTACAGCCACTGATCTTGACGCCATAGGCGAGTACGTCACGGTGCGCATGAGCCCCAGGGAAACTCGGCAGCAGGGCCGGATGGATGTTCATGATGCGTCCTGCAAAGTGACGCACGAAATATGGCGTCAGGATGCGCATGAAACCTGCCAGCACGACCAGCGTAACACCAGCTTCTTCGAGTGCCGCGATCAGTGCCTTTTCAAAGGGTTCACGGCCTTCATGCTGCTTGCGGTCAATGCAAACAGCCCGTATGCCAGCTTTTTTTGCACGCGTCAGCGCATAGGCATCCGGCTTGTCGGCAAGCACGACAGCGATCGTGGCATCCACTTCGCCACGACCAATGGCATCGATGATGGACTGGAGGTCTGTGCCGCGGCCGGAGCAAAGCACGCCTAAAATCTGTTTACTCATCGAATACGCCGCCTTTGATCGTCACATCATGGTTGCCGCGGATAACACGTCCGATCTCATAGACCGTTTCGTTCTGGGCGGCCAGATACGCTTTCATCTTATCGGCCTCCTCACGGCTGGTCATGATGACCATGCCGATGCCCATGTTGAACGTGCGGTACATCTCATGCCAATCAACATTGCCCCACTGCTGCAGGAGACGGAAGATGGCCGGCATCTGCCAGACAGAACTGTCAATCGTGACAGCCATATCATCCGGCAGTGCGCGCGGGATATTATCATAGAATCCGCCGCCCGTGATATGTACCATCCCGTGGATGTCGAATTTCTCAATGAGCGGCAGACACGTTTTGGGATAGAGACGCGTCGGCGTCAAGAGTTCCTCACCAATCGTCTTGCCGAGTTCATCGATGTACTCATCGCCCTTGAAGCCCTTGTGTTCGAAGCAGATCTTGCGGACGAGTGAATAGCCATTGGAATGGACACCGGAAGAGGGCAGGCCGAGCAGTACATCGCCTTCCTGGACACGCTCGCTCGTAATGACCTTGGATTTTTCGACAACGCCGACCGCGAAGCCTGCGATATCGTACTCGCCCACCGGATAGAAGCCGCTCATCTCAGCCGTCTCGCCGCCTATGAGCGCACACCCCGATTCCTTGCAGGCACCTGCCACGCCCTTGACCACTGCGGCCACCTGTTCCGGGTCCAGCTTGCCAACAGCAAGATAATCAAGGAAGAACAGGGGCTCTGCGCCCTGTACCAGGATGTCATTGACGCACATTGCGACGGCATCCTGGCCAATGGTGTCGTGTTTATCCAGCATGAAAGCCAGGCGCAGCTTCGTACCGACACCATCTGTGCCGGAAACCAGGACCGGTTCCTTATATTTACCAGCGTTCAACGCAAAGAGGCCGCCGAAACCGCCGAGGTCGCCGAGGACTTCTGGACGATACGTTGCTTTCACGCTGTCCTTGATGAGTTTGACGGAATAGTTGCCAGCATCGATATCGACACCAGAATCTTTATAGGTAAGTTGTTCTGCCATTTTCTTCCTCTTATTTCCTTTCCTGTCCACTATATGCTTGCGACACACTTTGCTCAGCACTTGCGCTGCTCAAATACATATTTGCTGCTGCCAGCCGGCTTCGCTCCATCTTCAATCGGGTATGCACTGTTGAAGCAGGCATAGCACATATCATCGGCATTGAGCTGCGGCACACACTTCTTGAGTCCATCGATGCTCAGGAAGTGCAGGGAATCTGCACCAATGAACTCGCGGATTTCCTCAACGCTCTTCGACGCAGCAATGAGTTCTTTGCGCACGCTCGTATCGATGCCATAGAAGCACGGATAACCAATCGGCGGGCTGCTGATGCAGACATGCACAGCTTTTGCACCGGCATTGCGAAGCATCCGGACAATCTTGCCGCTCGTCGTACCGCGGACAATGGAATCATCAACCATGATGACCGACTTGCCAGCGACGACCGAGCGGATGGCATTGAGTTTGAGCTTGACTGCCGTATCGCGCTTTTTCTGCGTCGGCTGAATGAACGTACGGCCAATATAGCGGTTCTTGATGAGCCCCTCAACGAAGGGAATGCCGGATTCATAAGCGAACCCAGTCGCGGCCGTCGTACCGGAGTCGGGAACCGATATGACGATGTCCCCCTTGAACCCCGATTCACGTGCGAGTTCGCGACCCATGAGGAAACGTGCTTCATGGACACTCTGCCCGTCAATGATGGAATCCGGGCGTGCGAAGTAAATATACTCAAAGATGCAGCCAGCCTTCTTTTCCTCCGTCGCAAAAGGATACGACTTGAGACCGTCCTTATCGATGACAACCATCTCACCCGGCAGGACATCGCGGACAAACTCGGCACCGACCACATCGAGCCCACAGGTCTCTGAGGAAAGGATCCAGCTGCCTTCCTCCGTTTTGCCGATGCAGAGCGGGCGGAAGCCTTGAGGGTCACGGGCACCGATGAGTTTTTCCTCCGTCATGATGGCCAGGCAGTAGCATCCCTTGACCAGCTTGAGGCTCTCGACGATACGCTCCTCGATGGTCTCCTGGTGGGAACGAGCCACCAGATTCACGATGACTTCCGAATCGATGGACGTCTGGAAGATTGTCCCCTGCTGCTCGAGTTCATGACGGATCTCTGCTGCATTCGTGAGATTGCCGTTGTGCGCGAGTGCAATCTTGCCGCCTGCATAGTTGACCAGCAGCGGTTGCGTATTTGCGAGCAGGCTCGAGCCCGTCGTCGAATACCGCACGTGACCGACCGCAATGCACTGATTCTCCATATGCGGGACCTGATGACGGAAGACCTCATTAACAAGGCCCATACCGCGCGTTACATCCATCCAGGCTCCATCCGTGATGGCAATGCCGGCACTTTCCTGCCCGCGATGCTGCAGAGCATAGAGTCCGAGATACGTCAGTCCTGAGACGTCTTCCGTGTGAGAATAAACGCCGTAGACACCACATTCCTCTTTCCATTTCGGTTCTGGGTTGTAGCCATTTTCATACATGGTTGTTTTGCTTCTTCCTTTTCACTTTCCTATTTTGCTTGACTCGTCAAAAATGATGAAAAAACAGTCCACGAAGGTGGACCGCTCTTCTTTAGAGCTGCGCTGCTACGCGAGCTGCTTTCTTGTCAACTTCCTCGACCATCTTGGCACGATAATCTGCGAGCTGCTTCTGGAGGCTCTCATCCGCAACAGCAAAGATCTCAACGGCAAAGATGGCCGCATTCTTGGCCCCATTGATGGCCATCGTGGCCACAGGGATGCCCGAAGGCATCTGGACGGTGGAGAGCAGAGCGTCCATGCCGTTCAGAGCCGTGGCATTGATGGGTACACCAATGACGGGCAGCGTCGTATAGCTGGCTACGACACCCGCGAGGTGTGCAGCCGCACCAGCTGCCACAATAAAGGCCCCCACGCCTTTTTCCGGCGCATGGAGTACGAACTCCCGCACCTTGGCAGGCGTGCGATGTGCCGAAGCAACTTCTACGACCGATTCAATCCCAAACTGTTTCAAGAGCTCAACGGCTGGCTTCAAGATTGGCCAGTCGGAATCACTCCCCATGAGAACAGCGACTTTCATGAAAGATCATCTCCTAATGCAATACGACGAATAGCCGGGCAAGTTCATTCAAAATCCTTGCCCGTCAGCATCTTGAATGCTTCTTTATATTTGGCAATCGTCTTGTCGATGACATCCTGCGGGAGTTCATAATCACTATCCGGGTTGGCTTTCAGCCAGTCACGGACGAACTGCTTGTCATACGACGGCTGCGACTTACCTGCTTCATAGCCTTCCAGCGGCCAGAAACGGGAGCTGTCCGGCGTCAGGACCTCATCGCCGAGGATGATATTGCCTTCTTCATCAAGACCGAACTCAAACTTCGTATCGGCGATGATGATGCCGCGCGAACGTGCATAATCGGCGCATTTCTTGTAAATGGCAATCGTGTAATCGCGAACTTTCTCCGCATATTCCTGGCCATGTCCCGGGAAACTCTTCTCAAGGACCTTGGCTCCCTGCTCGAGGGAAACGTTTTCATCATGATCGCCAATCTCTGCCTTGGTACTCGGCGTAAAGATCGGTTCAGGCAGCTGCTGCGATTCCTTGAGTCCTGCCGGCAGTTTGATGCCGCAGATCGTGCCGTTTTCCTTGTAGCTCTCCCAGCCGCTGCCCGTGATATAACCACGGACAATGCATTCCATCGGGATCATCGTGAGCTTCTTGCATTTCATGCTGTTGCCGAGGAATTGCGGCTGCTGGAAGAATTCCGGCATGTCCTTATTATCCACCGAGATCATGTGATTGGGCAGGATATCCTTCGTGAAGTCGAACCAGAACTTCGACATCTGGGTCAGGATTGCGCCTTTTTTCGTGATCTTATTCTTGAGGATGTGGTCGAAAGCCGAGATGCGGTCCGTAGCCACCATGATGATGCTGTCGCCTGCGTCGTAGACCTCGCGAACTTTTCCGGATTTAAACGGCTTATACTCTTTCATGAATGATCGTCCTCCGTTTTTGCAATCGCAATAATGGGTAATATCTTTACATATCCATCATAACGAGATTTTTTCCACCTGTCAACCAAAAAGGAGACACATGTCCTTGCATATCCTTGGCGCAATATATCATACATGCCAAACAGGCCGCTGCCTATGCAATCGGATGCATAAGCAGCGGCCTGTTGAATCTTTCTAGGGAAACCGTATCCTATTTTTACAGATGGCTTTCCGCGATCTTCATGCCAGCGGCATCATGCTGTTCCTCGGAAAGCGGTTCCGTCTTCGGCTGTGCTTTGGGACCGCGCTCTTTGGCAACGGCCAGCATCAGCTTGATGCGATTGAGCTGATTGACTTCTGATGAACCGGCATCACAATCGATAGCCGTGAGGTTTGCGCCTTTATAGCTCTCGCGCAGTTCATGCATGACGCCCTTGCCGGTAATATGGTTGGGCAGGCAGCCAAAGGGCTGCAGGCAGACCACATTCGGCACACCTTCGTCAATGAGCTTGACCATCTCGCCCGTGAGGAACCAGCCCTCGCCGGCCATGTTGCCCAGGCTGACATGACGCGAAGCGAGTTCTGCCGTCTTGTAGATGGAGTGCGGCGGCATGAAATGGCGGCTCTTCTCCAGCGCTTTCTTCATGGGCTGGCGGAAGAATTCAATGATCTTGATGAAGATCTTGGCAAAGAATTCATCCTTGTACTTGCCGTCCAGCAGCTCGTGCTTGGAAATGGAATCGTATGCCGAGTACAGGAAGAAATCCACGAAATCCGGCATGACTACCTCAGCGCCTTCCTCGATGAGTACGCGCTCGATATGGTTGTTAGCCACCGGATGGTACTTGGCGAGGATCTCGCCGACAATACCGACCTTGGGCTTCCAGAGCGTCTCATCGATGGGGATGTTGTCGAACTCCCGGACAATCTGCTTGATGGCCCGCTTGTAAGCGAAGAAGCCGCCATCGCGCAGGATGTCTTTGCACTTCGTCATCCATTTGTCGTAAAGGCGCTGCGTCTCGCCCTGCTGGAGTTCATACGGCAGCATGCGGTTGCGGACATTCTGCAAGAGATCGCCGAAGATTGCAGCCTTGACAGCCGCCACGAGCATCGGGCGCGTCAAACGGAAGGAATCCGTTTCCTCCGGCAGGCCGTGTACAGCAAAGACCGGCACCTGGGGGAAGCCCGCATATTTCAGCGCCTGGCGCATGACACTCATGTAATTCGTCGCACGGCAGGCGCCGCACGTCTGGAACATGGCAATGCTCGTGTGATCCGGATCGTATTTGCCCGATTTGAGTGCCGCGATGAGCTGGCCGATGACGACAATCGACGGATAGCACATGTCATTGTTGACATAGCGCAGGCCAAGATCGATGGCCGCCTTGTCCGGCATCTGCGGTACGACAAGATTGTAGCCGAAATCGCGCATGACTTCCTTGATGAGTTCAAAGTGGATGGGAGCCATCTGCGGGGCAAGGATCGTGTGTGTCTTCTTGCAGTCCTCAGTGAAATGCGGACGCTCGATTGGCGCGACTTCCTGATACGGCACGGGTTTGCGGCGTGCGAGCGCTGCCATCAGGGAACGCAGGCGGATGCGAGCCGCGCCGAGGTTCGAAACCTCATCGAGTTTGATCATCGTGTAGATACGGTGATGCTGTTCGAGGATTTCTTTGACCTGTCCTGTTGTCAATGCATCGAGACCGCAGCCAAACGAGCTGAACTGGATGAGTGTGAGATTCGGATGTTCCGCCACGAACTGTGCAGCATGATAGAGACGCGCATGGTAGCTCCACTGATTGACCACTTCGAGCTTGCTGCCATGGACCGGCATATGGTACACGGCATCTTCAGACAGGATGGGCAGATGGTACGACTGGATCATCTCCGGAATGCCATGATTGATTTCCGGATCGATGTGATACGGGCGTCCCACGAGCAGGATAGCCTGTTCTCCCGTCATAGCGATGCGATTGAGAATCTTCTGTCCATAATCGCGGACATCCTGACGGTACTGGGCAAGTTCCCGATAGCCGGCTTCTGCCGCTGCGGTAATCTCTTCCTTCGTCAGATGCTCATGCGCGCCGAGTTCCTCCACGAGGCGTGCAATCATGCGCTTCTTGTCGTGAATGGGCAGGAATGGCTGGATGAAATCGATGTCCTTCTCACGCAGGATATCCATATTGCCACGGATATTCTCGGCATACGAAGCAACGATCGGGCAATTGAAATGATTTTCCGATGGATGGACATCATCCTTCATATTGTACGGCTCGCAGGGATAAAAGATTTTCTTTACGCCCTTCTCGACGAGATCCATGATATGACCATGCGCAAGCTTAGCGGGGTAACAGAGCGAATCCGACGGGACTGTCGCCATGCCCTTGAAATAGAGCTTGGCACTCGATTTGCCCGAGAGTACGACACGGTAGTCGAGTTCCGTGAAGAATGTGAACCAGAACGGATACTCCTCATACATGTTGAGCGTGCGCGGGATGCCGATCTCACCGCGCTGCGGATGTTCGAGCGGACGGTAGTGAGCAAAGACACGCTCGTATTTGTAACGATAGATATTCGGGGTGTCGGCTTCCTTTTTCTCCTTGCCAATACCGCGTTCGCAGCGATTGCCTGTGAAGTACTTGCTGCCATCCGGAAATTTCTGCATCGTGATGAGGCATTTGTTGCCGCAGCCACGGCAACGATAGGAACTCGTGGCAACGGAAAACGCATCGAGTGCATCTGCAGACAACAGAGAAGAATGTTCCTGTCCCGATTCCAATGCCAGGATTGCTGCACCGTATGCCCCCATGAGGCCGGCAATATCCGGACGAATGACCTCGCGATCCAGCAGCTTCTCCATGCAGCGCAGTACGGCATCATTATAAAAGGTGCCGCCCTGCACGACGATATGGTCACCGAGTTCCCGTACGTCTTTGAGCTGCATGACCTTGAAGAGCGCATTCTTGATGACGGAGAACGCGATGCCCGCGGAAATATCGGCAACTTCCGCACCTTCCTTCTGCGCCTGCTTGACCTTCGAGTTCATGAAGACGGTGCAACGCGTGCCGAGGTCAACGGGCGCCTTCGAATCAATGGCTTTGGCCGCAAACTCTGCCGGCGTCATGTGCAGTCCCTCGGCAAAATTCTGGATAAAGGAACCACAGCCGGCGGAACACGCTTCGTTGAGCGTGATATTGCCAATGCTGCCATCCTTGACGAAGAAGCACTTCATATCCTGTCCGCCGATATCGAGTACGAATGTGACCTGCGGGCAGAATTCCTGTGCCGCCCGCAGATGCGCGAAGGTCTCGACCTCGCCGCCGTCAGCATGCAAAGCCGCCTTGACAATGGCCTCGCCATATCCCGTCGTCATCGTGCCGGCAATATGCGTGCCTTCCGGCAGAGCCTTATAGAGTTCCTTGATTTCCTGTACCACCGTCTTGAGCGGCGAACCATGATTGCTGCCATACGAGGTATAGAGGATTTCCTTATCCTTGCCGATAGCCGCAATCTTCGTCGTCGTCGAACCTGCATCGATACCGATATAAACAGGTCCCTGGTACGTCGCCAGATCACCGCGTTTCACCTTGTCCTTGTCATGACGTGCCTTGAAACGCGCATAATCCTCACGATCCTCAAACAGGGTGAAATCGGCTTTGCGCGTCTCCTTGGCCGCAGCTTCCCTGGCCCGCTCGATACTCTGTTCAAGGATGGGCAGGTCGATGACCTTCGCCTCATCGGCAAGCGCTGCGCCCATGGCCACGAAATAGTTGCCGTAATCGACATCGACAACATGTTCGTCGTCCAGTTCAAGCGTCTCGATGAAACGTTTCTTGAGTTCTGGCAGGAAATGAAGCGGCCCGCCAAGAAAAGCTACTTTGCCATTGATAGGACGCCCCTGCGCCAGATTGCCGATGGTCTGATTGACCACGGCCTGGAAGATGGAAAGAGCAATATCGGCTTTCTCGGCACCATCATTCATGAGTGCCTGGATATCCGTCTTGGCAAATACGCCACAGCGCGAAGCGATTGTATAGATCTGCTTGCCTTTGGCAGCCAGGTCGTTGAGCCCTTTGGCATCTGTCGAAAGCAAAGATGCCATGTGGTCAATGAAAGATCCCGTACCACCGGCACAGACTCCATTCATGCGCTGCTCTGGGGCATCGCCGAAGTAGGTAATCTTAGCATCTTCGCCACCGAGTTCCACCACGGTATCCGTCTGTGGTATCAGCTGCCTTACCGCAGCCGCACAGGCGATGACCTCCTGGACGAAGGGCAGGCCGATGCGCTGCGCAATGCCCATACCGGCAGACCCGGTCAGAGCAAATGAAAACTTCTGCTCACCAACGATGGATTTCAGATGCGTCAGATTCTCCTGCAGGGCATTGCCGATTTCCGAGAAATGGCGGGCGTAGTTCTTGTAGAGGATCTTCTTCTCATGATCGAGGACCACAAGCTTGATCGTTGTCGAACCTACGTCAATCCCTACGTTCAATACTGATTTCATGTTTACACCACCTAGTGTTATAACGTTATTGACGAAAAAAGCCTTTTACAGGCTTCTTTCATATTTTAGCGCATATACAAAGGGGGTGCAAGTACCTTCGTTACAGATGCAGTGCCTCTCCGTATTCCACAGCTTCCAGGAAAAGCCCGCAAGCCGGTGCCGTAGCTGCAGCCCGGGTGCGGTCGCGGCTGTCCATGATGCGCTGAAAATCAGCTGGCGTAAAATCATCAAGACCGACACGTACCAATGTGCCAATGATATTGCGCACCATATGATAGAGGAACCCGCTGCCATGGATCCGGCAGGCAAGGATATCGCGGCCTTCTTGTTCCAAGACAGCTTCATACATGGTTCGCACCGGGCTCATCGGCGCGCCGCCGCTGGCACGGAAAGCCGAAAAATCATGCGTACCGAGAATCATCTGCAGCGCCGTCTCCATCGCTGCACGGTTGAGCGGGCGACGTATATACCAGGCATACCGTGCTGTGAAGGGATCCGGTACATCTCCCTGCTGGATCCGATAGCAATACGTTTTGCTTTTCGCGCTGTGACGCGCACTGAAATCAAAATCTGCCTCAGCTGCTGCCAGCACGACGATATCATCCGGCAGCAGGCTATTGACGGCACGCACGATGCGGTCAACAGGGATGCGGCCATCCGTGAAAAAATTGACCACCTGTCCGCGTGCATGGACCCCGGCATCTGTACGTCCGGAAGCCGCGAGTTCAATGGAGTCTCCGAAGACCACCTGTAGTTTTTCCTCGAGTACATTCTGCACGGCGACAATCGGTGGCGTCTGTCGCTGGAAGCCATGATAGGCGGTACCGTCATACGCAACCTTCAAGGCAATGTTGCGCGCCCGAGCCTTCATCTCAGCTTTATGTTCCGGTTTCATATCTATGCATGATCCTTTCTTACTCACAATCCACCAACGGATCAAAGAAAGCACAGGAGATGCCTGCGGACTGCCATCCCGTCTTTCCAGGAATGATTTTCACCGCAGGAAGGCCAGTACCACAAAAAGCCCCAGAGAAAACAGACATGCGATGTAATCGATGCCGGTCACCTGCAATGCCTTCATCTGCGTTCGTCCCTCTCCGCCACGATAACAGCGGGCTTCCATAGCCATTGCCAGTTCATCGGCGCGGCGAAAGGCGGACAGGAAAAGCGGCACAAGGATTGGCACCAGTGCCTTGAGACGATTCAGGATGCTGCCCTCGCTGAAATCTGCACCGCGTGACTGCTGCGCTTTCATGATACGATCCGTCTCCTCGATGAGCGTCGGCACGAAGCGCAAAGCTATCGTCATCATCATGGCCAGTTCATGCGCCGGCACGCCAAAGCGCCGTAATGGCGACAATAGACGTTCCATGGCATCAGTCAGTTTCAGAGGACTTGTCGTAAACGTCAGTAGGGAAGACAGCAGGATCAGCAGGACAAGCCGCAGGCAAACCAGGAACCCCTGCGCCAGCCCCTGCCAGGTCACGGTGAAAATCCAGATTTTCGCCAATTCTTCTCCCGGCGTACTGAAAAGATGAATGAGGAAGGTAAAAAGGATGATCCACCAGAGAGGTTTCACGGAACGCAGCATCATGCGCAGCGGTACACGTGAAACCAGGATGAGAGCAAAGGTCATCCCCGCGAGCAATGCATACGAAGCTGCACTGCTCACGGCAAAGATCGCCACCAGGAAGAAAAAGAGCAGGATGATCTTCGTACGCGGATCCAGCCGGTGCAACAGGGAATCCCCTGGGAAAAATTGTCCAATCGTGATATCGGAAAGCATCAGGGCTTCCCTCCTTTCTCTTTACGCTGTCGATTCTTGGAGGTTTGCCGACGATATGCAGCCAGGATCTCATCCATCGCCTCATGCATCGTCAGAGCCGTCTCCTCCTGCAGTGGCAGGCCAGCTGCACACAGATCCTGCATGAGCTTCATGACATGTGGCGGCCGCAAGCCTGCTTCGCGCAGCATCGCTTCCTGTGCAAACGCATGCTTCGGTACATCATCGCACACCAGTCGTCCCTGATTGAGTACAAGCAAATGGTCAGCCAGACGGGCAATGTCATCCATGTTATGTGAAACAAAAATAATGGTCATGCCCTGTTTTTCATGCAGGCGGCGGATGGTACGGATAAGTTCTTCGCGCCCCCGCGGATCCAGGCCGGCCGTGGGCTCATCGAGGACAAGATACTTTGGCCGCAAAGCGAGTACTCCGGCAATCGCCACACGGCGCTTCTGTCCGCCACTCAGCTGAAAGGGGGAACGCTTGGCATACGTATCATAGTCAAGGTGAACGAGCTGCAGAGCCTCTTGCACACGCTGTGAGATTTCCTGCTCCGTGCAGCCGAGATTCCTGGGACCAAAGGCCACATCGGCCTCAACCGTTTCCTCGAAAAGCTGTTGTTCCGGATACTGGAATACCATGCCGACTTTGTGCCGCGCTTCCTTGACAGCCTGTCGCATCTTCTTGTCAGCAGGCTGTAGATCGACACCATCCACGAGTACTCGCCCACGTGTGGGATGCAGCAAACCATTGAGATGCTGCAATAGCGTCGATTTGCCAGACCCTGTATGACCGGCAATCGCCGTGAAAGAGCCTTCATCAATGATGGCTGATACGTCTGACAAGGCCTGACGCTCAAAAGGGGTCTTTGGCATATAGAGGTATTCGATATGTTCCAGCGCAATGGACAACGCGCTCACTCCCATCTGTTTCTTTCATAATTATATAATCGATGCAGCCGCTTTACTGCGTCAGTGCCGCCACCAATTCTTCATCGGTAAGGATACTCTGTGGCAAAGGCACGCCTTTCTTGCGCAACTGGCTGGCCAGTTCTGCTGCCAGCGGCACATCAAGACCCAAATCCTTCATGCGGTCCGCCTGCGCAAAAATCTCACGCGGCTTCCCCTGAACCACCAGACGTCCTTGATCCATGACAACGATACGGTCCGCATCCACCGCTTCTTCCATGAAGTGCGTAATGTGTACGATGGTCATCCCCCGTTCCTGATGAAGCTGACGCACGGTAGTCATGACCTCTTCACGGCCTTGGGGATCGAGCATGGCCGTTGGCTCATCAAGTACGAGACAATGCGTCTGCATGGCCAATGCCCCCGCAATGGCTACACGTTGCTTCTGGCCACCGGACAAGAGATGTGGCGCAAACTTGCGGAACCGCGTCATATGCACGGCTTCAAGGGCCCGATGCACATTCTCACGAATGGTCTCGGGCGGCATGCCAAGGTTCTCCGGGCCGAAAGCCACATCATCCTCGACTACAGCTGCAATGATCTGATTGTCCGGATTCTGGAAAACCATGCTGACTTCCTGACGGATTTTCCAGAGGTCTTCCTCTTCACACGTATCGTAACCGGCAATGCGGCAAGTGCCACGCGTTGGCAGCAGGAGCGCGTTAAGATGCTTGGCCAATGTCGATTTCCCCGAGCCATTGGTTCCGAGGATTGCGACAAATTCTCCTTCCTCAATGGAAAGAGAAACATCGGACAAAGCCTGGTGTTCATTTTCCGTACCGGCATGATAAATATGAGAAACATGATCCAGCTCAATAAAAGCCATACTATCCGTTCCTTCCTGATTTCTTCATTTCTCCAGAAACATTTCAAATGGTTGTTGCAAGAGCTTCCTGCTCTGCAAGGAATCAACCGTATTATTATACCGCACTTCGATTGTCAAGACAAATCAAATCACAAGTTGACAATTTATACACGAAAAAGGCCATCTGCCAAAGCAGATGACCTGATAATTCGCTATGGAATTACACGAGCTCGATGATGACCATCGGAGCAGCGTCGCCACGGCGAACGCCGAGCTTCAGGATACGCGTATAACCGCCCTGGCGGTCAGCGTACTTGCCTGCGATCTCATCAAACAGCTTTCTTACTACATCTTCATCAGCCAGCTGAGCGATTGCCTGGCGACGAGCGCTGAGGTCACCGCGCTTTGCAAGCGTGATGAGGCTTTCAGCGAACTTGCGAAGCTCTTTTGCTTTCGCTTCCGTCGTCTCAATGCGGCCATATCTGAAGAAGGAAGTGAGAATGCTCGTAAACAGCGCCTTGCGGGCTGCGGAGTTACGTCCTAATTTTCTGTAGCTCATTGATTTCCCTCTTTCCTGTCAGTCGTTGTCTTGTTTGAGCGTTAAACCGAGTTCCTCGAGCTTTTTCTTGACTTCTTCAAGAGATTTACGTCCGAGGTTGCGGACCTTCATCATGTCATCTTCCGTCTTTTCAGCCAGGTCAGCGACCGTATTGATATTAGCACGTTTGAGACAGTTGAAGGAACGTACGGAAAGGTCAAGGTCTTCGATGGTCATATCAAGGACTTTCGAAGAATTGTCCTCTTCCTCTTCGGGGAAGGATGCTTCCTCCTCCTCCACTTCCTCCGGCAGGCCATCCATGTTCTGGAACAGCTTGAGGTGCATGACGAGGATACCGGCAGCTTTGCTGACAGCTTCCTCCGGGCGCAGCGAACCATCCGTCCAGACCTCGAGGATCAAACGGTCATAGTCCGTCACATTGCCGACACGCGTATCCTGCACCGTGTAGTTCACGCGCTTCACCGGGGAGAAAATGGAATCGATTGGAATGACGCCAATCGTATCATCCGGCTTCTTGTTCTTGTCAGCCGGAACATAACCGCGGCCGCGCTCGACAGTCATCTCGATCTTGAGCTTACCGTCAGCGTTTACCGTAGCGATGTGGAGATCCGGATTGAGGATCTCGATGTCGGCATCACAAATGATGTCGGCAGCCGTGACCTCTTTCTCACCCTCAACGTCAATGCGGATGACGCGCGGCTCATTGCCTGCCATCTTGAGGCAGAGCTCTTTGAGGTTGAGTACGATGTTCGTGACATCGTCCCGGACGCCCGGAATCGTGGAGAACTCCTGGAGTACACCATCAATCCGGATGGAGGTAATCGCAGCACCTTCGAGAGAAGACAGGAGCATGCGGCGCAGGCTGTTGCCGAACGTCGTGCCGTAACCGCGCTCGAGTGGCTCGCAGATGAACTTGCCATAGCGGCTGTCTTCACTGATTTCCGCAATTTCAATTTTCGGTTTCTCGATGTCTATCATCTTGAATGAACCTCCTCAATAACACTATGCGCATAGGCACAAATATTCATTATTTGGAGTACAACTCGACGATAGCCTGCTCGTTGACAGGAACATCGATTTCTTCACGGTTCGGGAAACGCGTTACCGTACCCGTGAGATTGGCCTGATCGGCCTGGAGCCAAGCCGGAGCAGACAGCGCATTGCTGCTCTCTTTGAGCTCCTTGAAGAATGCATTGCTCTGGCTCTTCTCGGCCACAGCGATGACATCGCCGACTGCAACGAGTGCAGACGGGATATCGACACGCTTGCCGTTGACCGTGAAATGGCCATGACGGACGAGCTGACGAGCCTGACGGCGCGTGTTGGCGAGGCCAAGGCGGAAAACGACATTGTCGAGACGACGCTCGAGAAGGCCGAGGAGGTTTTCACCCGTAACGCCCTGCATCTTCTTTGCTTTATCGTAGTATCCACGGAACTGCTTCTCAAGCACGCCGTAGATGAACTTTGCTTTCTGTTTTTCTTTCAGCTGCGTACCATACTCAGAAACCTTGCGGTTCGTACGGCGCGGCTGGCGCTTCGATTCTTTGGAACGGCCGATAACAGCCGGCTCGATGCCAAGAGCGCGGCATCTTTTAATGGCTGGTACTCTATCAATTGCCATCTGGTTACTGCACCTCCTATTAAACTCTTCTACGCTTCGGCGGACGGCATCCGTTGTGCGGGATCGGAGTAACATCCTTGATCATGTTCACTTCGAGGCCGGTTGCCTGCAGGGAACGGATTGCTGCTTCACGGCCGGCACCCGGTCCTTTTACATAGACCTCAACCTGCTTGAGCCCATGCTCCATTGCTGCTTTTGCCGCCGTTTCAGCAGCCATCTGCGCGGCAAACGGCGTGCTCTTACGGGAGCCGCGGAAACCAAGACCGCCTGCGCTTGCCCAGGAAAGTGCATTACCGCTCTTATCAGTGAGCGTAACAATCGTATTATTGAACGTGGAGCTGATATGCGCCACGCCATATTCAATGTTCTTACGAACTTTTTTCTTCGTGCGAACTGCTTTCTTAACTGCCACCAGTTAACCCTCCTTTATCAGTCTTTCTTCTTGCCTGCTACGGCCTTTTTCGGGCCTTTACGGGTACGGGCGTTATTCTTAGTATTCTGTCCACGGACAGGAAGGCCAAGACGGTGGCGACGACCACGGTAGCAGCCGATATCAACGAGTCTCTTGATGTTCATCTG
>JAQYBD010000084.1 GCA_029338835.1 Selenomonadaceae bacterium | reverse complement strand
GTAGCCGACGCCGATAGTACGCGGTTTGCTGGTATAGACGCGCGGAATGATGAAAATTTTATCTTTGACCTGTTCCTGCACAGGAACGAGGCGATGGATGTAGTCGAGTACGGCTTCCTCGTTATCGGCCGAACACGGGCCGATGATGAGCAGGAAGCGGTCGTCCTGCCCAGTCAGGATGGCAGCGATTTCCTTGTCGCGCTGTGCCTTGATGTCTTTGACGCGCCCGTCCAGCGGGAACTGCTCCATGAGTTCCTGCGGCGTGGGCAGTTTGCGGATGAATTCCATTTGCATTTCCATTCGGTTTTCCCCTCTCTGGTGATTCTGATGGCTTCCATTATATCATATATATCGCAGATTTTGCGCATTGATAGGGATTTTGTGACATATTTTTGCGATTCGCCAAAGAATATTTGACAAATGTATTCGTCAAACGGTCATCTTATCCGTTTGCTGCGTTCTGCAAGCCGTCGAGGAACACAAAGCCGCAGAACATCAAGAGCGTAAGGAAAGCGTTGGCCGCCCAGAGGATGGGCAGCGACAGCCGTTCGTATTCGCCCTTCTTCTTGGCCTGGCGCAGGAAAAAAACGGTCATGACGGCCCAGAGCAGGGCCAGCAGCACGATCTGGAGAACGTCCTGTTCCGTCTGGAAGCGCAGCAGGAAGACGACGAGGATGATATCGGTGATGACGGCTGGTTTCATCGGAACACCTCGCTTTCCGACAGATAGGTGTCGCGGCGGAAGAAGCGGCCGCCGATGCCGCCCATGAGATGCTGGACTTCCGTGAGGAACTCCAGCCAGTTCTCCGGCAGCTCGGCAGGCACATAGCGGCAGCGGATGACCGTCTCGGTGCCGTCATGGCGCGTCAAGCAGACTTCGAGCTGCGGCCCCTCCTCCCCGCGCACGGACGGCCATTTGTCCTCGAGATGCTGCGTGCGGTCAAGCATGTCGAGCAGCCGGATGATGGCGCGCGGTACCTCGTAGGCATGGCGCTCAGCGCCGAGTTCCTGCTTGTGACGGTTGTAGATGATGACACGGCGGCGCCGGTCGAGGGCAAGCTTCTCGCGGATGGGGATCTTCTTGCCGCCCGCTTTCAGAGGGACTTCCTCATAGAGCGAGAAACGCACCGATTCCAGGTGATTTTCCTGGCGGATGGACGCGCCGGGCAGTTCATTGAGGCAATCGATGAAGGAAGCCCAGTTGTCAGGATAAGCCCCGCAGCCGGTGATGCGGCGCTGCGGTTTTCCTTCCTCTTTGTAGAGGAGCTGCCACTGCGTGGCGGCCCTGGCTGGATCCTCCGGCACGAAGCGGCTGCGCCAGCGCTGGATGCCGAGTTTCTCCAGTTTCCTGAGCCAGCGGCGGCCGCTCGGCAGTTCCTCTTTCGGCAGCTCTTCCTGCGGCTCCTCCTGCTCGAAATAGCAGCGGCAGCCCGCGTACACCTTACGATCTTTGACGACCGCTTCCACCTGCCAGCGGTCTGCCGTCAGCGGGCCGCCCAAGCTAAAGGATAATCGCTCCAACAACGAAAGCACTCCTCTCCTGATATCCTTCTATATTCTTTCCTGTATTCTTCCGTGAAAAAGTCAAAAGTTTTTGCATCATGCCCGGAAACGCGGTACAATGAACCTATCATAAACTAGGAGGTATCCTTATGAAAAGATTATGGCTCATTGTCACGCTGCTCTGCCTGCTGGCTTTCCCGGTCAGTGCGTTCGCGGCCCCTTCGGATAATGCCAAGGCTTTTGCCAGCGAAGAAACCGTGGCCACGCAGTGGATCGACACGATGCTGACGAAAGATCAGCCCGAAAAGGCCCTGACACTCATGAGCAAAGACGCGCAGAGCAATGTCAAGCCGGCGCAGATGAAAGAGATCCGCGACCGCATGACAAAGGAACTCGGCGCACTCAAGACCACGCGCTTCATCAGCTGGACACGCTTTGACCAGGCTGACCAGTTCATCTACCTCATGGGCTTCGACAAAGCCCCGACGGTACGCTGCGAGCTGCTGTTCAGGAAGGATGGTTCCCTCGAGAACTTCAACCTGACGCCGTTCACAGTCCAGCAGAAGACGGACGCCAAGGCCAGCGACAAGAAATAAATGAGTCCTGCCCATCCCTACAGCCGGGGCGTATCGCCCGCCTGTAAAAATACCCTGTGGCACACGCTTGCCCACAGGGTATTTTTATGCAGATCGTGCGACTGCCCATCCTTTCTGCCATTCCTGCGCAAGGACCTCCGGCTCAGGGCAGGCATTCCCTGACGTAATCCAGGATGATGCCCGCGAGTTCCGCCTTGGACGTGAGCGGGCAGTCATGGACCGTGCCGTCGCGCATGAAGAGCTTGGCACAGTTAGTGTCGACAGCAAAGCCGGCATCGGCACGGGAAACGTCGTTGGCCACGATGAAATCGAGATTCTTCTTTGCCAGCTTGCCCCGGGCGTATTCCTCGAGCTTGGTCGTTTCTGCGGCAAAGCCGACCAGTACCTGCTGGCGTTTCTTCTGGCCGAGTTCCCAGAGGATGTCAGGGTTGCGCTCCAGCACCAGCGTGAATTCGCCCTCGCTCTTCTTGATCTTGTTTGCCGCGACGTTCTTGGGGCGGTAGTCGGCGACGGCCGCCGCCTTGATGACGGCATCGGCATCGTCGAATTCGCGCAGCACGGCTTCGCGCATCTCGCGTGCCGTCTCCACGGATACGCGGCGCACGCCAGAAGGTACGGGCAGCGCAGAAGGCCCCGAGACCAGGACGACCTCGGCACCGCGCGCTGCAGCGGCCTGAGCAATCGCATAGCCCATGCGTCCCGTCGAGCGGTTGCCGAGATAGCGCACCGGATCCAGCGGCTCGCGCGTGCCGCCGGCCGTCACGAGGATCTTGCGGCCCAAAAGGTCGCGTTCCTTAGCGCAGAAAGAGATCACCTGCGCCACGATGTCCACGGGCTCCGGCAGGCGTCCCTTGCCCGTCACGCCGCAGGCCAGGAGACCCGATGCGGGCTCGATGAGATGGAAGCCGCGCGCTGCGAGTTCCCTGAGGTTCTTCTGCGTCACGGGATTCTCGTACATGTTGGTATTCATGGCCGGAGCCAGGAATACCGGAGCCTGCGTTGCCAACAGCGTCGTCGTCAGCATGTCGTCGGCAAGGCCCGCAGCCGCTTTCGCGAGGAAATTGGCCGTGGCCGGCACGACGAGCATAAGGTCTGCGAGATTCGCCAGGGCGATATGCTCGACCTTATGCTGCGTGACTTTTTCCCACATGCTCGTGGTGACGGCCTGCCCGCTGATCTCGCGGAACGTCAGCTCCGTCACGAAGTCCTGGGCAGCCCGCGTCATGATGACATGGACCTCAGCCCCGGCCTTGCGCAGGCGGCTGACGACTTCCACGGCCTTATAGGCAGCGATTCCTCCCGTCACGCCCAGGACAATCTTCTTGCCATCAAGCGGCTTTTGCGCAAGTATATCCGCCATGGCTGCTTATTCCTCTTCGTCCAGTTTGTACGTGATCTCGCCTTCCGCGATCTCCTCCAGGGCATTCGTCACGTTCTTCGTGGAATGCGCTTTCGTGGCGAGGAGTTCCTCTCCGTCAAGCAGCTGGCGGGCGCGCTTGGCACCGAGTACTACGAGGCCGTAGCGGCTGTCCACTTTCTTCATCAGGGTATCGGTCGACGGATTGACCATGCTCATCTCAACATTGTTTGCTTTCATTTGTTCAACACCTCAGCAATTACTTCTTCTTTATCCACGCGGCAGTGTTCTGCCACCATGATCGACTTGATGCGCGAGACGGCCTGGCGTACGGTATCGTTGATGACGACGTACGTGTAGCGGCGGCCGATCTCGATTTCCTTCTTGGCCGCCCCCAGGCGCCTTGCAAGGGATTCCGGCGTTTCCGTGCCGCGGCCGCGGATGCGGCGCTCCAGCTCCGGCAAAGACGGCGGCAGCAGGAAGATAAAAAGCCCGTCGGGGCATTTCTCCATGACGTTCAGCGCCCCCTGCGTATCGATCTCCAAGAGGATGTCCTGCCCGGCAGCCCGGCGCTCCTCGATCTTGCCGAGCGGCGTGCCGTAATAATTCCCGTACACATTGGCGTATTCGAGGAAGCCGCCGTCTTTGATCAGCTGCTCGAACTGCTCACGATCCAGGAAATAGTAATTCTTGCCATCGATCTCCCCGTCGCGCGGCTGGCGCGTCGTGGCCGAGATGGAATACGCGAGTTCCGGCGTCTGCGACAGGAGTTCCGCGCAGACCGTGCCTTTCCCCGTCCCCGAAGGTCCGGATACCACAATCAATAAACCCTTGCTCATATCTTCTCATCTTTCCCTTTGCTGTCAAATTTCGCATCGAGGTCGTCAC
Source organism: Selenomonadaceae bacterium (assembly GCA_029338835.1). Classification (GTDB taxonomy): domain Bacteria; phylum Bacillota; class Negativicutes; order Selenomonadales; family Selenomonadaceae; genus Mitsuokella. The sequence goes on along the minus strand of JAQYBD010000084.1, from coordinate 4,987 downwards.
TGCTGTTGTCCACGATGCGATGTGCCACCGTTTCCGGTTGTACTGCGGACAGGACCACATGATCGCTGTCCATGATGATGACGCCGCGCGTGCGTCGGCCGTACGTCGCATCGATCAAGCGCTCGCCATCCCGCGCCTCCTGGATGATGCGCTTGATGGGGGCGGATTCCGGACTGACAATCGCGACGATGCGATTGGCGGCAACGATATTGCCGAATCCGATATTGATCAACTTGAAATCCATATCCGTGTTCACTCCCGTCACTGTGTCGTCATTCTATGTTCTGCACCTGTTCGCGCAATTTCTCGATCTCGCTCTTCATGTCGACGACGAGCTGCGCGGCCTCGGTGGAATTGGCCTTGGAAGCGATGGTGTTCGTCTCCCGGTTCATCTCCTGGATCAGGAAATCGAGCTTGCGGCCGACCGGCCCCTGCGCCTGCTCGACCATCGTGCGGAACTGGCTGAAGTGGCTGCCGAGACGCACGACTTCTTCGGTGTAATTGACCTTGTCCGCATAGATGGCCGTCTCCTGGATCAGGCGCGTCTCATCGATCTCATGGTCCATTGCACCAAGGAGTCCTGAGATTGTCTCCTGCAAGCGCTGCCGATACGCAGCGACGATGCCGGGAGCCAGTTCGCGCAGATGCGTGACCGCTGCATCAAGCTTGTCGATGCGCGCCAGGAAATCCGCCTCGATATGGCGGCCTTCGGCCTGGCGCATGGCATCGAAGGGCGCGAGTGCGGCGGCCATGGCCTGCAGGAGCGGCGCTTCGGCCCCCTTTAGCTCAGCCTCTTCCCGCACGCGGATGACATCGGGATACGCGGCAATCTTCATGACCTCGTCGGGCCGGGCAAGATGCAGGAAATCGCTGAGTTCCGCGAGAGCCTGATGGTACGCGAGAGCCAGCTCCCGGTCGACCTCCACGGCGCGGCTCTTGTGCCGCTTATCCTCGCACGTCAGGAATACATCGACCTTGCCGCGCGACACGACCTTCCGGATTTCCCGGCGCAGGAGATCCTCATACGGATAGAGCGGGTGCGCCATGTGGAACGCCACTTCGAGGAAGCGCTGATTGACGGCCTTGATCTCGACTGTGATCTTGTACGATTCATCTTCCTTCTGGGCTGCACCAAACCCCGTCATACTCTTCAACATAAAACCATCTCTTCCTGTCTTCTTGCTCTTCCTGCCGGCACTTCAAACGTCCGGCCACTCGCCCGTGAAGACAAGTTCCGCAGGACCTGTCATGAACACGTGATTGCTCGCTTCATCCCACTCGACATGGAGCAGGCCGCCGTCGAGCTGCACGTCAACGCTGCGATCCGTCCGTCCCGTCAGTACGCCGGCGACAGCCGTCGCACACGATCCCGTGCCGCAGGCCAGCGTAACCGCGGCGCCGCGCTCCCAGACACGCATGCGCACGTGCTGGCGGTCCTTGACCTCGACGAACTCCGTGTTCGTCTTGCGCGGGAAAGCCGGATGGCTCTCAAAAGAGGCACCGAGTTCATGGATGGGGAACTTCTCCGCATCATCCACATAGATGACGCAGTGCGGGTTGCCCATCGAGACGCAGGTCATCGCGTAATCCTTGCCCGCGACAGTCAGTTTCTCATTGATGACATGATTCCTGCCGAAACCCTTGACGGGGATCTCATCGCCCTCAAGGATGGGTTCGCCCATATCGACGCGCACGCCTGCGACGGTATCGCCCTCGAAGATCAGGCGCGGCACAAGGACACCGGCCCCGGTCTCGACCGTGAATTCCTTCTTGTCCGTCCGCTTGGAATCGTAAAGATAGCGGGCGAAACAACGGATGCCATTGCCGCACATCTCCGCCTCACTGCCGTCCGTATTGAAGATACGCATGCGGAAATCGGCCTTGGCCGATGGCTCCACGACGAGGATGCCGTCCGCGCCGATGCCGTAATGGCGGTCGCAGACCTCTTTCGCCAAAGCTGCGTAATCCTTTACCCTGTCCTGCAGGCAGTCGATCAGCACGAAATCGTTGCCGCAGCCCTGCCATTTTGAAAACTTCATGAGAGGTTCCTCCTCACAAGATTTTTTAGTGTCAACCTTTATCTCTTTATTCTACCCGTTTTAGGCGTTTGTTGCAAGTTTTCTTCACGATAGCGGGGGATTTCGCCGCTTTTCCGCGTTTTTGCCTGCCAAAAGCAGGCAGGAAAACAGACAGCCTTGAGTTGCCGGGAAGGCAATGCTATAATTTTCCTATATAAAATACAGAAACGAGGATCGTACCATGAGTCTTGATGGATTTTCCATGCGCCCGCTCGTGCGGGAACTCGACCGCGCCCTGACAGGCGGCCGCATCGATAAAATCACCCAGCCGAACAAACAATCAATCATCCTGTCCGTGCGCCAGCCCGGCAGGAATCACCTGCTCCATATCTCCATCCAGCCACAGAATCCGTCGGCTCACCTGCTCGAAAAGAATCTCGAGAATCCGCCAGAGCCCCCGGTCTTCTGCATGGTGCTGCGCAAGCAGCTCGAGACGGGCCGCATCGCCGGCATCCGCCAGCACGGCCTCGACCGCCTGCTGCTCATCGACGTCGATTCGCTCGCTGCCGGCGGCCGCATCGTCACGAAGACACTCGTACTCGAACTCATGGGCAAATACAGCAACATCATCCTCGTGCAGGATGGCCTCATCCTCGACGCACTGCGCAAGATCGGCAACAACAACAGCCGCGTCCGCACGGTGCTGCCGGGCCAGAGTTACGAGCTGCCGCCCGGCCAGGACAAGCTCGACCTCTTCACCGATGACCTTGCCGCCATCGTCGCGCGCATCCGCACAGCGGAAGGGCCGCGCCTTGATAAGGCCCTGCTCGCAGCCTGCATGGGCTTCGGCCCGGTATCGGCAAAGGAAGTCTGCTTCTCGGCAGGCCTCGCTCCTTCCGTGCATCTTGATGCCCTCGACGATGCCGATTTCGCGGCCGTCCGCTCGGCCCTTGAGGAACTGCGCACAGCCGCGACAAAGGAGCCCGCTGAGCCGGCTCTCCTCATCGACAAGAACCAGAAGGTACTCGCGATGGCCTCCTTCCCGCTCCACTACCTGTCCGACGCCGTCAGCCTCACTTTCCCGACGATCAGCGCGATGCTCGAGAAAGCCGACCAGCTCTTAGGCTCCTACGTGCTGCCCGACAAAGACCGCTTCCGCAAGCTCGTCAAGAACGAGAAGAACCGCGCCGAGAACAAGCTCATAAAGCTCGACGAGGAAATCAATGAAGCCGAAAACGCCGAGGACTTCAAGGTGCGCGGCGACAACCTCATGACGTATCAGTACCAGTTCAAGGACCGCGAAGATGCCGAGATCGAAGTGCCAAACATCTACAGCGAGACGGGCGAGACCATAAAGATCCCGCTCGACCAGCGGCTGACGCTCGTGCAGAATATGCAGGCCTGCTACAAGAAATACGACAAGCTCAAGCGTGCGCAGGAACTCCTGCGCGTGCAGCGCCGCGAATGCGAGGACAACATCGCCTACCTCGAGAGCATCGAGGCTTCGCTGCTCGCCTCGTCGAGCCTCGCTGAGATCGCCGAGATCCACAATGAACTCATCGCCGCCGGCTACCTGCGCGAGAAGCCCAAGAAGAAGAACAACGACAAGCCGGCTCGCCCCTTCCACTTCCGCGCACCGGATGGCACCTCCATTCTCGTCGGCAAGAACAATTACCAGAACGACAAGCTGACCTTCCACACGGCACGCTTCAACGATACCTGGTTCCACACGAAGGACATCCCCGGCTCCCATGTCATCCTGCAGAATGAGGGCGTCGAGCCCAGCGAGGAAAATATCCTGCTCGCCGCCAGCCTCGCCGCCCATTTCAGCAAAGCCCGCGGCTCCTCGAAGATTCCCGTCGATTACACGGAAGTCCGCTACGTCAAGAAGCCAGCCGGCAGCAAACCGGGCTTCGTCATCTTCACGAACCAGAAGACCCTCTACCTCACCCCCGACGAAAAGGAACTCGCCGCGATCCTGAGCCAGGATCCTGCTGCCCTTGCATGATTGCATAGAGATACAAAAACCTCCGCCAGATAAAAAGGCGGAGGTTTTTGCGTTGGTGCAGCGAAAACAGGAATCACATCAGGCTTCCGAGCGCAAAAGCAGCCGAGGCAACCACGAAGACGATGACGGCTCCCCACTTCCAGCAGCGATATTCCTTGTTGAGACTGGCCATCTCCTCCGCATCCGGTACTTCCATGACAAGCTCGGATGCTTCGAGTTCCTTTGCGGACTCCGGTACCGGTCTGTTGCGCACTTCAAAGAAGTAGTACGCCAGGCAAGCAGCACAAAGGACTAGATTGTAAGGCAGAGCGGACCAGTCAACGGCCAGGATCATGACGACACCGTAAACGATCCGGTCACCTTTCATGAAGGATGGCATTTGTGATTCAGTCGCACTCGACCGGATTGCCGTTATAACCGCTTACATCATTGTAAATGAGTGTGCATGGACTGACCGCTTCTCTGACTTGCGGAAAAGGAGACAGTATTGCCATGATTCGGGCCTGGATGCCGCCGTTCCGGAAAAAATATTGAATAAATCAACGAACAAAACGGTTACCATTCCTCGCTGGCTGGATATTCTTGCAAAGAGAGAAAAAGTAAATTATTCTCATCTGTTGCAGGAAGCTCTGAAGACATACCTGGGTGTACAAGATTCTGCGACACAACATTTTCAGTAACACTCCATGACATCAAAGAGGTTCTTTGTCCGATTGGCAAGTGCCTCTTTTTGTGCCTATGGAAGTGTATCTATTCTAGGACAGCAAAAAGTCCTCGTTTTCTTCTTATCTTGCCGATTCGAAGAAATGAGAACTTTTTCTGACCATTCTGAGCAGGTAGAACGCGTCAACTACAAATGATCAATTAATAGAACGACGTTCTTTCGGAATTGCAAAATATTCATCCAAGCATTTTGTCAAGAACCGCTCTACTGCTACCGTTTTCGTCTGCCCTGACTCTT
>JAQYBD010000083.1 GCA_029338835.1 Selenomonadaceae bacterium | reverse complement strand
ATGGAGAGGTGTCCGAGTGGTTTAAGGAGCCGGTCTTGAAAACCGGTGATGCAGCAATGCACCGTGGGTTCGAATCCCACCCTCTCCGCCATATGGAGTGGTACTCAAGAGGCTGAAGAGGACGGTTTGCTAAATCGTTAGGCTGGGTAACCGGTGCGGAGGTTCGAATCCTCTCCACTCCGCCACTTGCAGACAAAAGAGGCTTCGGGATGGAAGCCTCTTTTTTGTTGCGCCCAATCCGGCGCGTTATGAACGCCTTGCCCATTCGGTCTCATTCGATATGGAAGAACGATTTGATATTCTCATAGCAGACATTGCGGATCAGCATGCCAAGAGCATCCTGGTCAGACGGGTAAATCCCCTTGAGAACCTGGTCGGCCAGATAATCGCAGAGGATGCGACGATAATATTCATGGCAGGGCCAGAACATCACGCTGCGCATATCCGTGGCAAAGCCCACGCCCGTGCCAAGGATGCCCAGGCTGGCCATCGTGGCAAACTGACGGCGGATACCATCCGGGGTCTGATTGACCCACCAGGAAGGACCGAGCTGCAGATGGCCGGGCTCTCCCGCTTGGAAAGCCCCGAGGATAGAGCCTATTACCACCTCATCCGCAGGGTTCATCGAGCTGACAATCATGCGCGGCAAAGCCTCCTCGCGCGAGAGCAGGTCCAGGAGCCTGGCCAGTCCTTCTCCATTGCTGCTGGCACTGATGCAGTCAAAGCCTGCGTCCGTCCCCAGTCTCACCTTCATTGCCTGATTCACATCATGCAGGATGCCGTAATGGATCTGCATGACCCAGCCATGCTCCGCATACTGCTTGCCGAGGAAACGCAGGAGTGCCGTCTGATATTTCTCGATTTCTTCCTGACTCGGGGCGCCTTTGCCATGGATGACGCGGCCAACGATATCATCGAGTTCATATTCCTCCGCTTCCCGATAAACGATGCGCGGGAATCCATGATCAGCCGTGCGGCAGCCCATGGCATCAAAGTAAGCGATGCGTTTGGCCAGGGCTTCCCGCACATCCCGCATGGTCGTGATGTCAACATCCGCCGTCTGTCCCAGGTCATAGAGCATGTAGTTGCCCCATTCCGGATCTGCGATATCGAGTGCTGCATCGGGATGCATGACCGGCAGGATCTTGACCGGATAGGCCTCTTCCCGCAGCATGCGATGCCATTTGAGCGTGTCTTCCGGGCAGTCTGCAGTGAACAGCGCTTCGACATGCCCAGCTGTCAGCAGGGAACGTGCCGATACCGAACCATCCTGGATTTTTTCCTCACAATGCGTCCAAACCTCATCGGCCGTTGCTGCACTCAGCACATGACGGCAGTCAAAGACACGGCGCAGGATCAGATGCACCCAGGTATAGAGCGGGTTGCCCACCGCTTTTTCCAAGGCCTTGGCAAAATACTGGAACCGCTCGCGGGCAGGTGCTTCTCCGCCTGTGATGTACTTCTCCGGCACGCCATTGCCGCGCATCAGCCGGCGAGCCACAGGATTGTCCACCAGGGCCTCAGCCAGGTTGTGATACTGCCGGTTCTCCGCAATATCACGCACAGGAATGTGGGTATGGTAGTCAATGATGGGGAGCTTTTCCGCATACTCATGATACAGGTCTTCGGCCAATTCCGAATTCAAGAGAAAATCTTCATCCATAAAGCGTTTCATAAAGACCAACCTCTCTTTCCTGATTTTCTTCTTAGGGAATAATTCGCGCTGTACTCCGCAAATACCTGCCCAAAAGCAGAAAAAGACAAACGATGAAACACCAACGAAAAAGATATTGACTGCATCAGAAAGTCATATGGCCAACGGGTGAAACACCTGTCACGGATATGATATAATAACATTGCTGTTCCTGATAGAAATAAAGAAAGAAGGCTTTTCATGGACATTATCCTGTTTTTATTGCTGGGCATCGGCGTCGGCACCTTTGGGACCCTCGTCGGCATCGGCGGCGGACTCATCTGTGTCCCGATCTTCATCCTCTGCATGTCAGACGGCGGCATCTATCCTTACTTCCATACAGCGGGACAGATTGCCGGCACCTCGCTGGTCGTCGTCTTCGCCAACGCCCTCTCGGGTACATTGGCCTATATCCGGCAAAAACGCGTCTTCTTTGACGCCGCCATCCCCTTTGCGCTTGCAACGCTGCCTGGTGCCATCCTCGGCTCCTACATCGTCAGCCGTTTCAGCACACCGATGCTCGACCTCTATTTCGGCATCTTCCTGCTCCTCATGTCCATCATCATGTACTGGAACTCCACGCATAAACCAGCCACAGACCTCTTTGAGCTGCCAAAGGACTTCCATTACAACCGCACGCTCGGTATCGTCGCCAGCCTTGGCGTGGGCTTCCTCTCCAGCATCTTCGGTATTGGCGGCGGCGTCATCCATGTACCGCTGATGATCTATCTGCTCGGGTTCCCGGTCCATGTTGCCACAGCAACCAGCCATTTCGTCCTGGCCTGCTCCTCGGCGTTCGGCGTCGTCTCGCACTACCTGCTCAATCACATTGTCTGGATCCCGGCCATCTGTATCTCCATCGGTGCCGCCATCGGTGCCCAGGTCGGCGCCAAGATTTCGCGCAAGACGAAGTCAAAGATCATCCTGACCCTCCTCTCCCTGGCCATGTTTGCCTTGGGACTCCGTCTGATCCTGCTCGGCAGCGCACATTGACCATCGGCAAAAAAATAGGTATGAAAAAAGGCGCATGGCATCACGGCCATGCGCCTCTTGGTGTTGTATTGTTTCAGGCAACGCCTTCTGCTTTGACAGGAACCTCACCCGTATTTTTAGCAAGCCAGCGGCCCACGAGTTCACGCTCATCGAGGACTTCCGCCTCTTTCAGGTCATGCTGCTGTGCATATTCCTGGAAACCAGTGCATCCCATCAGACGGGCTGCCTTTGAGAACTGCTTGACTCTGGCCGGAACAAATACGTCTTCACACCACTGGGAATAAATCTGTACTTTCACGATAAAACCTCTCTTCGTTACTGCATGATTACAAAATCAGGAATGGTAAAACAAACATCCAAAACCCATTTCGAGCAATCACCCTACAGCACTAGATACATCCTTGACGTGCAACCGTTCCCAACCAAAACTGCCAGACATCAAATGCAACATCCGTGCAAACGAAATGTGAATGAAATGGACTTACCTCCAACCGTCTCTCGTCCGGTTCATGCTTATTATATCCTTCCCCACCAGGCGCGTCAAGAGGTTAAGCAATAAAAATTATGATAGAATAATCAAGAATTATGCTTTAATCGAACGAAATAAATGAGCGCTGCCGGTGAGAAAAACGCAGTGTCCCCGTATAGCCAAAGCGTTTGGCATATGCCACCGCTTCTTCATTGTAATTGCCGCAGTCTTCCGGCTGATGCGCGTCCGAAGATGTGATGATGGGCAAATCAAAGTGCGCAGCGACCTTCATGAAATCCGCATACGGCGAAATCTCATGGATGGGATAACGGTAATACGTACCCGTATTGACATCAACAGCCATATCGGCCTTCTTCATGGCCTTGGCTGCACGCGTAAGATATGGCATCACATCAAAATCTGGCAAATAGCGGAACAAACGGATATTGAACGGATGCCCGAGTACATCATAGAGCCCGGCATCCGCCAGTTTCTCCACTTCCTCCGTATACCAGCGGTAAATATCTTCGAGAGGGATCCTGTCCCACTCTGCCTTGATCTCCGACGAATCATAAGCCCACCCATGCAGGAAATGGACCGAGCCGATGATATAATCAAAATCATAATCCTGGAGGATATCGCGGACAGCTGCCTGGTCCTGGAAATTGCAGACCTCAATGCCAATCTTGACCGCATGTTTCTTCTGCAGTTTGGCCATGAAAGCGAAATAGTCGTCAAGCGTATACTTGAACTTATTTGTCTTCAGCCACTGCTGCTGGAATTTGCCAATGAAGGAATCGTCCAGGATGAGATCCTGGTAGTAAAGGGATTTGAATTCCGGGAAGGTATGCGAATGCTCCGAGATGCCGATTTCTGCCAGGCCACGCTTTTTCGCAGCCGTAAAGAAGCCCTCTGCCCAGTCCTCATCATAAGAGCCTTTCTCAAAATGCATGTGATAATCGATCCGCATTTACATCAGTCCTTCCTTCATCAGTCGTCTGATCCCGAGCAGTACACCATGTTCCTCATTCGTTGCCGTCTCAAAACGCGCCAGCTTCTTGATTTCCGGATAGGCATTGCCCATGGCGAAGCTATAATAAACAGACTCCATCATCTCGGCATCATTCATATAATCGCCGAAGGCCGCACATTCATCCGGACGGATACCAAAACGCTTCTGCACTTCCCGGACAGCAACGCCCTTATTGATGCCCGGATTCATGAGATCCACCCAGTAATCACTGGCCAGCACGACTTGCAGGCGCGATTCAAACGTCTTCATGACGGGATAGATGGTCTCAGCCGCACGTCCCGTAGGATCATAGAATGATACCTTGACGGGGATATCCGGTACATCGATGAACGACGGGATAGGTTCAGAGTGGGTATAATATTTATCCAGCTCCTCCAGAAACTCGTCGGTATACTGATGCGTCAACACATAGCCATTCTTCGTGCCGCAGAAGACACCATATACGTCCGGCAAAGCTTCTGCTGTCTTCAAGACCTGCTGAGCCAGCTGCTTATCCATGGGGCAAGTAAAGATCTTTTCCCCTTTGTACATGACGACGGTGCCATTCTCTGCCAGGAACAGGAAGCGGTCCTTGTACTTCATGAAGCTGTCTTCCAGAGAATAATACTGGCGGCCGGAGGCCGGTGCAAACATCACGCCGCGTTTCTCCAGTTCCTCCGCAAGTTCATCAAAGCCTGCCGGTACATTGCCATGCTCATCGAGCAGAGTCCCATCCATATCCGAGAAAATGATTTTGATCATAGACTTCCTCACAATCTTCCAACGCCGCCTGCAGCGGTCCACGCAACACCTCAGAATCACCATCATTATAGCAGGAATCAGCCATGTTTTTCAAATCCCGCCCAGTCTCCCACCACAACGGCTGGGGCTCAGCCAGGAGTCACGGGTATCATGCCTGATCTCTGGACATGCTGCGGGCCACAGACGGCAAGATGCCAATGACACAGAGTACCGTGAAAACGACAAAGGAAATCTCGATATTGCGCATGAGTCCTGCTCCCGGAGTCAGGGCATCCCAGTCAAGGGACAAGACCATCGTCACGATAGCCACCGAGACGACTTGCCCCACCAGACGGACTGTGCCAATCATGGAAGTGGCCAGACTGTACTGATGCTTCGCTACCGACCCCATGATGGCATTGTTGTTCGGTGCGGCAAAAAAAGCGAAGCCAACGCCAATGACAACAACGACCGGCACGACTAGCCAGAACGACTGCAGGTGAACCGCTACGGCCAGTCCCAGGATGCCAATAGCCGTGATGGTCATGCCCAGTGTCGCGATCCACGTCGGTGCATGCGTATCGGAAAGTTTGCCGGCCAACGGGGAAAGCAGGGCCATGACCAGAGGCTGGATCAGCATCATGATCCCTGCTTCCCGGGAAGTCAGCCCGAGGATGGACTGCAGATAGATGGACAGCAGGAAGCTGATGGCAAAAGTCGCACTGTAATTGATCATGGCTGCGAGATTCGACAGTGAGAACGAGCGATTCTCTACAAAGATATGGACAGGCAAGATGGGATTTCGCGTTTTCCTCTCATGACGGAGGAAAGATACAAACAGCAGCAGTCCGCTCGCCAATGCCATCCATCCCCACGAAAGCTCTGCCAGTTCTGAAAGCCCGAACATAGCCAGGAGCATGGCCAGGCCGTACAGCAATGCGCCCCAGCCATCCGTTCCTGTCGTATCCTGCTCAAGCCATTCCTGATGCAAGTAGCGCATGGTCGCGATGACACAGGCCAGGCAGACCAGGGTAATGAACACAAAGATACTCTGCCAGCCAGTATAATAATTGAGCAGGCCGCCAAGCACCGGGCCACAGCCCAGGCCGACATAAACCATCGAAACCATCCAGCCCAGTGCCCGTCCGCGCTGTTCCTTCGGGAAGCTCAAGGCGACAATGGACATATTCGTCGCAAAAAGCATCGCCGCTGCCACGCCCTGCAGAGCCCGGGCCGCGAGCAGGAACACCATCCCCGGCGTCACGATGCAGAGCGCAGACGATACGGTAAAAAGGATGGTTCCCCAAAGAAAGATCCGACGCTTGCCGAGACGATCCGCCAATTTGCCCATCGGCAGCAGGCAGACGATGGATGCCAGCAAGAAGACCTCGAGGACCCAGCCGAGTTCATTCGGAGAAGCGCCATAGTCCCGCCCGATGTCCGGCAGCGAAAGAGTCAAGGCACTGCTTGTGAATGGCGTCAGGAACGAAGCCATCATCATGATAAAAAGGATCTTGTTCTTGTTTGAAAATATCATAGAGTCACCTTATATCCTTTACGATTGCATTTGGCCAAAATGCACCGGACTGCTGTAATGAAAATTTCATCGAATCTCCACAGTGTTTTCATGCCTTTCCCGTAGACTGAAAGAAAAACATGAAGATACATAGAAACTCAGAAAGAAGGGATTGCCATGAAGAAAAACTTCTACCTGGACCTGTTGCTGTTCCTCAGCGGCCTCGTTTGCGTCCTCACAGGTATCATTCTCGACTTTCATCTCCTCCACTATATGGGAGCTGGCAGCGGACGCGCCTTCAAAGGTATCGTCACGAGCATACACACGTACAGCGGGTACATCATGATGTTCGGCCTGCTCTTCCACATCGTCTGGCACTGGAAATGGGTCAAAGCTGTCGCCAAGAAACAGCTTGGCAAATGACACCGGCAAAAGAAAACAGCGGGTTGTGACAAAATGCTTGTTCATTCTGTCGCAACCCGCTATTTTGTCAATGAGATGAAATGAGAGGATATTCTTATTGACCGTGGCGTCCATGGTAGAGACACCAGGGTTCCTCGCTCATATAATCTCCTTCATGATAATACGCAGCGCGCGCACGGCAGCCGCCACAGGCGCCCTTGTACTGGCAGGAACCGCAGCCGCCGCTGTAGTCAAGCGTGCGGAGCTTCTGCAGGACTTCATTCTTCGCCCAGATCTCGTCAAACGGCGTCTCGCGCACATCGCCGAGTTCCATATTCAGGTACGCACATGGCTGCACTTTGCCACGCGGGCTGATGATGCAGTACGAGAGCCCCGCCAGGCAGCCGCGATGGAAGCGCGTCTTGTAGCCGAGCTGGTCAGCAATGCGCAGGAACTGCGGCGCGCACGTCGGCTTGAGTTCAATATCGACTTCCTGCTGCTTCTTCATGATGCGCGTCAAGACATCCTCATACTGCTCCGCACGCAGAGACTCTTCCTCGATGGTCTTCGCACGACCCGTCGGTACGAGGAAGAAGAAATGATGAGCCTTCGCGCCGATTTCCACGGCAAAATCCGTCATCGCTTCGAGTTCCTGCTGATTCCAGTCCATGACCGTCGTATGGATCTGGAAAGGCAGGCCAACGGCAGCACAATTCTTCATGCCCTGCACGGCGCCTTCCCAGCCGCCCGGGAAGCTGCGGAATTTATCATGCTTCTGCGGGTCGAGCGAATCGAGCGAGATGCCCATCGCGCGGGCACCGGCTTCCTTGAGCTTCTTCGCCATGTCGAGTGTAATGAGCGTACCGTTCGTGCCGAAGACCGGGATCATGTGCAGATCCGATGCATACTTGACGAGTTCGAGGATATCGGGGCGCATCAAGGGCTCACCCCCCGAGAAGATCATGATCTTGAACCCGGCCTTGGCGATCTCTGAGAGGAGCTTCTTGCCCTCCTCCGTGCTGAGTTCTTCTTCCGCCTTGCAGCCGGCGTCACGGTAGCAGTGGGCGCAGTACATATTGCAGGCATTTGTCGTATTCCACGAGATGATTTTCATTTCGTCTCCTCCATCAGTCCAATCTCTTCGTCTGTCAGGTAGCAGCTCGGGTCTGACTCCCAGAAGTCGCCCGTGCGAGCCTCCGCGCGCGTGCGGAAATTGCCATTGCAGTTCTCGAGCCATTTGCACTTCGCACAGCGTCCTTTGAGGAGCGGCTTGCGATCCTTGAGCCCCGCCATGATGGGATTCGACGTATCCTGCCAGATATCACCGAACTTGCGCTCGCGCACATTGCCGAACGTGTGATGCTGCGTGAACTGATCCGGATGGACGTAGCCCAGGGGATCGACCTCGCCGAAGGCGATGCCGGAGCGGTTGCCGCCATTCATCGAGATGTACTTCTTGATCTGGGCCGCCGTCTCGATGTCGCCCGCCTCAAGTGCCTTGATGTACATATAGGGACCGTCACAATGATTATCGACAGTCAGGATCTCCTTCTTGAGTCCGCGTTCCTCAAAATCTTTCGTACGGCGGATAATGGTATCCATGGCACGGCGCGATTCTTCCGGCGTGACATCCTGATCCATCATCTGCTCCCCACGTCCGGAATAGACAAGATGGTAGAAGCAGACACGGTTGATGTTCTCTGCCTCGATAAAGTCAAAAATCCGGTCGAGTTCCTGGATATTATGATGATTGATCGTGAAGCGCAGGCCGACGCGCTGGCCGACGGCCACGCAGTTCTTGATGCCCTGCATAGCTTTCTCATACGCACCGTCCACCCCACGGAATTTATCGTTGACATCCTTGAGCCCATCGAGCGAGATGCCGACATAGCCGACGCCGATATCCTTGATGCGCTGTGCGACCTCACGCGTGATCAGCGTGCCGTTCGTCGAGAGCGTCGGGCGCACCCCCTTCGCTTGCGCATACTCTGCCAGCTCAAAGAAATCCGGGCGGATCAACGGCTCGCCGCCCGAGAACAGCAGTACCGGCACATGGAAGTCCGCAAGATCATCGATGAATTTCTTAGCTTCCTCCGTTGTCAGTTCGTTCTGATATTTCTTGGCATCAGACTGCATATAGCAGTGCATGCACTTGAGATTGCAGGTCTTCGTGGAATTCCAGACGACGACAGGGCCAACGCCCTCCGCCGCTCCGTTGCGCATCGTGTGCGCATTCTTCGTATAGCGCAGCCGGTCACCAAAATACTCCCGGGCAAATAAAAGCTTCGTTACACTGATCATTTACAAAACACTCCTAAATCGACTACATAGATTCTGCTCATTTCTTGATGCCAGACAGGAGCAGCCGCGTCTTGAGCGCAACATTCTCCTGGAAACCGATGGACAGCTTGCTGAATGCTGCTGCCTGATAGATGGAATGGAACATCTCCGCAATGATCTCTGCGGGGATGTCCTTGCGGAGTTCGCCTGCCTGCTGTCCCTGACGCACAATATCTTCAAAAACGGGTTTGAAGCCGGGCGTTGGCATAGGCTGATCCCGATGGCCAGCGGGCATCGCTGAATGCTCTGCTGCCGAGAGGAACAGCGGCAGGACAAAGCGGTTCTCGTCAAGGAACCGTGCCGTGATGCGGCTGCCGGCCTCCAACAGCTCATAAGAAGGCCGCTTCGCCGCCCTCAGCTCATTGAGGCCTGCATCCACCTCATCGACAAGACGAGCCAGCAGGCACATGAGGACCTCTTCCTTTGATTGAAAATAATTATAGAACGTGCCGATACCGAGATCTGCCGCATTCATGATATCTGCCACGGAAGTTTCCTTGAACCCCTTAGCAGAGAACTCCCGTACCGCTGCATCCAGGATAGCCTTGCGCGACTGCAGCTTCTTCCGCTCCCGGCGTCCCATCTTTTCCTCCATATCGATCGCTCCGTTTCCTTTCCATCTAGCTTTTGTGTCTACTCCATTATAATAGAAAATGACATCATTATAAAGAGAAAAATGAACAGAATTCACTTTTAATCGTTGAAGCAGGAAGCTCCCGCCTCTATAGGCGGGAGTACGTTCACCGAAACAGCCTTTCATCCCTTCCGAAAAAATTTATATTTTTTTTGAAACCCCGTTGACAGAAGGGAAAGTCCATGCTATTATAATATACGTTGATTGCGAGAGCAAAAGACGAACATGACTCAGTAGCTCAGCTGGATTAGAGTATTTGACTACGAATCAAAGGGTCGGGGGTTCGAGTCCCTCCTGGGTCACCATATGAAAGTAAGGCATCAGCTGCGGCTGGTGCTTTTTTCGTATCTTATCATGAGAACAAAGGAAGGGATCCCCATGCTGTACATTGTTACCAAGCTCCTCACGGAAGAACAGACCAAGACATTCTCTCTCATCGGCGCCAGCGAGGATAAACAGAGAGCCGCGGCCATCGCAGCCGAAGTTTACAAAGAATACAACAAGAACGCATCATTCCAGAATATCGAGATGATCACGGAGTGGCTGGCCACACGTCATTCCTACTCCTTCCGCAAGGATAAAGACCATCGCCTGCAGCTGGCCATCACGGAACTAAACGGTGAAGTGATGCCCGAAAACAAGCAGGTTATCTTCAGCGCGCAGGCTGAGGAAGAAGAACTCATGCGGCGCGTGAGCCAGGCACTTTTTGAAGGCAAGCATACGGCAGAACGCGGCGGCACCGTCCATTCCTGCCCCATCGACCAAAAGTGATCCTAAAAGAAAGGAAAAGGTGATGAAATGAAGATCATCGTTTTCGATACCGAAACCACCGGCGTGCGCGTGACGGACGAAGTCCTCTCACTTGCCATGGTCGACGGCGACGGCAACGTCCTCCTCGACCGGCTCTACGCGCCGCAGATGCATAAGGAATGGCCACAGGCCCAGCAAGTCCATCACATCAGCCCGCAGGATCTTGTCGGGAAGCCTGCAATCCTCAGTGACAAGCAGGAAATCGAAGCTCTGCTCAACGACAAGGACACGATGCTCGTCGGCTACAATCTCGGCTTTGACCTGCGCCTGCTGCGCCAGAGCGGACTCAGCGTGCAGCCTCATCGCACCTACGATGTCATGGACGCCTTTGCTGAATACCGCAAGGTCCCCGGTAACCAGCGCGGCAAATGGCGCAAGTTCAAGCTCATTGAATGTGCCGCCTACTTCCAGTACGACTGGCAGGACACAAAAGCGCATGGCGCGCTTGCCGATTCGCTGGCCACGCTTCACTGCTACCAGAAACTTGCTAAGATCATCGGTGGCCCGGCCAACAATCCATTCGCCGGCTATCTGGGACTCCCCTTCAGCCACATCGCCGCTGACGAGTTGCGCGACCTCAAGAAACTCCTGAAGCTGCCGCTCCAGAAAGATATCATCTACGTCAACGACCAGAATGAAAGTCTGCCGGCTGACGAGGTGACAATCACGCGCGTCTTGCAGCCGTCTGCTACCTGTCTCCTCAAAATCGCCGCCGGCGGCACAGAACATGATGTACTCGCCGATTTCCTGGCAGAAATGCAGAAACCCGGATTCCGCAAGGTCGAACAGCCACTCGCAAGCCCACGTCACGCTCCCGCCGAGGTGGCAGAACAGACCAGCCTCTTCTGAACGCTGCCATTCACAAAAGGCCTTTCCAGCTGGAAGGGCCTTTTCCTTTGTCCGAATCCCGGCAAACAAAAAAGACGCCGCATACGCGACGCCTCATCGTTCATAGTGGTGGGCAGGGATGGATTCGAACCATCGTAATCCGAAGATGACAGATTTACAGTCTGTTCCCTTTAACCACTCGGGCACCTACCCACAATGGTGACCCAGGAGGGACTCGAACCCCCGACCCTTTGATTCGTAGTCAAA
>JAQYBD010000082.1 GCA_029338835.1 Selenomonadaceae bacterium | reverse complement strand
GTAGAGCATTGTGGAGAGTTGTCCGAGTGGTTGAAGGAGCACGCCTGGAAAGCGTGTATACGGGGAAACCTGTATCGAGAGTTCGAATCTCTCACTCTCCGCCATTTTTATATCCTTTTTCAGGTCGGGCCGCAGCGCCTGGGTCTTGCGCAATGGGGCCTCGTGAACCACGTCAGGTCCGGAAGGAAGCAGCGTTAAGCGAATCGTTCCATGTGCCGCGAGGGTGCCTGGAGACTGCGGTTCGACGTGGAAAAGGATGAGGGCAGCCGGCAAGGCTGCCTTTTTGCTATACGTATTTTGGGAGGGGGAGACGCGATGGCGTATATCGCGCTTTATCGTAAATGGAGGCCACAGACCTTCAAGGATCTGGTCGGGCAGGAACACATCAGCCGCACACTGGCCAATGCCATCACGAGCGGTCACATCGGCCATGCTTATCTGTTTTCCGGCCCGCGCGGCACGGGCAAGACGAGTACGGCCAAGATCCTGGCAAAAGCCCTGAACTGCGAGCATGGGCCGACGCCGGAGCCCTGCGGGCAGTGCGAGCAGTGCCGTAAGATCTCGGACGGCTCCTCGATGGATGTCTTTGAGATCGATGCGGCCTCCAATCGCGGCATCGATGAAATCCGTGATTTGCGCGAGACGGTCAAGTTCGCGCCGGTCGATGGACGCTACAAGGTCTACATCATCGATGAGGTGCACATGCTGACCACCGAGGCCTTCAATGCGTTGCTGAAAACCCTGGAAGAACCGCCGGAGCATGTCGTCTTCATCCTGGCAACGACAGAAGCGCACAAGGTGCCGGCCACTATCCAGTCCCGCTGCCAGCGTTATGACTTCAAGCGCATTACGGTGGAAGAGATCGAGAGCCGTCTTTCCTATATTACGGAGCAGATGGGCATGAAGGCTGAACCGGAAGCTCTCGCGATGATCGCCCTGCAGGCAGATGGCGGTATGCGCGACGCGCTTTCGCTCCTTGATCAGTGTGCTGCCTTGGCGGAAGGCACGATTACCGTGGAGCGCGTGCGCCAGATCCTGGGGCTGATAGGTCACGACTGGATCTATAAGATGACGGAGGCGGTGGCTGCGCACGATGTCCAGACATCCCTGGAGATCGTGGCGGAACTCTTGCGTGACGGCAAGGATCTCAAGCAGATCCTTGCGGAATTGTCCTTGCACTTGCGCAGCCTTATGATTTTCCAGGCTGCCGGTACGGTGGAATCCATGGACCTTTATGCTGAGTCACAGGAGATCCTGGCCAGGCAGAGCAGGCTGTTCGCCGCTGATGATCTGCCGCGTATGATTCGTCGCCTGCATGAAGCTATGACAGAGATGAAATGGTCACCGCAGCCGCGCATCGCCGTCGAGGTGGCACTCATGTCGTTATGCCGGGAAGAGGAACAGCGTGAATCGCTGTCACGCCAGGCAGCTCCTGCTTCGGCGGGCGGTGTCCGGGAAGGGGAAGCCCGTCTGGCGGCTCTTGAGGCAAAGCTTGCAAAGGTGACGGCTGCTCTGGCAGCAGCGCAGCAGGGGCAAAAGGGCTCCCCAATCCCCGCCGCTGCGCCTGCGGCATCATCGGCAGGCCGGAAGCGTGTGGCAGCATCGCCTGCGCAGACTGTACCCGTTCCTGGTGCAGCAACTGTCCCGACTGAAACTGCTGCCGTCAATCAGGAGGGCCTTGCCCTCTGGCAGCAGCTCTTCGACCAGTTGCGTGCCCGGCATAAAGCACCGATCATTGCCTGTATCCAGAATGCCCGCTTTACAGGCATGTCGGAGCATCAGTTCCATATGAGCATGCAGAGCGATCTCATGGCGTCTCTCGTCATGCGCAATTATCGCAAGGCCATCGAAGCCATCCTGCTTGACCTCACGGGACGGGAGATGCGCATCATCTGTACTGGTGAGAATGCTCCCAGAACACCGCCGCCGCGTCCGCGCCCTGCTGCAGGAAAGGCGGCGCAGAGCAAGGAACCCGCTGCGCCAAAGCCTGAACCGGCGGATATCCTGCAGGAAGTCGCGCCCGCTGAGCGTGCTTCCCTCAAGAAGGCTTTTGACGTATTCGGTGCCAATGTCGTCGGCGTGGAAGACACCGCATCGCATGATACGCAAGAGAAAGACGCTTCCCCGGCTGATGACGGGGCTGATATCTACGGAGACGGTGCCATTCCTTTGCCGGAAGATGGCGATGTGCCTCTGCCCACGGAGGAAGACGAATGAATATGACATCGACTGCACAGGATAAATGGTTTTGAGTTGACGGAAGCACGTTAATTTGATAGTCTAATCTAGAGAAACAATCAAGATGCATGCAGATTGCATGAGAACGAGAGGTGTAATCTATGTTTGGTGGAATGGGCAACATGGGCAACATGGCCGGCATGATGAAGAAAGTCCAGAAGATGCAGAATGAAATGAAGAAGATGCAGGATGAACTCAAGCGCAAGACTGTCGATGTCACGGCTGGCGGCGGCGCTGTCAAGGTCGTCATGAACGGCGAGAAGCAGGTTCAGTCCTTGACGATCGACCCGGCTGCTGTCGACCCCGAAGATGTGGAGATGCTGCAGGATCTGATTTCGGCTGCATTCAATGAGGCTACGAAGAAAGTAGACGATATGATGGCCTCGGAGATGGGCAAGCTCACGAGCGGTCTTGGCCTGCCGCCGGGATTGTTCTGAGATGCAATACATTGCCCCCTTGGCAAATTTAATCGAACATTTTCGCGCACTGCCTGGCATTGGCCAAAAGACGGCAGTGCGTCTTGCTTATCATGTGCTTGATATGGATGCGAACCAGGCGAAAGAACTGGCTTCTGCCATCATCGATGCCAAGGAGAAAATCGGTTATTGCAACACGTGCTTTAATCTCAGTGATCAGAATCCCTGTGCAATATGTGGGTCGCCGGAACGGGATCACTCGATTATCTGTGTTGTTGAACAGCCGCAGGATGTGGCTGCTATGGAGCGTATGCGCGATTATCGCGGGGTCTATCATGTGCTTCATGGTGCCTTGTCACCTTTGGAGGGGGTAGGCCCTTCCGATATCCGCATCAAAGAACTACTGAATCGCCTGCAAGGAGATGTGGTCAAAGAGGTCATCATGGCTACGAATCCAAATGTTGAGGGCGAAGCAACGGCGATGTATATTGCCAAGCTGCTGAAGCCGCTCGGTATCAAGGTGACGCGCATCGCGCATGGTCTGCCGGTGGGCGGCGATCTCGAGTATGCGGATGAGGTTACGCTCTCCAAGGCCATGGAGAATCGGAGGGAAATCTGATGTTTGAATTGCTTACGGCCTTTGCTGTAGGCCTTGTTGTACTTTGTCTCGTGGGGAAAATCATATCGCTGCCGCTGCAGCTAGTATGGAAACTCATCACGAACAGTATCGTAGGAGCTATCCTCTTGTGGGTGGTCAAGATATTTGCTGCCAAAGTGCAGATCACGTTTCTGAGCGCCTTGATTGCCGGTTTTTTCGGCGTACCAGGTGTTATCGCAGTGCTGCTATATACGTATCTGTAAAGGGGATCGTGGGGGACTGGAAGGACTGATTACACAGTTCTTCCGTTTTTTTTATATTTTTTCTAAAATAGTATTGACAAGAGCAATAAGGACGTGTATCATAATACAAGTCGCTGCGAGATACGGCAGCCATACGGAACTCCTTGAACGGAAGCCGGTGGGGCTGGACGCATCGGGTTGAAAAAAGAAATAAAAAAGTTCTTGACAGCCTGAGAGAAATGCGATAAGATAATAAAGTCGCTTGAAGCGAGAGCTTCGAAAGACAACAAGTTGTTCTTTGAAAACTAAACAATGCAACATGAATCATTTGT
>JAQYBD010000081.1 GCA_029338835.1 Selenomonadaceae bacterium | reverse complement strand
AGCGCGACTCGCTGGCTGATGCCAATCGTCTGGCGGATGCCATCGCGGAGCTGCGTGCTCTCTTTGAGCAGGGGCTCCATGAGGTGAATCAGAAAGTCGATGATCTGCACGATGATATGACCGAGCGCTTCGATGCAGTCGATGACGCTCTGACGGATGTACAGGGCGTGCTCGAAAATCTGACAGGAGATATCAGCCGCCTGCAGAAGGAGACAGAATCATATCTGGCTGTCGGGGCCGATGATGCAGAGGCGCAGGAGAAGATACTCGAGGCGTTCTCGGACAAGCTGACAGCCAGGCTGCTCGACTCATCCCTGCTGCGCAGTCATGACCTCTGCGAGCGGGCGCAGGAAATCCTGCAGGAGCGCTTCGGCAGGGACTGGGGCAGGCTGCGCCCACAGTCACGGCGCTTCCTCATCACAGCGCGTGTCTTATATGCGCAGATGGAGGCTGTGCCAGACCAGATGGATTACTCTGGTGTCTGCATCCTGATGCTCAAAGCACTCGAGACGGAGCTGCATCAGCGCTTCTTCTGCGATTACAGCGCCTTTATGGAGAAGCACCATCCTTTTGCTACGCAGTGGGCGCAGTGGCCGAGCGTCCTCCGCTATCGTGACAGGCAGGGAAAGTGGCGTAAGATGCCTGAAACGCATTTTACGCTCGGCAGTGTGCCGTATTTCTGCAACACGCGCGTGCAGGAGCATATCTCAGATGCCGTCAATGAGCAGGACAGGCGTTGCCTGCTGGCCTATGCAGAGCAGAAGCTTTTCCGCAAAGGCCTCAGTGAAGCAAAGATCTGGGATGATCTCACGCGTATCGGCAAAGATGCGGAGCGTGTGACAAAGCGCTATCGCAACCGGGCCGCACACATTAATGCCATCCGCCATCAGGAGGCGCGCGAGTGCATGGATTTCCTGATTGACGTGCAGCAGGTCATGGTCTGGATGATGCACGAGTTTTCCTGAAAGGTCACATGTTTTTTGACACAATCCATGAGACGCTCTCTGCTATCATAGATATTGAGAAAGGGAAGTGAAAGGATAGCAGGGGGGATTACCATGAGTGATGCTAAAAGTCAGAACGAGCAGCCGCTGAATGTGGAACAGAAGCTGAAGCAGACCGCAGATGAACTGCAGGAGCGTATCCGCTACTACAGCGAGAGCGAGGAAGGGCAGGAAGAGGTCCGCCAGACGGTGTATCAGGCAGGGCGTGTCATCGGCGGTGCGGCCGGTCTCGTCTGGACCATCGCCAAGAGCGTGACGGGCTGCATGGCGCGCAAGGCATGTGACTACTACGAGGCCAGCCAGCAGGCGAAGGATGGCAATTACAAAGCCGCTGGGAAGAAAATCGCAGAGATGCAGGTACGTCGCGTAAAGGGTGCCGCGAAAGCAGCGGCCACAGCGGCCGGCACGGTCTGCAATGGCGTGAAGGCGGCCTGCACGGATGATACAGAAGCAGCGAAGAGATTCCGCCGCGGCCTGCGCAATTGTGCCGTGATTGGAGGGACGATCCTCATTGCGTCAGAGGCAGTAGATGCTATCGATGATGCAGCGGGAGATGGCAATGCTGAGGCAGCAGGGGCTGTTGATGCAGACGATTTGCCGGATGCTGATGGTGCGGGAGACTTATTGCCTATGACCGATGTCGATGATATGCCAGGCGTTGAGGACGGCATGCTGCTCGACGATTCGCCGAATAATCTAGCCGAGCTTGCCGAGGCTGGTGAATTCCATGGCACGCATCATCTCAGCGAAGTCGTGCGCAGCCAGGATGCGCGCCTTGATTTCCTCGCACAGCACGACCTCGAGCGCATCCCCGCAGGCTGGGAACTCCACCATGTCGTGCCACTCTCTGAAGGTGGAGCCGATACACCAGACAACATGGTCCTGCTGAAAGCAGAAGACCACGACTGGATCACCACTCAGCATCGCATCTTCTACGGCTGGCCGGGGCCTGAGTACTGGCAGGCGGCGAATTGATTCCTTGATTTTGATGGGCGTTATCATTTATAGCCATATCTGGACTTTTATGGCATGTCATGCTATACTGAGATATGATGAATGAAGATTCGCCTACAACGACATACATGAGATTGCGGACATGCTTCCGCCTGTTTTTTGATATTGATGATTAAGCAGGCTAGAAGTATGTCCTTTTTTGCTTGCTTACATATCCATTGTTCTCATGTATTTGGAGGAGGAATCATCATGTCGAACGATTACTGCACATGTTACAAGCTGAAAGGTGAGACGGATGGCATCAAGCGTCTGGCTGCTATCGTACGCCGGATCCTGAGCTGGCGAGGAGATTTCTGGAAGAATTGCTATGCTTGGGACCCAGATGACATCTATGGTGTCTCTTGCCGCCAATCTCGGATTGAGTTGATCTGCAACTCCGTGCTGGAGGATGTACGCGATGAGGATATCGAGAAGCTGCCGGACGGCAAGAGTCTCTGGACATTCTGGACAGAGACACCGCATGGCCCTTGGCTCGACCTGTGGCAGGAACTCGCGAAGCGCTATGTGCCAGAGGCAGAAATCTATTTCTTTGCTGAGGGCGTATACGACGAATACGTCTACACAAATGACGATGCAAAGCAATACTTCCCGCAGGATTATGTGCTCTGCATCCGCGCTGGCAGTTCTGAGAAGGCCGCACCAGGAGTGGCAAGCAAGCTCTGCAGCTATCTGGACCGGCCTGAATATCGCCGATACTGGCCAGAGGAAAGCAGGCTTTGTGTCTCGTACTGGTCTGTTTACGAGCTGCAGCAGATGTTCCGTGAAATCTTCGGCTTGCCCAAGACGGCCCTTGTAGAAGCAAAGAAGTACCTGTACAAACTCTATAATCAGTATTATCCCGAGAACCAGCTTGAGCTCCGCTATATGCCGGTTACGCGATATGGGCAGGAAGATGCCCCTTGTGACACCTGTCAACGATATCTTGCTCTTGATAGGGAGAATGATTGGCTGGAACATCAATGCTACGTAGTTGATCGTGGAATCGATCAACTGAGGAAGGTTCTTCGCACCTTGCAGTAATCTTATCAAGGAGGAATCATCATGAAAAATTACGCATGTTATAAAGTAGAAGGTCCGGCAGATGGTATTCAACGACTGGCAAACGCTCTGCCGTGTCCTAGCGGTAGGCAGAAGTTATCCGGAAATTGGCAAGTCTTGACCTTTACGGTTGAATGGGATACTTCTGTAGGGATGGAGCCATGGCGGAAACTACAACAGAGCTTTGTCCCCGAGGGTTCCTTCTACTACCGTGTAGAAAATATCGAGGAGCATCGTGTAGTAACCAATGACTGGTACAAGAAATATTTCGGTGAAGACTGCCTGCTTTGTGTTACACACGATGCAGGACGTAAATCGAAAATGCTGGATAGGCTTCGTGAGATGCTCATGTTGGAGAAATTTGCCGTTCCTGATGCAAACGGCAATAAGATATATCGTTCATATTGGATAAACAAAGGGTGGTGCTACTCTCTGCGGGAAATCCTTGGCTTGCGTCGCAGAGATCCAATTGATGCGTGCCAGATTCTATGGCAGAAAGCCTGGGAGTGGGACGTTGATTACGACTTCTCCGTGAGCTGGGCCTTTGTCGAACGTAAAAAAGAAGATGTGCCGACTCATTGCCAGCAGTGTAGTAAGATGCTTGAGATACGGCAGCGCAATCATTACCTTCGCAGACGGTACAAAATATTAAAACAGGAAATGGCGAAAGCTATCCGAAAACTCCAGATACGCGAAGCCATCCGCAAACAGCATGATCCTCTCATCTTGAAGCGGATTGAGCAGGGAAAACATTTGCTGCGAGAAATCGAAGGCTGGGAGATGAAAAAATAAAATAAAGAAAAAGCTCGTCGACTGGGACGAGCTTTTTTTATGGCAGATAAGGTATACTGACCATCAATATTTGTGGAACATTGCCTGGATAGCCTGCGGGTCATGCGTCTTGGTCAGGGCGAGCTGAAGCAGGACACGTGCCTTCTGCGGGTTCAGCGAGTCACCATCGATGAAGTGCTCATCGATATAGGACTGCTCAGCCGGTACGACAGCACCCGTACCTACACGAGAGCTGCGGACGACGACAATCCCTTTCTTTGTGGCCTTGGCGAGTGCTGCTTCGTCTGCTTTGTGAACCGAACCATTGCCCGTGCCTGCATAGACAATGCCCTGGGCGCCTGCTGCGACAGCTGCATCGACGAGAGCTCCGTCGGCACCAGCCGTGCTATAGATGACATAGACTTTCGGCAGCGACGTCAGTTTGCTGACATCGAACTCGCTCTTGACTGTATGCAGGCGGATTGGCGTGTTGCAGAAGGTCGGCGTGCCGTCGTAGACGTAGCCGAGCGGGCCAGTCGGAGATTTGAACGTGCTCAGCGACGTAGTATTCGTCTTCGTGACATCGCGAGCACCGTCGATTTCGTCGTTGAGTGCGACCATGATACCATGGCCTGCAGCATCCTTGTCAGCCGCAATGCGAACTGCGTTCAAGAGATTCATCGGACCGTCGGCGCTGATGGCTGTTGCCGGACGCATAGCGCCTGTCAGTACGACAGGTTTATCGCTCTTCACTGTGAGATTCAGGAAGTAGGCCGTCTCTTCCATCGTATCCGTGCCGTGCGTTACGACAACGCCAGCTACATCTTTCTGTGCAGTGAGCTCGTTGATGCGCTTCGAGAGTTTGAGCCAGACATCATCCGACATGTCTTTGCTATCGATGCTGCAGATCTGTTCGCCAGAGACGTCTGCGTAGTTCTTGACTTCCGGTACCGCGTTGATGAGCACATCGACGCCAAGTGCGCCAGCCTTGTAGCCTGTCGTCTGCGTGTCCGACGCAGCACTGCCAGCAATCGTACCGCCTGTTGCGAGGATCTTAACATCCGGTTTAGC
>JAQYBD010000080.1 GCA_029338835.1 Selenomonadaceae bacterium | reverse complement strand
GGCCGCTGCCGTTGCCGGTGCGATCGGCGGCGCGGCGCTCATGCATCACCATGATGCCGCGGCGCAGCAGGATCTCGTCCGTCAGGAGATTGCCGCGCGGCAGCAGGAGATGCTCGATCGGCAACAGATGGATAGCAGCTATGATACGGATGACGGCGGCGCTGCGGCGGATGGTACCGGCTATGACGATGGCATCGGTGGTGGCAGTTACGATGCCGATGTTTATGATAGCAGCGACTACGATGATGACGGTTATGATGACGACGGTGATGCTGACTACGACGTGAACGACTACGGCGGCGATGAGGAGGATCGTGACTACGACGCAAAGGATGATAGCTGCGATGACGGTTACGACGACGGCGATGATGGCAGCGGCTATGGCGACGGCGGCGATGCGTATGACAGCGGCTATGATGGTTATGGCGGTGATGATTATGGCGGTGATTATGATGGCGGCGGAGACAGCTATGACGGCGGCGGTGACGGCTTTGATTTTTGAGGCGCAGCGGCGCAGCCGCTGCCTTTCTGCGCGCGTTTCCTGCCGTCAGGTGTAAAAGAGAACGCAGGGCATCGACGATGCTCTCGAGGCGGTCCGGCAAGGGCCGCCTTTTCGCGTCAATGCAGGAAATGGCAGTGCCTGGCTGCTGTCTGGAATTGCTGTTTCTCGCCTACCGTTTTCCGGGAAAAAATGATATAATGATGCATATCACAGCCCAAAGGAATGAATGTAATATGGCAAAACGATACTATGAGCTGACTGTCGCCGGTGTGACGCGGCAGCTGCCAATCCTCAACGTGACGGAGACGCTCGCCATCGCCGGTTTCGTCATGCTCGGCGACGTCGAGCTCGTCACGCGCTGTGCGCAGGAGATGGCGAAGCGCGTGCCGGAGGAGACGGAGATCATCCTCACGGCAGAGACGAAGGGCATCCCCTTTGCCGCGGAGCTCGCCCGTCAGCTCGGCAAGCCGCGCTACGTCGTCGCGCGCAAGTCGATCAAGGCGTACATGGAGGACCCGCTCTGGGTGAAAGACGTCTCCATCACGACGGAGGGAGAGCAGCAGCTCTGTCTCGACGGGCCGGATATCGCGCGCATCCGCGGGCACAAGGTGCTGCTGCTCGATGATGTCATCAGCACGGGCGGCTCGATGAAGGCGCTGCGCACGCTCTGCGAGAAGGCGGGCGGAACGGTCATCGGTGAGGCAGCGGCGCTCGCGGAAGGCGACGCGGCGAAGCGCAGTGATATCATCTATCTCGCGCCACTGCCGCTCTTTGCGGCGGAGTAAGCCGCGGGAGAGACTGGCGCGCCGAGGAGCAGCCGCGCCGGGAAAATGGAAGACGAAGGGGGTACAACCTTATGAGTGAGAATAACCGCATTGTCATCAGCCAGGTCATGATGCCGAGTCAGGCGAACCCGAACGGCAACGTTCACGGCGGCGAGATCATGAAGATGATGGACTCGACGGCGTATGCAGCCGCGCGCAAATACGCGCGCTCGAACGTTGTGACGGCACGCGTCGACGAGCTCGAGTTCCATCAGCCGATCCTCATCGGCGATCTCGTGACCTGCACGGCGGACATCGTCTTCGTCGGGCACAGCTCGATGGAGATCGCTGTCAATGTGGAGGTGGAGGACCTCGACCACGAGGGCAAGCCGCAGAAGGCGCTCTCCGCCTATTTCACGATGGTCGCCCTCGACCGCAATTCCCGCCCAAAGTCCGTGCCGCCGCTTATCCTCGATTCGGATGAAGCCAAGCGCGCTTTCGAGGATGGCCGCCGCCGCTATGAGGCGCATAAGGAGCGCAAACGCCAGCAGCGCGAGGCTGAGAAAGCGCGCTCAGCAGCCAAGAAGACGCTGCGTGAGCCGCAGGATTGATTTTCTCCAGGAAAATGTTTACAGTTTTACAAAAAGTGCTTGCCAAATGTACATGATTGTGCTATTCTAGTATCCAACACAGGGAAATGCAGGGACGAAGAATAGTACACATCCTGTAAGTCGAAAGAGAGTTGCCGGCTGGTGTGAGGCAATGATGGAGGGATGGGGAACTCGCTTCGAAGCAGTCCACTGAACGCCCGTATGCGAGTGCGAGTCATTAGGCTGGAACGGGGCCGACCGTTATATCGGGGGGATTTGCTGGAATCCCGCAGAGATGCTCCAAGGAGCATGAATTTGAGTGGTAACACGCAGGCACAGGCCTTCGTCTCATGGACGAGGGTCTTTTTCTATTGGGAGGTTTTGCATTATGATGAATTATCAGAAGTACAGCAAAGGTTATTTCATGCCGCCGGAGATCGATCTTGAATGGGCGAAGAAGGATGCACCGGATCATGCACCCGTCTGGTGCAGTGTCGATCTGCGTGACGGCAATCAGTCTCTGGTAATTCCGATGAGTCTTGATGAGAAGCTGGAATTCTACAAGATGCTCCTCAAAGTCGGCTTCAAGGAAATCGAAGTCGGGTTCCCGGCTGCGTCGGAGACGGAGTATGAGTTCCTGCGCCGCCTGGTCGAAGATGACCTCATCCCGGATGATGTCACGATCCAGGTACTCACGCAGGCCCGCGAGCATATCATCCGCAAGACTTTTGATGCCTTGAAGGGTGTCAAGAATGCCATTGTCCATGTCTATAATTCCACTTCGGTAGCCCAGCGCCAGCAGGTATTCCGCAAGGATAAGGAACAGATCAAGCAGATGGCTGTCGATGGTGCGAAACTCCTCAAGGAGCTGACCGAGGAGGCCGGTGCCAATTACCGTTTTGAGTACTCGCCGGAGTCTTTCACGGGTACGGAGCCTGAGTATGCGCTGGAAGTCTGCAATGCCGTACTCGATGTATGGCAGCCGACGGCTGACCGCAAGGCCATCATCAACCTGCCGGCGACGGTGGAGATGAGCATGCCGCATGTCTTTGCCATGCAGGTCGCTTATATGAACAAGCATCTCAAGTATCGTGATAATGTCGTCCTTTCCCTGCATCCGCACAATGACCGCGGCTGCGGTGTCGCGGATACCGAGATGGGCGTCCTGGCTGGTGCTGATCGTGTCGAAGGCACGCTGTTCGGCAATGGCGAGCGCACGGGCAATGTCGATATCATCACGGTGGCGATGAATATGTTTGCACTCGGTGTCGATCCGGAACTTGACTTCTCGAATATGCCGGAACTCGTCGAGATGTATGAGCGTGTGACGCGCATGCACGTCTCGCCACGCCAGCCGTATGCCGGCGACCTTGTATTCGCTGCGTTCTCCGGCTCTCACCAGGATGCCATTGCCAAGGGCATGCACTGGAAAGAAGAGAAGAATCCGGACAAATGGACACTGCCGTATCTCTACATCGATCCGAAGGATGTCGGCCGCGAGTACGACGGCGACGTCATCCGCATCAACAGCCAGTCCGGCAAGGGCGGTGTCGGCTTCATCATGGAGCAGAAATACGGCATCGATATGCCGAAGAAGATGCGCGAGGATTTCGGTTACTGCGTCAAGGGCGTATCCGATCACAAACACAAGGAACTCATGCCGGATGAGATTTATCAGATTTTCCAGGATGAGTATGTCAATGTGGATTCTCCGTACAAGCTCGATGATTTCCTGCTCAAGAAGGAGCCGGATGGTACGCGCAAGGGTACGGTTGACATCTTTGTCAATGGCAAATCGGAAACTTTCCTTGCAAAGGGCAATGGCCGTCTCGATGCCGTTTCCAATGCGCTGCAGAACAATCTCGGCATCAGCTACAAGGATCTGACGTACAGCGAGCATGCACTGGAAATCGGTCAGAACAGCCGCGCTATGGCCTATATCGGCATCACGAATGAGGATGGACATATCACCTGGGGTGCCGGCATGGACACGGATATCATCACGGCTTCCATCCAGGCCCTCATCAGTGCAATCAACCGCATGAAGGCCGGTAAATAAACAAGAGACAGTAAAAGCTGACGTATGGAGGAAATCCGTACGTCAGCTTTTTGGTTTGCAGCCACTGCCTTATAGATGCATGGACAGGGTGCTGCGGGATGTATTTTGGCTCTATTGTTTCATAAGTGCCGGTATAGGTTGACGAGATGGAGTATGAGGGCATCAGGGACGAGGGCGCCGAAGAAACGGTCGAGTGTGGCTACAAGGTCGGGCGTGCAGATGGCATGGCCGTTCCGTGCAGCCTGCAGGGAACGGCGAGCGACGGTGTGCTTGTCTGTGGCGAGCGGGAAGCCGTGAAAGAGACCCTCGTGGTCGGTTTCTCTGGCTCCCGCGATGAATTCCGTATCGCGGATCCAGTACGGGCAGACCGCGGTGACGGAGATGCCGCGCGGTTTGAGTTCTGCCTGGAGACCGCGGCTGTAGCGCAGCAGGAAGGCTTTGGTTGCTGCATACGCTGTGAGATATGCGATGGGCTGGAATGCAGCACAGGAACAGATTTCCAGGATATGGGCGCCTTTTTCCATATGTGGCAGGCAGATTTCCGTCAGCAGGACGGCTGCACGGCAATTGAGGTCGATCATACGGGCTGTCGTTGCTGCACCGATGGTCTCGCAGCTGCCGATACGGCCGAAACCTGCAGCATTTATGAGCCAGTCTATGGTGAGATTTCCTGCCTGCTGCAGACGCTTCTGTACCTGCTGCAGGGATTCTTCCTGCGTGAGGTCGAGCGGCAGCAGACGGCAGGGCAGCGGCAGGGAGCGTCCGAGCGCTTCGAGCCGTTCCCGTCTCCTGGCGATGAGCCAGATTTCCTCGAGTCCTGGATCTTTGGCAAGCAGCCGGGCGTATTCTGCCCCGAGTCCGCTCGAAGCACCGGTGATGATGGCGATGCGCATGATGATTCCCCCTTGTATCGTTTCCTTTTATTATACCGTTTGGCTTTTTTTGTGTATAATAAAAGGTACGTGATTTTTAGCAATAATCCTGCTGACAGGGCAGGTTCGGGAGGGAAATGTTTTGAATGAAGAGCGGGCGGATATGGGCTTTGCGGCTTTGAAGGAATTGCGTGCCAAGAGCCCTGCCTGGCGGCTGCTGGCGGCAGAACATGGGCCGCTGGCCACAGCCTTTTTTTATGAAACCTTCCTGGCGAAGCGAACGCGTGCTTTGCCGGAGGACAAGCTGCTCGATGGACTCGTCCGTTTTCTTTATGAAGCGGGAGCCACGGGCAATACGGCAGAACTTACGCGTCAGGCCAGCGGGTTGCTCCTGAGCTGGTCCGATGAGCAGCATCGCTGGCTGCGGCGCTTTTACGGTCCTGACAATGACGTGCTGTACGATTTGACGGCGGATGCCCAGAAAGCGGTGGAATGGCTGGCCAATCTGCATCACCGTTCCTTCATTGGCACGGAGTCGCGTCTGCGCACAGTCTTTTCACTCCTGCATGAGGTGGATCGGGAAACGGATCGGGATCCGCAGCACCGTCTGGACTGGCTGCGACGTCAGAAGGCTGCGATTGAACAGGAAATGGCAGCCATTGAGACAAGTGGCCAGGTCGAGCCCCTACTCAGTGGTGTCCAGGTCAAGGAGCGTTTCTTGCAGGCCGTACAGACTTCTGAGGGGCTGCTCGCCGATTTCCGCGAGGTCGAGGAGAATTTCCGGCTGCTTGAACACCGTCTCATGACCGATGTCATGACCTGGAAGCAGGGAAAAGGTGATTTGCTCGAAGAGATCTTTGCGCAGCGTGATATCATCCGCCAGTCTGAACAGGGGCAGAGCTTTGAGGCATTCTGGCGGTTCTTGATGACGGATTTCCAGCAGGAGGATTTCCGCATGGTGCTGGATCGTTTGGCAGCCGTGCCGGAGCTTAGGGATTTGCTCAAGAAGCATCCTTTGGGCGAGATGATGCAGGAGTGGCTGCAGGCGGCTGCCGCCGTGGAACAGACGGTGGGAGCCCTTGACAAGCAGATCCGCCGCTTTGTCGATGAGCATAGCCTGCAGGAGGAACGCTATATTTATGAATTGATTGGCCGCATCGAACAGCGGGCGTCAAAGCTTCCTGAGCTTGATGCGATGCCGGCTGGGGCGTTTGCGGAAATGGACGGCATGATCCCGTCTGTCATATTGCCAATGGATCGGCGCATGTTCGTCCTGCCCAAGCGCACGCGCCTGCGGGATCAAGACCTCATCGAGGGTGTGGCAGATGGCCCTGTGACGGCACTGCTGAAGGAACGACCGCTTGACCGCCAGCGCCTGCAGGCACAGATCGATACGCTGCTGAAGGAGCGCGAAACGGTGACGTTGGGCGAGGTGATCCGTGCGTATCCTATCGAACAGGGCCTTGGTGAACTGCTCGCGTATCTCGTCATCGCCAGCCGCCGTGCCGGCAGTGAAGTGAAAGCAGATGAATGGCAGGATATCCTCTATCGCAGGGATGGCCGGGCGATTGCTGCACGCTGTGAGATGGTGGTTTTTCATCGGCAGGGACAGCTTGCAGGGCGAAAGCGTCGTGCCGTAAGGAAAGGAGACGAAGCTTAATGGGAATCGAGAATCGGGCAGACAGGACGAATGGGAATCATACAGTACCGGCAGATGACACGGCTGCGGCAGAAGTACGGACTACCGTCACGGTACAGGAGCAGCTGGCTGAGGCAGGCGACAGGGATGCTGCGCCGTTGTCGCGTGCAGCCATTGCCCTGCTGCGCGGCGTGGTCTTTCGCGATAGGGATGAAGCACTATGGCAGGCTGTCCTGCGGGAGCGCGTGCGCCTCATGGACTATTTCCAGGTCATCGGCCTGCAGCTTTTTGTCGATGAAGCAGATGAATACGCTTATCTGCGCCAGGATGAGTCTTCGGGATTGCCGCGCATCATGCCGCGCCATCCCTTGGGGTTCAGTCTCAGCATGATGCTCGTGACTTTGCGGAAAAAACTTGGGGAATTCGATGCTGCCCGCGGCGATGCGCGCCTCATCGTGACGCGTGACGACCTGGCGCTTTCCCTGCGCCCCTATTTCCCGACAGTGACGAATGAGACGCAATTCGTCACGCGCATTGACCGCGATATCCAGCAGGCTGTGCAGATGGGCTTCCTGGAGCCGGTCGGCGCGGAAGCAGCTTATGCCGTACGGCCGCTTTTGCGCAGCTTTGTGACCGCAGGATGGCTGCGCGATTTTGAGGCGCGGCTCAAGGAATACGAAGCGTACGGACGACAGGACTGCGGAGAGGAGGAGGAGAAATGAATCTGTTTGACACCTCGGGAGAGCTGCCGAAGCTTGGTTACCGCCTGCAGCGCCTGGAAGTCTATAATTGGGGAACGTTTGACCAGCGCGTCTGGTCGTTTGAACTCGGCGGTGAAGCCGCCTTGCTCACGGGCGATGTCGGTTCCGGCAAGTCAACGCTGGTCGATGCGATCCTCACGTTGCTCGTGCCGCCCCGCAAGGTCACTTACAACAAGGCTGCCGATGCCGATGCACGCGAGCGCGACCTTGCCAGTTATGTACTCGGTTATTATGCACAACGCCGGACGGAAGACGGTGGCGGGCGTCCGCTTGCCCTGCGCGACCGCAGCCAGTACAGCGTCATTCTCGGCATCTTTGCCGATGAGAATTTCGGCAAGACGATGACGCTCGCGCAGGTCTTCTGGTTCCGTGACGAGAGCATCCGTTATCCAAGCCGCTTCTATGTGACGGCCGACCGGGAACTCCACATCTGCGATGCTTTCAGCAGGATCGGTTCCGATATGCGCCGCTTCAAGAAGGGACTTTCCCTGCAGGACGGGCTCGAGGTCTTTGACGATTATCCGGCTTATGCGCGTGTCTTCCGGCGGGCATTCGGGCTTCATCAAGAACAGGCCATGGAGCTTTTCCAGCAGACGGTTTCGATGAAGAAGGTCGATTCCCTGACGGATTTCGTGCGCCAGAGCATGCTCGATGTGCCGGATACCGATGCTTATGTCGAAAACCTGCTGCACCATTATCATGATCTGGAAGCTGCCCATCAGTCTGTCCTGCAGGCAAGGCGCCAGCAGGAATTCCTGAAGCCGTTGGTGGAAGATGGCATGGCCTACCGTCGGCTGCAGCGCCGCCGTCAGGAACTCGTTGATATGCGAGAGGTGCTGCCTGCCTGGCTGGCTGGCATGGCCTGCGAGGCTCTTTCGCAGCAGGCGGATACGCTTCGTCAGGAGCAGACTGCTCGCCAGCAGGAATTTGACGACGAGCAGCAGCGTCAAGCGGCACTTGAGCAGGAATTCCTGCTGGCAAACCAGGCTCTGGCGCAGCATGGCGGGCAGCGCCAGAGCGAACTTACCGGCAGGATCAAGCTGGAAGAAGCCAGCCTGGCAGCACGCGAGGAGAAGGCTGCGCATTATGCGGAAGCCCTGGCTGCTGCTGGGGAAACGGGCTGCTATCTGCCAAAGACACCCGAAGGATTTGCGCATAATCAAGAAACGCTTGCTGCCTTGCGCCAGGCTGACGAGCAGCGGCTCGATGAACTCGGTGATGAGCGCGCCACGGCCCGCAGCAATGAGGCGGAGACGAAGAAACGCGAGACGGGACTCGTGACCGAGCTGGATTCCCTGCGCGGCCGCCAGTCGAATATCCCGCATGAATACGTCAGACTGCGCGAACAGCTGGCAGAAAGCTTGAATCTTGCGCCGAGCGAGATGCCTTTTGTCGGCGAATTGCTGGAGGTCCGTGAGGAAGAACAGGAATGGGAAGGGGCACTCGAACGCCTGCTGCACAGCTTCGGCCTTGCCCTCATCGTGCCGCAGACGCATTATGGTGAGGTGGCCAACTGGCTGGAACGTCATCCATTGCATCTCAGGCTCGTCTACTACTGCGTCGATGAACTCGTGCAGGACAGCTTGCCGGAGGTCCCGGCCGATGCGGCCTGCAGCAAGCTGAATCTCCGTGAGGATTCCCCTTATGTGAGCTGGCTGCAGGCGGAGCTTGCACGCCGCTTTGCTCACATTTGCGTCGAGGAGATGAAGGAGTTCCGCCGCGCGCGCTTCGCGCTGACGAAAGCTGGCCAGATAAAGACGGGCGGACGACGCCACGAGAAGGACGACCGCTGCGATATTGGCGACCGCAGCCGTTACATCCTGGGCTTCTCGAATCAGCGCAAGGTCCAGGCCCTGGAAGCGGAACGCCTTGATCTGCAGGAAGAAGCGCAGTATTTCCATCAAGCGGCGCAGCGCCTCAAGCGCGAGGAAAAGAGTATCCAGGGGAAATTGCGTCAGATTGACCGGCTTCTGGCTGTGACGGCTTTCGAACAGATCGATACGAAACCGCTGCGAGAATCCCTGACTGCTTTGCGTGAGGAACGACGGCAGCTTGAGCAGGGCAATGAAGACTACCGCCTGCAGCAGCAGCGTGTGCAGAAACTCCAGCAACGCCGGGACGCGCAGCAGAAAAAGATGTATCTGCTGCGCGATGCCTTGACGCGCAGCTCGCAGCGCCTGCAGGCATTGGAGGAAAAGATGCGCTCTGCCAGGGCTCGTCAAGAGGCCGTGCCTGCAGAAACATGGCAGTCCATCTGCCCGCTGCTCGAGCGTGACCGGCCGGATCGCCGCGGTGATGCATCTCCCCGTGAAGATTTGCGCACTGCCTATGAGCATTGGCTGCAGAAGCATCTGGAGCATACGGAAAAGGAGCTGTCTGCACGCGGCAGCCGCATGGTCAGCCAGATGGCACTCTTTTGCGAACGCTATCCGCAGGAGGGACGCGACCTTGCCGTTACGCCGGAAGCCCTGCGCGACTATGAGGCCATCCTTGAACGGCTGCAGGCAGACGATCTGCCGCGTTTTGAGAGCCGCTTCCGTGCTTTGCTGCGGGAAAACACCATCAAGCAGATGACGCTTTTCCGGGCTCATCTTGAGGCGGCGGCTCGCGATATCGAGGAGCGCATTGAACGCATCAATGCGTCGCTTTACGATATCGACTACAATCCTGGCCGCTACATCCAGATGGAGTGTGTCCAGACAGCCGATGAGCGCGTGCGTTCCTTCCGCATGGAACTGGCGGCTTGTACGGATGCAGAAGCGGAGCAGCCAGAAGGAGCTGATGAAGCTTATGGCGAGCAGCAATTCCAGGCTGTATCGGCCATGGTGCAGCGTCTGGAGGGGCGTCCCGGCCATACCGGCGAGGATCTTGCCTGGCGTCATCATGTCACCGATGTGCGCAATTGGTTTGCGTTTGCCGCAGCCGAACACTGGCGTGAGGATGACAGTGAATACGAGCATTACACGGATTCGGGCGGCAAATCCGGCGGACAGAAGGAGAAGCTGGCTTATACAATCCTGGCTGCCAGCATCGTCTACAACTTCGGCATCGAAGGCAAGCATGCAGGCGAACAGTCCTTCCGCTTTGTTGCCATCGACGAGGCTTTCCTCAAGAGTTCGGACGAGGCGGCGGCCTTTGGCCTCGAACTCTTCCGCAAGCTGGATCTGCAGCTGCTCGTCGTGACGCCGCTCCTGAAACTTGCGACCATTGAGCCGTATGTGCGCCATGTGGGTTTTGTGTATTTCCACGATGATGAACATCGTTCCTACCTGCAGAATCTATCGCTGGAAGAACTCAGTGCGCAGCAGGCAGCATCAGAGTCAAAACCTGTATGATATCAAAAACCCGGTTCCAGGATCCATGTGTCCTGACGAACCGGGTTTTGCTTGATGGGGAGATGCTTATTTTGCAGAGAGTACGACGCGTGCTTCGTAGGGTTGCAGCACGCCAGCTTTATGCTCCTTATAGTTCGAGATGAGTTCCTCGCCCTGTTCTCCTGCGAAGAGCTGGCAAGGCACATCCTGTTCCGTCCAGTTGCAGGCAACAGTCAAACGCTTGCCGTCGAGTTCGCGCCGGAACGCGTAAATGGACTCGCTGTCCTCGAGCAGCGGCTCGAACGTGCCGTAGACGATGATGGGATGGGTATGGCGCAGCTGGATGAGTCTCTGATAATAGTAGAAGGTGGAATCTGGATCCTTGCGAGCCGCTTCGGCATTGATTCCCGTGTAGTTCGGATTGACAGCGAGCCAGGGCTTGCCCGTCGTGAAGCCGGCGTTTTCACTCGCATCCCACTGCATCGGCGTGCGCGCATTGTCGCGGGCTACGGTATCAAAGCACTTGAGCATCGTTTCAGCGGACACCTTCTCCTGCTCATCGACATACTGATGCCAGGCATTGATTTCCTCGAGATCTCGGCAGTCGGCAAGCGAGTGGAATTTCATGTTCGTCATGCCGAGTTCCTCGCCTTGGTAGATGTACGGCGTACCTTTCTGCATGTGCAGGCAGGTCGCGAGCATCTTGGCGGAACGCACGCGCCATCTGGGGCTGTCATTGCCGAACATCGAGACGCAGCGCGGCTGATCGTGATTGTCGAGATAAAGGGAATTCCAGGCCTTGCCCTCCAGTTCCCGCTGCCACTTGTTGAGGATGGCGCGGACTTTCGGCATCTGTGGCTTGCCTGTCGTCCACTTATCGATGATGCTGCCCTTGCCGTTTTCAGGACCCACATGCTCGAACTGGAAGACCATGCCGAGTTCCTTGCCGTCGCTGCGCGCGTACTTCTTGGCTTCCTCAATCGTGACACCGGCAGCTTCGCCGACCGTCAGGAGATTGTAGCGGGAGAGGACGCGGCGGTTCATTTCCTGCAGATATTCATGGACGTGCGACCCATTGCAGACATGCGGGGTAAGGTCGCCATACCCGTCAGGCTTGACGGGGCCATCCGGGAAGGCGGGATCTTTGGAGATCATCGAGATGACATCCATGCGGAAGCCATCGATGCCCTTCTCGCACCACCAGGTCATCATGTCAAAGACGGCATCGCGGACCTTGGGGTTCGCCCAGTTGAGATCTGGCTGTTTCTTGGAGAAGCAGTGCAGATAGTATTGGCCGGTTGCTTCATCGTACTGCCAGGCAGGGCCGCTGAAGTACGATTCCCAGTTGTTCGGTGCATCACCATTCCTGCCATCTTTCCAGATATAGAAATCGCGATAGGGATTCTCGCGTGATTTGCGGCTCTCGATGAACCAGGCATGTTCATCGGAGGTGTGGTTGACGACGAGATCCATGACGAGCCGGATGCCGGCTTTATGTGCCGTCTCCAGCAGTGTATCGAAATCCTCCATCGTGCCGAAATCATCCATGATGGCTCGGTAGTCGGAGATATCGTAGCCGTTGTCGTCGTTCGGAGACTGATAAATCGGGGAGAGCCATATCACATCGACGCCGAGTTCCTGGAGATAGGGGATGCGGCGCGTGATGCCCGGCAGATCGCCGATGCCATCGCCGTTGGAATCCTGGAAGCTGCGCGGATAGATCTGATAGATGACGGCCTCTTTCCACCAGGCCTGCTGTTCTTTTGCCATATGAAAACCTCCTGCTATATGTGATATCTTCTGTTTCGTCTATTTCGCCCTTGGTTGAGGTGATTCCTACTGGGAAATGATACAAAAAATGAACATAAGTCCAGAAAAAATCGGTCAAATGTCCTTTTATCATTATATTTAAAGACTTATAATAATATTGTCTTATTGAAAAACGAGAGATGCTCCTGTCCGTGGGAGGGAAGGAGCAAAATGGGAGGAATGACGATGACGTTCATGAGCAAGAAAAAGAGTCTGCTGGTTGCTGCAGCTTTGGGGATTTCGCTGATCACGGGCGCACCGCAGACGACGTTTGCAGCGGAAGCACAGCCCTATACGCAGCAGGATCTCAATGCAGAGCTGACGATGGCTGCTGCCTGGATGCAGAACTCTGCCGAGTACCGTGAACTCTGCTATCAGGCTTACAATGCTGCACTTGACCAGGTCGTGCGCGCTGTAGCACATCACAAGACCGGCGACAAGCCACTGGCCATCGTACTCGATGCTGACGAGACAGTCCTTGATAACAGCGCCTTTGAGGCCGGCCTCATCGGCACGGACAATGCATACAGCAACAAGAACTGGGATGCCTGGTGTGCTGCTGCCAAGGCCACGGCCATGCCGGGTGCCGCAGAATTCCTGCAGTCCGTTGACAAGCTCGGCGTTGACATTTTTTACGTCACGAACCGCAGCATGAAGACACAGTATGATGGCTCGGCCAAGAACATGAAGGCTGTTGGTTTCCCGCAGATTGACCGGGAGCATATGCTCTTCAAGACGGATACGAGCAACAAGCAGCCGCGTTATGATGCCGTCAGCCAGAAATACGATGTCGTCGTCTATCTCGGCGATAATGCCGGTGACCTGCCAATCGGCACGTATCACAAGGGACAGCAGGAACGCAATGCCCTCGTTGATCAGCACAAGGCAGAGTTCGGCCATCGCTTCATTGCCCTGCCGAACCCGACGTACGGCGATTGGGAACCGGCTCTCAAGCAGGACGGCAAATTCGGGGACTATTGGAAGCTGACGCCGGCAGAGAAGAGCAAGGTCCGCAATGAAGCCATGCGCAAATGGCAGCCGGAAGATACGAAAGCGGCAGATGCTGCCAAATGATCATCCCGTGATGATGATCCGGTAAGCAGGGAAGAACTTGTACAGGGACGATTCTAGCCAGGAGCTACTGGCCGGAATCGTCCCTGCTTTTGTTTTCCCATTAAAAAAATCCCCGGCACATCGTGTCGGGGATTTTGCTGCAGGTCATGCAGCCTTTGCTGAAACCTGTTCAAATCATATTGGTGCGCTCGGGCAGAGTCGAACTGCCGCTTTCGGCTCCGGAGGCCAACGTCCTATCCACTGGACTACGAGCGCATATGTCCGGAACAGAAGATAGTATATCATGAAAGAAGGAAGCTTGTCAAATTCACCAAGCTTTCATCTTCTTGCAAGCTCTTGTCCCTGCGCTCCTGGCCGTTGCGAAGCAGGCTCCGGGATACGCTTCACGCGTATCCCGGAGCCTGTACCTGCAAGGGGGATGCCTAAGCGGTGGTACAGTGTCTTCCCGCTGTCAGCGTTTCGGATGATTCTTGAGGAAGTTCTCGATGCGGGCGAGGGCTTCCGAGATCTTGTCGATGGAGGTCGCATAAGAGCAGCGCACATGGCCTTCGCCGCAGGTGCCGAACGCAGAGCCTGGGATCAGGGCGACATGCTCGCTCTTCAGGAGTTCTTCGGCAAATTCTTCAGAGGTATAGCCAGTGCTGGTGATGCTCGGGAAGATGTAGAAAGCTCCTTTCGGCTCGAAGCAGGAGAGTCCCATCTTCGTGAAGCCATCGTAGATGAGATGGCGGCGGCGGTCGTATTCAGCGACCATTTTCTGCATGTATTTCTTGCCGTGGCGCAGGGCTTCGATGGCTGCAATCTGTGCCGTGATCGGTGCGCAGAGCATCGTGTACTGGTGGATCTTCGTCATCGCACCGATGATCGTCGGATTGCTCATCGCATAGCCGATGCGCCAGCCCGTCATCGCATAAGCTTTCGAGAAGCCGTTCAGGAGGATGGTGCGCTCCTGCATATCGGGCAGCGAGGAGAAGCAGACATGTTCTTCGCCACCATACGTGAGGTCGCCGTAAATCTCATCCGAGATGACGATGAGGTCGTGCTTCTTGGCGAAAGCAGCGATGGCCATAAGGTCTTCACGGCGCATGATGGCACCTGTTGGATTGTTTGGATAGCCGATGAGCAGGACTTTCGTCTTGTCCGTGACGTGTTCTTCGAGTTCTTGTGGTGTGATGCGGAATTCATTCTCGATCTTGGCGGGAACGGATACAGGTACGCCGCCCGCGAGTGTCGTGCAGGCCTGATATGAGACGTAGCAGGGCTCCGGGATCAGGACTTCATCGCCGGGCGCGAGGATGGCGCGCATGGCAAGGTCAAGCGCTTCACTGACGCCGACCGTCACGAGGATATCGGTCTTGGCCTCGTACGAGCAGTCGTACTCTTCTTTGTAATGTCTGGCAATCTCCTCGCGGAGTTCCGGCAGGCCGCGGTTGGCTGTGTACGAGGTGTAGCCCTGTTCAAGACCGTAGACGCAGCTTTCGCGT
Source organism: Selenomonadaceae bacterium (assembly GCA_029338835.1). GTDB lineage: Bacteria > Bacillota > Negativicutes > Selenomonadales > Selenomonadaceae > Mitsuokella. The sequence continues at coordinate 15,017 of JAQYBD010000080.1, read as the reverse complement.
ATGGACCAGGGCGTGATGAAATCCGGTTCGCCGACGCCGAGAGAGATGACGTCTTCCATCTGAGCGGCGATGTCAAAGAATTTGCGGATGCCGGAGGGCGCGATGGCATTGACGGCGGGAGAAAGGCGGTCATGCCAGTCAGGACGGGTCTCAATCATGGCGTCACCACCAGTCTGCGGTCGCGTTCTTCATCGTTGATGATGACGCCGTCTTTCTTGTACGGTTTGAGCATGAAATGGCTGCGCGTCTGCGTTACGCCTTCAATCGTGGCCAGGCGTGTGGCGACAAAATTCGCCACATCCTTCAGAGACTTGCCCTCGATGATGACAAGCAGATCGAAGCTGCCGCTCATGAGGTAGACCGTGCGGACTTCATCGAACCGGTAGATGCGTTCAGCGATGGCGTCGAAGCCGACTTCGCGCTGCGGGGTCAGGTTGATCTCAATGATGGCTGTGACGGTGTCAGTGCCGAATTTTTCCCAGTTGATCAATGTGTTGTAGGACAGGATGATCTTGTCCTTCTCGAGCTTCTTGATGTCCTGCTCGACTTCGTATTCGCTGCGGTGCAGCATGGACGCCAGCTCACTGACCGGGCGTCGTGCATCGTGCTCCAGGAGCTCTAGCAATTCTTTCATGTCACAGGTCCTCCTTTTGTCGGAATCACATGTAAAACAATTCATAGTAATTGAAACAATTATATCATAAGTACAACCGATAATAAAGCAAATGCTGACATTGTCCACTCCGTAAAGATAAATGATGAATGGCCACTAGACAAGCGTCTCTTTGCGAAAAGATTGTGATGGCTTCTTGCATATGCCAAATCTTTTCGGTACAATACAAATGTAGAAGCAACTTTTCATACCTGCACCAGTGACGAATCGTGGCCCAGATTGCAGTCGATCGCTTGTGAGGGAATTGGTTCATCTATTTGCGTTTGGAGGAAAAAAACACTCATGACGGTAAGAAGAATTTTCGTAGAAAAAAGACAGGGATTCGATATCGCAGCACAGCAGCTTTGCGACGACCTCAAGGAGACCTTCCATCTCGAAGGCCTTGAGTCGGTGCGGATCATCAAGCGTTACGATATGGAAGGTCTGAGTGAAGAAGAGTACGAACAGGTCAAATTCGTCGTCTTCGCCGAAGCTCCGGTAGACCAGATCTATGAAGAGACGTTACCGGATTTCCCGCAGTCCCGTGTGTTTGCCGTCGAGTATCTGCCGGGCCAGTATGACCAGACAGCCGACTCGGCCGCCCAGTGCGTCCAGCTTGTCACGCAGAAGGAACGCCCGGAAATCGCAACGGCTCGCGTCATCGTGCTGACGGGAACCATCAGCGACGATGAACTGGCTAAGATCAAGGATTATTGTATCAATGCCGTAGAGAGCCGCGAAGCATCGCTTGAAAAGCCGGAATCCCTCGATATGGTGACGGTTGATCCCGCTGATGTCGAAGTCCTAAACGACTTCAATGACCTTGACGAAGCTGGTTTGCAGGCGTTCATGGATGCGCGCGGCTTCGCCATGAGCTTTGAAGACCTCAGATTCTGCCAGACGTATTTCCGCGATACGGAACACCGTGCCCCGACTATCACGGAGCTGCGTGTCATCGATACGTACTGGTCGGATCACTGCCGCCATACGACGTTCACGACGGCCATCGATGACGTGAAGATCGAGGACGGTTATTTCACGCCAGCCATGAAGAAAGCGTACGACCAATATCTGGCAGACCGCCGGGCACTCTATGGCGAGGATACGGATCGTGCTGTCACCCTCATGGATATCGCTGTCATCGGCATGAAGGCACTGCGCAAGCAGGGGCTGCTCGAAGACCTCGACAAGTCTGAGGAAATCAATGCCTGCAGCATCGAGATCAAGGCGGATATCGGCGGCAAGCAGGAAGATTGGCTCGTCATGTTCAAGAACGAGACGCACAATCATCCGACGGAAATCGAGCCGTTCGGCGGCGCGGCCACCTGCCTCGGCGGTGCCATCCGCGATCCGCTCTCTGGCCGTTCCTACGTGTATCAGGCCATGCGCGTGACGGGCGCAGCAGATCCGCGCCGTCCGTTCAGCGAGACGCTGCCGGGCAAGCTGCCGCAGAAGAAGATCACGCTGGGGGCTGCCGCCGGCTACAGCTCCTATGGCAACCAAATCGGCCTTGCGACGGGCCAGGTCCGTGAGATTTACCATGAAGGCTACATGGCCAAGCGCATGGAGATCGGTGCAGTCATCGCGGCAGCGCCGAAGGAGAATGTCGTGCGCGAGCGCCCATCTGCCGGCGATATCATCGTACTGGTCGGCGGCCGCACGGGTCGCGATGGCTGCGGCGGTGCCACGGGTTCCTCGAAGGAGCATACGGAAGAATCGCTGATGACTTGCGGTGCAGAAGTCCAGAAGGGCAATCCGCCGACGGAGCGCAAGATCCAGCGCCTGTTCCGCAACCCGAACGTCTCGCGCATGATCAAGCGCTGCAATGACTTTGGTGCCGGCGGCGTCGCCGTTGCCATCGGCGAACTCGCAGACGGTCTCGTCATCGACCTCGATGCCGTCAAGAAGAAATACAAGGGTCTCGATGGTACGGAACTCGCCATCTCCGAATCGCAGGAGCGCATGGCAGTCGTACTCGATCCACAGGATGTCGAAGCCTTCCAGGAATATTCTGATGACGAGAACCTCGAGGCGACGCCTGTTGCCGTCGTCACAGAAGAACCGCGTCTCATCATGAAGTGGCGCGGCAAGGAAATCGTGCAGATGAATCGTGCTTTCCTTGACACGAATGGCGTGCGTCAGCATGTCACGGCTGTCATCGCCCAGCCGGATACGGCAAAGCGTTATCTCTTTGAGATACCGGCCGCTGTTGCAGCCTGCGACGATCTCGGTGCGGCCTGGCTCAAGAACCTGCAAGATCTCAATGTCTGCAGCCAGAAAGGCCTTGCTGAGCGCTTTGACTCGACGATTGGCGGCAATAGTGTCCTGATGCCATTCGGCGGCAAGACGCAGCTGACCCCGTCTGAGGGCATGGTTGCGAAACTGCCGGTACTCGGTGCGGAAACGAATACGGCCACGGCCATGACGTTCGGCCTCAATCCGGCGTTCACGACCTGGAGTCCGTTCCATGGGGCGCTTTACTCTGTCGTAGAAGCAGCGGCTAAGATGGTCGCACTCGGCGGCGATGCTGCTAAAGTCCGCTTGACGTTCCAGGAATACTTCGAGAGTCTCGGCAAGGATCCGGCAAAATGGGGCAACCCGTTTGCTGCACTCATCGGTGCGCTCTGGGCACAGCATGAGATGGGCATCCCGGCCATCGGCGGCAAGGATTCCATGTCTGGCACCTTCGAGCATATCCACGTGCCGCCGACGCTCGCAGCCTTTGCTGTCGATGTCATGAAAGCCGACCATGCGCTCTCGCCAGAATTCAAGCAGGTCGACAGCCGCGTCTATCTTGTACCGGCACCGAAGGATGAGCAGGATCTGCCGGTCTTCGCGAAGCTCCGTGAGAATTTCGCCCGGATCCACGACCTCACGGCAGCAGGCAAAGTCCTTGCTGCGCAGAGCATCGGTGTAGGCGGCATTGCTGCTGCTGTCACGAAGATGGCTTTTGGCAATGAGATCGGCTTTGCCTTTGCCAAGGACATGACGAAGGAAGAACTCTTCTGCGCGGACTACGGCACCATCCTGCTCGAAGTCGCTGCCGATGTCGATGTGGAAGGCGAACTTGCTGGTACGGGTGCTTACCTGCTCGGCCAGACGACGTCTGCCAAAGAGATTGTCTGCAATGGCACGAAGGTAGCTCTGCATGATGCCGTGGATGCCTACACGACGCCGCTCGAGAAGATTTTCCCGACGAAGGTCCATGCCAAAACCAAAGCGGAAGCCATCTTCACGCCGTACACGCAGGGCAATGTACTCACGGGCGGTACTCATATCGCGCGCCCGCGTGTCTTCATCCCTGTATTCCCGGGCACGAACTGCGAATACGATTCGGCCCGTGCCTGGGAGCGTGCCGGTGCCGATGCCGAGACACTGATTGTTCGCAACCTGACGCCGGCTGCCGTTGAGGAAACGGTCGAGGCCATCGTCAAGGGGATTGAAAAGGCCAACATCATCATGTTGCCGGGCGGCTTCAGTGGCGGCGACGAACCGGACGGTTCCGGCAAGTTCATCGCGGCGATGTTCCGCAATCCGCGCATCAAGGAACAAGTCATGGATCTCCTGCAGAAACGCGACGGCCTGATGCTCGGCATCTGCAACGGCTTCCAGGCGCTCATCAAGCTCGGCCTCGTGCCGTACGGTGAGATCCGCGACCTCTCGCAGAACTCCCCGACACTCACGCACAATACACTCGGCCGTCACGTATCCTGCATGGTCGAGACGCGTGTTGCCTCGAACCTCTCGCCGTGGTTCAACAATGTCTCGGTCGGCGATGTCCACACGATTGCCGTATCCCATGGCGAAGGACGCTTCGTGGCCGATGAAGCCACAATCGATCAGCTGCGCCGCAACGGCCAGATCGCGACGCAGTATGTCGATGACGCCGGCAATCCGTCGATGGACATCCGCTTCAATCCGAACGGCTCCATCGATGCCATTGAAGGCATCACGAGCCCTAATGGCCGCGTACTCGGCAAGATGGGCCATTCGGAACGCATTGGCGCCGATATCGCCAAGAACGTCCCAGGGGCAAAGGATCAGCAGCTCTTTGAGGCTGGTGTCCGTTACTACAAATAAATCAGGCACGGCTTGCCGTGTCCAGGTCATAAGGGTGAATCATGCGGTCAGCTCAGCTGGCCGCATTTCATCGCAAAGGGGGGATTGTTGTGGTTGGTATTGTAATCGTATCACACAGCCAGAAGCTGGCGGAAGGAGTAAAGGAACTGGCCGCGATGATGACGCATGGCGACGTGCCCATTGAAGTGGCGGGAGGCATCGAGGACGGCATGCTCGGCACGAGCTTCTCGAAGGTCAAGACGGCTATCGAGGAAGTCTGCGGCATGGATGGTGCTGTCATTCTCATGGATATGGGATCCGCTGTCATGACGGCAGAACTGGCGGTGGAAGAATGTCGTGACGATGCCGTGATACTCGTTGATTGCCCGCTCGTGGAAGGGGCTGTGCTTGCGGCTGTGGCTGCGGCAAGTGGTGCCGGACTTGAGGAAGTCGTACGCCAGGCGGAAGCCGCCCGCCAGATGAAGAAAATGGAATCCTGAGCAGCCCGGCATGCTGGCTCAGCCAGTGAGTCAGTCACATACAGCAGTTGACATCATTGGTATAATGGACAGGTAATAAGTATAGTTTTCACCGGGGGGATGAGCATCATCGAATTCCAGTTATTGCAAAAAGAAGATAAACCGGTGCTGGACCGTTATTTTGCCAGCCGTTATTATGAGAATTCCCATTTCACGTTCACGAACTTCTACATGTGGCGTGAGCCCTATCATATCCAGTGGGCAGAGGAAGATGGGATCCTTTATATGATCTGTGAGTGGGAGGGCCAGCACATGGCCATCCAGCCGTTCTGCGACGAAGAACGATGGCAGGAAGCCGTTGATGCGTTCCGTGCCTACTTTGCACAGCAGGGCTGGCCGTTATATTTCACAGGCCTCGAGAAGCCATTTGCGGAGTTCCTCGCAGGCTATAAAGGAGCAGACTTCACCATGGAAGATGACCGCGACAATTGGGATTACGTCTACGAAGCTGAAAAGCTCACGACGCTCTCGGGCCGCAAGCTCCACTCCAAGAAGAATCATCTCAACGCGTTCCGTAAACTCTATCCGGAAGCTGAGTACCTGCCCATCACGGATGAGATCATCACGGCCTGCAAGATTGAACTCAACAACTGGTACAAGCTGCGCCTGCAGGATGAGCCGAATGACCCGTTCATTGCCTGGGAGCGCAAGGCCATCCTCGAGATCCTCAACGACTATGAGTATTTCAAGCTCAAGGGTGGAGCCATCCGTCTCGACAACCGCATCATCGCGTTCACTTTCGGCGAACCGCTCAATGCCGATACGGCTGTCATCCATGTCGAGAAGGCCGACCCGAATATCCGCGGTGCATATCCCGCCATCAACCAGGGGTTCGTTGCCAACGCCTGGCAGGACATGACCTACATCAACCGCGAGGAGGATATGGGGCATGAAGGCCTGCGCAAGGCCAAGGAATCCTACAAGCCGTTCAAGATGGTCGAGAAATTCAATGCCTGGCTGGCGTAAGCCTGTGCAGGCCTGGCAAATGATAAGAAATATCTGAAAACCTATTGCCAGTTCCATGCGAAGCCAGTACAATGGTAATAGGAGCAAGTATTTTTTGCAAGGAGGGCTTTTTTATGGCAAAACGTTTCTTTGTATGCAAGACTTGTGGTAATATCGTCGGACTCATCGAGGATCGTGGCGGCACGCTCTCGTGCTGCTCGGCTCCGATGACAGAACTCATCCCGAACACGCAGGATGCCGCGCAGGAAAAACATGTACCGGAAGTGACGTTTGACCAGGAAGGCGGCGAAGTCACGGTACAGGTCGGCAAAGTGGCTCATCCGATGCTGCCGGAACACTACATTGAATGGATCCATCTCCAGACGGAGCAGGGCGCGCAGATCAAGCACCTGAAACCTGGCGATGCACCGGAAGCCGTATTCAAGGTAGCAGGCAGCGACAAACCCGTAGCGGCCTTTGCTTACTGCAACCTCCACGGCCTCTGGAAAGCAGACTTCTAAAAACATATCGGCATAACAAGACCCGTTGCCAATGACAGCGGGTCTTTTTTTTGAGCCTTTCCCGCGCACGGGCGCGAAGCGCGGGATGCCGGGGCATCCCCGGAGAAGGAGAACCGCGCAGCGGTGGATGAGGTCGAAAGGAAAAATTTTTCGATTTTCCGGTACATCTCAGGATTTGATGCTATAATAATCCGTTGTATGATTTTTTGCCTGGATTTATGGAAAAATTTTTCTGGAAAGGGTATACTAGCGATGAAGAAGATTCTTGTATCCTGTCTTTTGACGGCATTTATCGTCATCACGGCGATGATTGTAGGGGCAGGATATTTTGTTGGCAATTATTTTGTGCATTTCGGCCTGGAGCGCGGGACGGCGGAAAACCCGCAGGAGCCGCCGAAAGCGTATGCGCTCCTGATGCCGCCGGAGGCCCGGCAGTTCACGAAGCCGGATTATCCGTCTGAGGAGTGGGAAATGACGTCGCTCGATGGCCTTAGGCTCAAGGCTACGCGTTTTTCACCAGGGAAGGACGGGCACCGCTGGGTCATCGTGGCGCACGGGTATGGCTGCACGCAGCAGAATTCGTGGTATATTGCGGCGAATTACCTTGCACGCGGGTATCAGGTGCTGACGCCGGATCTCAGGGCTTCGGGAGCGAGTGAAGGACGTTACCTGACGATGGGGTATCGCGAGAGCGGTGATCTGGTCGACTGGGCAAAGAAGATTGCCCGCATGGATCCTGAGGCAAGGATCATCCTGCATGGCGTCTCGATGGGGGCAGCTTCTGTCATGATCGCTGCGGCAGCACCGGAGCTGCCGAAGAATGTCGTGGCCTGTGTGGAAGATTGCGGTTATACGGATGCCTATGATTTATTGGCTTATCAGCTAGAGTCGTCCTTTGGCCTGCCGTCTTTCCCGGCGATGAATCTGCTCGACTGGCGTTGCCGGGCCAAGACGGATTTCAGCCTGCACGAGGCTTCTCCGCTCGTGGCGGAACAGCATGCAAAAATCCCGACGCTCTTTATCCATGGCGATAAAGATACGCTTGTGCCGCCGGAGATGGCCCGTCAGCTCTACGATGTATCAACGGCACCCCAAAAGGAATTGCTGATGGTATCCGGAGCTGTCCATGCGGCAGCCAGCCAAAAGGATCAGGAGAAATATTTCGCGACGATCCGCGATTTCGTCGCACCATATGTGGAGGGAATCAGATGAAAGCAGTTGTGACGCGTGTTACATCCGCAAGCGTGACCATTGACGGAACCGTTCATGGCAAGATTGGGAATGGCTTCCTCGTCCTCTTGGGCGTGGGGCCAGAGGATACAGAGGAAAATTGTGACCACCTGGCCGAGAAAGTCGCTCATGTCCGGGTCTTTGCAGATGAAGCGGGCAAGATGAACAAGAGCATCGATCAGGTGGACGGGGCGTTTCTCGTCATTTCTCAGTTCACGCTCTATGCAGATCTCAAGAAACGCCGCCCGGGCTTTTCGCATGCGGCAAAGCCGGAACTTGCAGAGCCTCTTTACGAGCGCTTCCTCGCAGCTTTGCGCGCCAAGGGCTTTCGTGTCGAGCATGGTGAATTCGGTGCGGAGATGCAGGTCGCTTCGGTCAATGACGGCCCAGTCACGCTGCTCTTTGATACGGATGAAGTTTGATGACTGCGATGAAGATGGAAAACGGAAAGGAACATATCATGAATCAGGAATTGCTGACTTCATATGCGCGGCTGGTCGTGCGTGTGGGGGTCAATCTGCAGAAAGACCAGATCCTCGTGATCCAGTCGCCGCTTGAGTGCGCAGAGTTTGCGCGCACGATTGCCAGGGAAGCATTTGCGGCAGGAGCGCATGATGTCGTGGTGAGTTGGGGCGATGAAGAGCTTGCACATATCCGCTATGCGGAAGGCAAGACGCAGCTTTTCTCGGAATTCCCGGAATGGCGGCGGGCTTTCTTCACGGATTATGCCGAACAGGGGGCGGCTTTTGTATCGATTGCCGCACGTGACCCTGAGATTTTCCAGGACATTGCGCCCGAGAAACTCAAGCTCGCGAATCAGGCTGCCGGGGCTGCTCTCCTGGAGTACCGTGCGCGCCTGATGAACAACCGGAATACGTGGTGCGTCGTGTCGGTGCCGACAAAGTCCTGGGCGCGCAAAGTTTTCCCGGAGCTTACAGAGGATGAAGCCGTCGCACGCCTTTGGCACGAGATTTTTCAGACGGTCCGCGTAGGCGAGGGCATCGATACAGTGGCTGCATGGCACAAGCATATCGATTTCCTGCATCAGGCTGCGGCTTTCCTCAATCGCCATGATTTCCAGTTCCTGCATTATACGAACGGCTTGGGGACGGATCTCACGATTGAGCTGCCCGAAGGCCATGTCTGGGCTGGCGGTGCGGAAAAGTCGGAGCTTGGTGTGATGTTTGCAGCCAACATGCCGACGGAGGAAGTCTATACCCTGCCGAAACGCGATGGTGTCAACGGTGTCGTCTATGCGACGAAGCCGTTGAATTTCAACGGCAACCTCATCGAAGGCTTCCATTTTGTCTTCCGCGCTGGCAAGGTCGTGGATTTTGGCGCAGAGAAAGGCGCCGATATCCTCAAGGGACTTCTCGATACGGACGAGGGTGCGCGTTATCTTGGTGAGGTGGCACTCGTTCCGTTTGATTCGCCGATATCCAGGAGCGGCATCCTGTTCTACAACACCTTGTTTGATGAGAATGCTGCCTGTCATCTGGCGCTCGGCAAGGCATATCCGACCTGTCTCAAGGGTGGGGAGAAGATGGACAGCGTGACGCTCTTGCAGCATGGTGTCAACGATTCTCTCGTGCATGAGGATTTCATGATCGGCAGTGCTGACCTGGAGATCATCGGCACGACACGCAGCGGGGAACAAGTGCCTGTTTTCCATCAGGGGAATTTTGCCTTTGCAGCGAAGCAGGAAGCAGCTATGTGTGATAAGGAGGATGTTCGATGAGATTCCGTCTGAATCGGGGCGTGATGGCCATGCTGTTGCTGTTGTTTTTGGCAATGGTCTTGCCGGCGGAGGCGGCGGGTAAGGTACAGGATGAAGATTTTTCCTGCCGCGGCGTATCGCTGGGGGATACCGAAGCACAGCTGCTGGAAAAATTCGGCATGCCGCTCTTTGACAAGGATGTGACGCGCCAGGGAGTCCCGGTAAAAGTCTACACCTTCAAGAAACATTATGAAGCAGCCGTGAACCGGAAGACGGGCAAAGTGGTTGAATTTGTCATCGGGGATGACCACTACACAGCCCGTGATGGCATTCGCTTTGGTGCGACTTCGTATTGGATCCGTCACACTTATGGCCAAAAAGACCGGCAGATGATCGATGGTGAAATCTGTTATGTCTATGCGCGGAACGGACAACCGCATGAACGCTTGGTGCTGACAGTGGATGCAGAACAGGGCTATCTGACCGGCATGCGGATTACTTCCCTGCCTTTGACCGATGAGGAGGCCGAGCAGTGGGAGCTGGACGGAGAAACCGATGAAGGGCCGCTTGACTGGCGCATTGCCGAAAAGGAAATCGATACGTCGCGCCTGCCAAAGGACAAGGCCGTCGTACTGAAGGGAGATGAATCGTGATGGTGGTGACGATGAAGATGATGCATCACCGCCTGTTGCGCTACCTGGGCATCACGCTGGGCTGCCTGATTGCCAGCTGTTCCATCAACCTTTTCCTTGTGCCGTCACATCTCTTGACGGGGGGCGCGACGGGCATCGCGATTATCGTCTACTATCTGACACAGCTGCCCATCGGTCTGCAGACCTTCCTTTACAACATCCCGCTTTTGGCGACGGCTTGGAAGACGATGGGGCGCAGTTATACCGTTGATGTCATCATCGGCACGGGCATCTTCTCGCTGTGCCTGGATCTCACTCGCTTCCTCAATGCGTATGCGCCGGTCAATGATGTCATGCTGGCAGCCATTTTCGGCGGCGTTTTCAATGGCATTGGCTACGGCATTGTCTTCCGCATGAATGGCAGTACGGGTGGTTTTGATATCGTCGGTGCGATTGCCAAGAAGTATTATTCGCTCAATATGGGCGGCGTCATTTTCGCTTTCAACTGCATGATCATGTGCGTGGCTGCTTTCCTGTTCGGCGTGGCTCCGGCGATGTTCACGCTCATCTGCATGTACATGAATGCCATGGTGACGGATAAGGTCATCGCGGGTTTCAACAGCCGCAAGGCGGTGCTGATTGTTTCGGATCGGTCGAACCAGATTGCCGATGGTATCATGGAAGTCGGCCGCGGCGTTACTTTCCTGCATGGGCAGGGGGCGTTCACGCGCAAGGAACGCAATGTCGTCTTTGTTGTCGTCAAGCTCACGCAGATCAGCAAGATCAAGCTGATTGCGCACGCCATCGATCCGCACGCCTTCATGATCATTGTGTCGGCGAATGAGGTCATGGGCCGTGGTTTCAGCGAGCCGGGGATTGCCTTTAAGCGCTTCATCCATCAGCATCCCTTGCAGGATCCGGAACATCATTCCTGAGGGACCTGCAGCAAAGTGGCTTGGGACTGCTGCACGCAGGCATTTTGCTTCGTGTGGCAGTCTTTTTATGGAACAGTTGGAGGTCAGATCCTTGATCAGGAATTTTACTACAGGCAGCGTTTGGAAGAATATCGGTTTATTTTCGCTGCCGTATTTTTTTTCGTATTTTTTGCAGACGCTTTACGGCATGGCAGATCTTTTCATCATCGGGCAGTTTGAAGGGGCGGCCAGCATTACGGCCGTATCGGTGGGCAGCCAGGTACTGCATATGATTACTGTCATGATCGTTGGCCTTGCGATGGGTACGACGGTCTGTATTGCGCAGGCGGTGGGCGCAGAGGACCGGGAGCGTGTGGCGCGGAATATCGGCAATACGACGGTACTGTTTCTCGTTGTTTCGCTCGTACTTTCCCTGCTGCTCGTCCATCTGACTGCGGATATCACGGGCTGGATGGCAACGCCGGCAGAAGCCGTTGCGGGTACGGAGAACTATCTTTGGATCTGCTTCATCGGCATCCCGTTCATCACGGCATACAACATCATCAGCGCGATTTTCCGCGGGCTCGGCGATGCACGAACGCCGATGTACATCATCCTCCTGGCCTGTCTCGTCAACATCGGGCTCGATTATCTTTTCATGGGGTATTTCCAGCTCGGTCCTGCCGGTGCGGCACTGGGGACAACGATTTCGCAGGCTGTCAGTGTCTTGCTCGGCATCTTCTTCATGAAACGGGGAGAGATTGGCGACTGGATCTATCGTCAGGCCTTCTGTCCACGTCGTGCCGTCATGGGCGGCATTTTGCGCATCGGCGTGCCGATCGCCTTGCAGGATGGCTTCATCCAGATTGCCTTCCTCGTTATCACGGTTATCGCCAATGGCCGCGGCCTTACCGATGCGGCAGCTGTTGGTATCGTGGAAAAAATCATCAGCTTTATATTCCTCGTGCCGTCGTCGATGCTCTCAACCGTATCGGCGCTCGGGGCACAGAATATCGGTGCCGGCAAGGGCGGCCGCGCGGTAAAGACGCTGCATTGCGCCATGCGCATCACGGTGGGCTACGGTATCCTCGTGGCTGCCATCGTGCAGTTCCTTGCGCCGCAAGCCGTGGCTTTGTTCACGTCAGATGCGGCGGTGGTGGCAGCTGGGGCTGATTATTTCCGCGGTTATATTTTCGATACGATTTTTGCCGGCATTCACTTCAGCTTCAGCGGTTATTTCTGTGCCTGTGGCCGTTCGGAATTATCGTTCCTGCACAATGTCGTTTCCATCGTATCCGCACGCATCCCGCTGGTGTACCTGGCTTCTGCATGGTTCCCGGCGACGCTTTTCCCCATGGGACTCGCGACGGTTTCCGGTTCGATGGTCTCTGTCGTCATTTGCTTGCTGGCTTTCGCCTATCTGCGGCGTGGTGCGTCGCAGAAGCCCGGGGCCGGGATCTCGTGACTGGCATGCAAAAAGGCTCTTCAAGCAGAATCTTAACTGCCTGAAGAGCCTTTTTGATGAGCAAAGCTTATTCGTCGTCGTCCTCGATGCCGTGGCTGGCGCCGGCGTAAGAACCCGTATAGTCAGCGGGGTAGATCGTGATGTCGAAGTGGTTATTGTTCCATTCATGGGACAGGTGATGCTTGTAGGGGGCGAGTGCCTCGAGCAGGACGCGGTAGGCCGTTGTGCCGGCATAGACCCCGTCATCGGAAATATCAATCTTATAGCCGTTTTCATGTGAGTACATGCCATGGGCGTGATAACCGCGTTCGGCACCGCCCGTGATGACAAACGAGACACCGGCTGCACGTGCGTCAGCATTCAGCGTGTCGAGAAAGGCAATGGTCGAACTCTGCAGATGCACGGTGTCGGTCACCTCATTGTCGTCCCAGGAGGTATCCATGCCATGGACGCTGCTCCATTTGTGGAGATTGCTCTTGCCGAAATCGCTGCGGATAGCATAGGCATCTGCCGTGTCCTTTCCTTCATGCGGTGCGAGGATGGAGGGCAGACGTGTGGCAGGCGTGATAGGCGTCGCCGGTGTGATGGGAGAGAGTGGTGCGATTTTACGCGCAATGCGTTGATATGCAGGATGAGGATTGGCGGCAGGTGCTGCAGCATCCGGAAGACTGGTTGCTGGCACGGCTGCCGGTTTGACCGGTGAAGCGGCTGCTGTACCGGTCACGAGTACACAACCCATCAGGAAAGTAGCGGTCATAAACGTTCTCATACTGCGAATCAATAGGAGTTCCCCCTTAGAATCTATGTGACATCATGGCATAAATTGCCTTAAAAGTTTGATATTATGTTACAATTATAATACTTTTGTATGGATTCGTAAAGTCGGAGCGCTTGACAAAAAGGCCATGAAGTCCAATCTGATGGAATCAGACGGGCTTCATGGATTTTATATTACCGATTCTTTTGACAAAATACCTGAAATCAGCGAATAGATGCATGGATTTTTTCAGATGTCCCAATGCAGGTTGTCGGGATTGGGTGTGGCTTTATCGACTTCGGTGAGAATCCAGGAAGCGTTGTCGTGCGTGGCGGCAAATGCTTTTTCCAGGCCGGCTTCATATTCCTTGGGAATTTCCATCGAATGCAGGGCCATGTGCATGTAGTCCTTGGCGACAAGCGTGACGCCGCGTTCGGCGGAAAGCTGCGCCTTGAAACGGTAGCCGTAGTAGAGGTAGCTGTTGTGATGGATCGGGATGTCTTTGTAGGCTTCGATGCGCTCGTCGACTTCGGCTTCGGCCTCTTTCGTCATGTTCATCTTGTGCATGAGGTTCCAGCGATCAGCCCAGAGTTCTCCGCGCAGGATATATTTGTAGAGGAAATCGGTTGATTCGGCGAGTTCGATGGCCTGGTCGATATGGCGCAGAGCGTCATCATTTTGACCGAGCTCTTTTTCGAGCGAACTCAGGCGCTGCAGTGCGAAGACTTTTTCTTCGACGTCTTCGGCCTTCTCGTCGTCGATATCAGCGTCGACGACGCTGTGGAAGAGTTCGAGGGCTTCGCTTGTCTTGTCGATGCCCTTCATGGCGAGGAAGTGGGCGAGACGGGCACGGGCATGCCAGCTGTCCATGCCGCCGATGAAGAGCTTCTCGGGCGGATGCGCCGGGGAATCCATTACAAAGTGAACGAGCTTATGAAATTCATCCTGGGTCATATGTACCTCCTGTAAAATAAGGAATTGCGGGCTTACCTATTTTCATTTGTCTGCAATTTGTCTGCATCCTCATGTTTGTCTGCACGATTCTGCGTCAATTTCTCAAAGTAGTCTTCAGTCATGGCCTGCATCTTTTCTGTGTTGTGGGTGTAGATATTTGTGGTCAGGTCAATCTGTTTATGGCCGAGCCGTCCTGCTACACCTTTTAGCGGGGCTCCGGCTTCAATCAACAGAGTGGCATGGGTATGTCGAAATGAATGAGCATTTAGACCCATAGACTGTAGGCGGGCATGAAGAGCGGATCGGCTTATGAGCTTACCATTGCTGCGCGTGCAGACTAGGTAGCATCGTTTCCCATTCTTAGGAGCAAGGGCTTTCGAGCAAACCGATACTCGACGGTCCATGTTTTCTAGAACGACACAATAGCTGTCTCCGCGCTGGCGCTCCATCGTTTTCTGATGTTCATGCCAGTCATGGAGTACAGCTGCCAGTTTCTCGCTGATGCGTATATCGCGCTTGCTGGTTTCGGTCTTGGGCGGCAAGAAGAGTAGATTTCCCTTCCCCGCATAGTAGAGCTGACGTTGTACTCGAATGATACGATGCGCGAGGTCAACGGAATCCCAACAGAGTCC
>JAQYBD010000079.1 GCA_029338835.1 Selenomonadaceae bacterium | reverse complement strand
GTAAGGTGCCAACGTCGGAGCAGCTTTTGGTCTGGGTCTTTGACCTGGCACTGATTTTGACCATAATCGGGAGGATTTACGTATGGATCGCATAGAACTCAAGCATGTGACATTTTCGTATACCCTGGCCGAGAACAAGGCGCTCGATGATGTTTCCTTCACGTTTGAGAAAGGCCGCTTCTACGGCGTCATCGGTGAGAATGGCGGTGGCAAGACGACGCTCTGCAACCTTCTGCGTGGACTCATCCCGAATTTCTTCAAGGGCGATCTGTCGGGGCAGGTGCTGTACGACGGGACGGATATGAACGACCTCGATGTCGATGCCCTGTCGGTCGATATCGGTTATGTCTTCCAGAATCCGTTTACTCAGATTAGCGGTGTCAAGAAGACGGTGTTTGAAGAAGTCGCGCTGGGCCTTGAGAATCTCGGCGTGCCGCCTAAAGAGATCGTGAAGCGCGTCATTGACGTGCTGAAACTCCTCGAGATTGAGCATCTCGCGCTGAACAATCCGACGGAGCTTTCCGGCGGCCAGCGGCAGCGCGTGGCGTTTGCCTCAATCATCGTCATGGATCCCGATATCCTCGTCATCGATGAGCCGACCTCGCAGCTCGACCCGGAAGGCTCCCGCCGTATCTTCGACATCATCGAAACGCTCAAGAAACGCAACAAGACAATCGTCCTCGTCGAGCATAAGATCAACATGATCGCCCGCTACTGCGACGAAGTCCTGGTCATGAAGGACGGGAAACTCGTGCGCAGTGGCAGTGCGCAGGAGGTCCTCTCCGATGCCTTACTGCCGTCGCTCGGCGTCAGGCTGCCGGAAGCCGCGCAGCTGGCCTATGATCTTGCGGACGAGGGGCTGCCGATGCCGGGCATCCCAATCACCGACGAGGATTGCTGCCGGATGATACAGGAAAGGTGGGGTATCCATGGAGGGAATTGAATTTCAGGATGTGTCCTTTCACTATCCGAACGGCTTCCTCGCCAATGAGGGGCTGAACCTCAAGGTCAGCCCCGGCGAGCGCGTGGCCATCATCGGCCAGAACGGCGCGGGCAAATCGACGGCGGCCAAGATGATGAACGGGCTCTACAAGCCCACGCAGGGAAAAGTTCTCGTCAACGGCGTCGATACGAAAGAAAAGACCACGGCCCAGATCGCGCGCATGGTCGGTTACGTCTTCCAGAATCCCGATGAGCAGATCTTCAACAGCACGGTCATCAAGGAGATTGAGTACATGCCGCGCTACTTCCATCTGCCCGAAGAGGAAATCAAGGCGCGCACGGACGAGGTGCTGTCGCTGACGGGGCTTAAGGACTGCCGGGACATGAATCCGTTTGATATCTCGTATTCCACGCGCAAGTTCGTGACGATTGCGGCGGTGCTGGCGACAAAGCCCCTGTACACAATCTGGGACGAGCCGACGGCCGGCCAGGACTGCAAGCATACGGCCATCCTGCGCAAGATTCTCGACTACCTGCAGGAGCGGGGCGTCGGCGTCGTCGTCATCACGCACGATATGGATTTTGTCGTTAACACCTTTGACCGCATCGTGGTCATGGCCAACAAGCACATCATCGCAGATGGGACGCCGGAAGAGATCTTCAGCCGCGAGGACATCATCCGGGAGTCCTGCATCAGCCGCCCACAGGTTGGCAACATCGCCCATGAAGCGGGCATCAAGAAGACCATCCTGTTCCGCGAGGAACTCGCGGCGTATCTTAAAGAATGGCAATCCAAACGAAAGGAGCAGCAATCATGACAGATCTCATGCAATCCATTGAAGCCCATCGGGACGAGTATGTCGGGCATCTTGTCAAGCTCGTCCAGTGCGATACCCATGATATCGACCATGGCATCGGCGGCGGGCTTGAGAAGAACGGCCAGGAATATCTCAAGACCGTTTTTGAGGAACTCGGCGCTTCCCGCATCCAGGAAGATCCGCTGACCGAAGATGTCATCACGGCCTGCCGGGAAAAATACCACGAGGGCAATCCAGGACACGATTACAAAGATCGCTACAACCTCTATGCGTCGTTCTCTGGACAGGGCGAGAAGAGCATCCTGTTCGACGGCCATGTCGACAGCATGCCAGCCGGGAATCCCGAACACTGGCTGCATGATCCCTATGGCGGCGTCATCGACGCGGGCAAGATCTACGGCGTTGGGGCCTGCGACATGAAAGCGGGCCTCATGGCGTCCATCATGGCTGTCAAGGCCCTGCAGGATGCGGGAATCTCGCTTCCCGGCACGGTGAAAATCGCATCGGTATGTGATGAGGAGGGGGGCGGCAACGGGTCGCTCGTGGCGGCCATGCATGGCGAGAAGGCCGATGCCGTCGTTGTCTGCGAGCCGACGGATTACGAACTCATCGCGGCGCATATGGGCTGGGTGTTCTTCAGGGTGGAGACGGATGGCATTGCCGTACATTCCGGTCTCAAGCTCAAGGGCGTCAATGCCATCGACAAGATCATCAAGATTATCCATGCGCTCGAGGAGATGGAGCATCGCTGGTTACTGACGTACAAGCATCCGCTGCTGCCGCCGCCGTCTGGCAATGTCGGCGTGATCGCAGGCGGCGAGGCTGGCTCGACGGTGCCGGATTCCTGCAGCATCCAGCTCTGCGTCCACTACCAGCCGGGCATGACGTACGAGCAGGTGGTCAAGGAGTTCACGGACGCCGTCATGCTCTGCGCCGATGGCGATGCCTGGCTCCGGGAGCATCGCCCGAAGGTCAGCGTCTATCAGACGGGCAATCCGTTTGAGATGGATCTTGCGCATCCGTTCGTCAAGGTCTTCAGGGATTCGTTCCGCGAGGCCATCGGGCGCGACGTGCCGATCGTCGGTTCGCCGGCAGGCTGCGACTCGAGGACTTGGCGCAATATCGCCGGTTGCCCGACGCTGCAGTACGGCCCGGGCCGCCTCGCGCAGTGCCATGCCGTCAACGAATACGTGGAAATCCAGCAATATATCGATGCCATCAAGATTTACGCATCGCTAATCCTCAACTGGTGCAAATGAGCCGGTGTGGACAGCAGATGCAATGAGGAGGGGTTTTTATGCAGAAGAAAAAGATTTTAGTCGGCGGGGAATCCTGGACGAGTTTCACGACGCATGTCAAAGGCTTTGATACGTTCACGACGAGTGTCTATGAGGAAGGCATCGAATTCTTGGCGCGGGCCATCGACCATGCCGGCTACGAACTCGTTTACCTGCCGGGCCAGCACGTGGCGGAGCGTTTCCCCTGGACGCCGGAAGAGCTGTCGGAGTACGCCTGCGTCGTGCTTTCCGATATCGGCTCGAATACGCTGCTGCTGGCCGATGAGACCTTCAAGGAAGGCCGCAAGATGCCGAACCGCTGCCAGTCCATCGCGACGTATGTCAAGAATGGCGGCGCGTTCCTCATGGTCGGCGGCTACCTTTCCTTCTCCGGCATCGACTGCAAGGCTCGCTACGGCAAGACAGCCATTCAGGATATCCTGCCCGTCATCTGCCTGCCGGACGATGACCGCGAGGAGCATCCGGAGGGCGTGACGCCAAAGGTTGAGCATGCACATCCGGCACTTGCCGCAGTGCCTCATGAGTGGCCGCATTTCCTTGGCTACAACAAGACGCTGCCGCGAGAGGGCTGTGATGTGCCGGTGACCATCGCAGGCGATCCTTTGGTGGCGTTCGGCTCGTTCGGCAAGGGGCGTTCGGCGGCGTTCACGTCCGACTGCGCGCCGCACTGGGGCCCTGAGGAGTTCCTCGCTTGGCAGGGCTATGATCTGCTCTGGAAGGGCATTTTCGATTATCTGACACAGGAATAAGAAGGTGGACACGGTCATGAGTACGATGAGGCAGCAGGAACAGGAAGACGCACTCGCGCTCCTGAACCGTCTGGTGGAGACGGATACGCAGAACCCGCCGGGTCGGGAAAGCCGTCTGGCCGATTTCCTGACGGGATTTCTCCAAGGGACGCATGCCGTCCTGCAGCGGATTCCCTGCAGCGAGACGGGGCGCGACAGCCTGGTGGCGCATCTGCCTGGCACCGGGGAAAAGCGGCCGCTGATTCTCTGCGGCCACATGGACACCGTGCCGTCTGGCGATGAAGCGGCCTGGAGCGTGTCGCCGCTCGTGCTCACCATCCGGGATGGCCGTGCGTATGGCCGCGGCACGAGCGACATGAAGAGCGGCCTTGCGGCCATCGCCTATGCGTTCCGTGAGGCAGCCCGCCGGGACGACCTGCCGCAGGGCGACATCTATCTTGCGGCAACGGCCGACGAAGAGGCGGGCGGCCTCGGCGCAGCGGCCATGAGCGCACAGTTGCCGCTCTCTACGGGCGTCGTCTACATCGCCGAGCCGACGGATAACGCCATCGGTATCTCGGCCAAAGGCACGCTGTGGCTCAAGGTCCGCCTGCAGGGACGCACGGCACATGGTGCGTATCCGGAGCGTGGCATCAATGCCATCGCTATGGCGTATGAACTGCACCAAAGGCTCGCGGCTTTCTGCGCAGCCCATGAAGATCCGTTGCTCGGCGCTTCGACCTGCACGCTCACGGGCATCCAAGGCGGAGTCAAGGCCAATATGGTGGCCGATACCTGCACGCTCACGCTGGATATCCGCACGACCCCGGATCTTCGCAACGATGAAGTCCTAGAAGAAGCTCGCCGCATCGCCGGGACGCTGCGGGAGGGGCATCCCGGCCTGCAACTGGCGTTCAAGGTCCAGAACAATCGTGCAGCGGTGCAGGTGGCGCCGTCTTCCTTGGAAGTCCAGGCGTTGGCGCGCGTAATCGCGGCAGAGACGGGGCGGGAACCCCAGCAAAAAGGCATCCGCTTCTTCTCCGACGCCTCGATCTTCGTGCGTACGAACCCGGCCGTACCCTGTGTCCAGTTCGGCCCTGGCCGTGAGGATCATGCGCATATCGTCGATGAATACGTAGAGCTTTCCTCGTATTTTTCCTCCATCATATGTTATAATAAATTATTAGCAAGTTATTTTAGATGAAGGATCGCGCTTATGCCTACTACGTTGAAAGATATTGCCAGAGCTACCGGATTGTCGACGACGACGGTTTCTCTGGTCCTCAATGGGAAGCCCCACCGTATCTCGAAAGAGAAATGCCAGCTCATCAAGGAGACGGCAAAGAAAATGGATTACCATCCCAATCGGCTGGCAGTAGGTTTGATCAAGCATGAAACCCGTACGGTGGGGCTCATTTTGCCTGATATCACTAATGTGTTTTTCTCAGAGATTGCTAAGGGCCTCGAGGATGTCCTATGGAAGCATGGTTATCATTTATTGCTCTGTAATACCAATGATTGTCATGAACAAGAGATTTCTGCTATTCGTATGATGCGTAACGCAATGGTCGACGGGCTGATTACAGTTATGTCCTCTGAGACAATCGGCGACAAAGAGCACCAGACATTTGTTGCTTTGAAGCATATGAAGCGTCCTGTTGTACTTATTGACTGTTTCAATGAGAGTGGCGGTTTTAGCACTATCTCGTTGGATAATTTTAAAGCTACATACATTGCTGTGAAATATCTTGTATCGCTGGGACATCGCCGAATTGCCTGTATTTGTGGACCGTTAGGCTTGGAGACGAATGACAATCGTCTGCGTGGCTATACGGTAGCGTTAGCTGACTGCGGAATCCCCTTTGAGAAATCTCTGATTTATCAGGGAGACTTTCATTATCAAAGTGGATATGATGCTATCCCTGTATTATTACCTCAAAAACCCACGGCGGTTCTCTGTCTTAATGACATGATGGCTTATGGTGCGATGAATGCATTGAATGATCAGGGCCTTCGTGTTCCTGATGATGTATCCGTCATGGGGTTTGATGACATCTTTTTCTCGCAGATTACGAGCGTTCCGTTGACTGTTATTTGTCAGCCAGCGTATGGTATGGGTCAGAAGGCTGGTCAGGTCTTGTTAGCTGAACTTTCTGATCATGTTCAACCACAGAAGATCGTTTTTGAGCCAACCATTCGTGTGCGCAAAAGTACCAAAGCAATCAAACCCTTGAACTCCTGATGAAATGCAAATCTATCATGCTAGCATATGATGTGTAGATTTGGTCATAAAGAGAGAGCAAAAAGAATTTTTATAGGGCCAGATTGGTGGCAAGTTTTTTCTTTGTGGTTGAGATAAAGCTCGGGGCTTTCGGAATTGTGTGACTGCCTTTTTGCAAGGAGTGATAATAATGAAGATAGCAGTGATTGGTTCGACGATGATGGATGTTGTGTCATATGTAGACAAGATCCCGGAAGCTGGCGAAACACGAGAATCGCAAGACTTTCATATTGCAGGTGGTGGAAAAGGGGCTAATCAGGCGATTGCGGCTGCAAAGCTAGGTGCCAATGTGCTCTTCGTGACTGCTGTTGGTGACGACCTTTTCGGACGAGCCTGTCGCAAGAATTATGAGAAGTGCGGAATTGATACGCGTTATGTTATGACGGCAAAGGATATGCCAAACGGTGTTGCAAGTATTTTTGTTGAGGCGAGTGGCCAAAATCGCATCGTCATCACGAAAGGTGCGAATAATGCGTTGACACCGGAATGTCTCAAAGATGCCGAAGCAGCTATTGCCTTATGTGGCCTTATTGTGCTACAACTTGAGATCCCCTTAGAGACGATTTACGCAGCTATCAAGATAGGACGTGCGCATGGCATTCCTGTTCTATTGAATCCAGCACCTGCTGTACACAACCTCGATATAGCCATGGCCTGCCAGTGCGATTTCTTTGTGCCTAATGAAACTGAACTGTCCATTCTTACAGATTGTCCGGTGGGAACAGAGGAGGAACTTTGCAGGGCGGCAAATACCTTGATTGAAAAGGGACTTAAGAATGTCATTGTGACCATGGGGGCACAAGGTTCTTTATGGCTCTCGACTGCTGGTGTGCAGAAGGTTGCTGCAAGGCACGTTAAGGCTGTGGACAGCACGGGTGCCGGTGACAGTTACATTGGCTGCTTTGCCGAGACTTGGAGCCGCACAAATAATATATTGGAATCTATGCAGCGGGCTTCGCTCTATGCGGCTATGAGTGTGACGCGCCCAGGCACGCAGAATTCATATGCTGACCAGGAAGAATTTGCTAGATATCTTGTTCAAAATAGCAAATAAGAGTGTTTGTTTAGGTCCTTTTTTGAACGCTATATCCTGTTGGATATAGCGTTTTTTTTACTTTTTTGGAAATTAAAGGGGCAGAAGGGAGCTCCAGTATGTTTCAAACCATAAGAAAACATGGTAGGCTTTCCTAAAGAAACGGTAATACCGTGATTTTCAATGACATATGGAGGCGTGGCATATGCGACTTCATCGTTAATCGCCGGACATGATTGTTCAGTCGTGTATCGAAGGAAAAATTTCTGCACTTCTGTCTATAGTATTATCGAAATTTATACATTGAATGATTTAACGCGTATGGTGTTTTGCGTTCTTTTTTCTATATCGTTATAATAGAACTATCTCATAATGGAGGGGATTGCAGATGAAACGAAGGGAACGCATCTACGCGTATATCCGGGAGAAGTCAGAGTCCTGGCCCGGGGACCGGTTCAGGGGGCGCATCGGCTTTGGGGCGCAGGAGATTGCGGAGGCGCTCGGCATCCTGCGCAACAATGTCTCGAAGGAACTCAACGCGCTGCAGCGCCAGGGCAGGATCGTGAAGTTCTCGGGGCGGCCGGTGCTCTACTTTGACAGGGCTTGCCTGGAGTCGGCACTCGGCGTGACGCTCGGCGAGGGGGAGTGCCAGTTCGACGATGTCGAGGCCATCTGCCAG
>JAQYBD010000078.1 GCA_029338835.1 Selenomonadaceae bacterium | reverse complement strand
CGCGTCTACACGAGCAAGCCGCGCACCATCGGTATCGGCTACAAGGGCATGCTGCACCAGCCGGATCCGGAAGGACAGGAAGACATGCTCGGCGGCATCATCGCCATCCGCGAGATGAATGCCCGCGTGGTGCGCGAAACGGGCTTCACCTGCGCCGAAGAAATCCTCTATCCTGAGATTTACCGCTATCTTTCCGACCTGCTCTCGTATGCAGCTGTCGGCGCGCGTTCCGTCGAGGACCAGTTCCATCGCATGATCGCCAGCGGCATCGGCATCCCCGTCGGCATGAAGAACCCGACGTCGGGCGACATCTCCGTCATGCTCAACTCCATCGAAGCAGCTCAGCACTCGCAGGAATTCCTGTTCCGCGGCTGGGAAGTCCGCACGCAGGGCAACCCGCTCACACATGCCATCCTGCGCGGCTATGTCGACAGCTTCGGCAACAGCCTGCCGAACTACCACTACGAGAACCTGCGCTCGCTCTATGAAGCCTACCACAAGCGCAGCCTCAAGAATCCGGCTGTCATCGTCGATACCAACCATGCGAACTCGGGCAAGAAATACCTCGAGCAGATCCGCATCGCCAAGGATGTCGTCAACAGCCGCCGTATCTCGCCGGACATCAAGACGCTCGTCAAGGGCCTCATGATCGAGAGCTACATCGAGGACGGCAACCAGAAGATCTGCGAGGGCACGTACGGCAAGTCCATCACGGATCCGTGCCTCGGCTGGGAGAAATCCAAACAGCTCATCCTCGACCTGGCAGACCTGCTCTAAAATATACAGCAGGCTGCAGGGCAGGCCGCTGTCCAGGAGGCGGCAGCGAGAGACGGATAGCAGCCCAGCAAGGCAAAAGACAAGACAAAAATCAAGACAAAAATCAAGACAAAAAGGATGCCTGCCAGCGGAGTTCCCTCCGGATTGGCAGGCATCCTTTCTATTTCCCTTGACGGTACATCTTTGGTACGTCTTTGGCACAGCATGGCCCTGCTGCGCCAAAGGCAGGCAATCAGAACTTGTCGACGAGCTTATAGCCTTTGCCGCGCAGGAACGTCTCAGCTTCCGGCTCCTGCGTCTTGAAGATGACGACCGGTCGGCTGGCCTGGCGATCATACGAGATGTAGAGGTAATCGAGCGAAACATTCGCTTCGCAGAGATGGTTGAGAATCTGGTCGAGACTGCCCGGCGTATCGCCCATCTCCACGGCGATGACCTTGTCGATATGGCACTGATACCCGGCCTGCTTGAGTTCTTCCACGGCACGCTCCGGATCCGTGAGGACCAGGCGGATGATGCCGAACTCAGCACTGTCACTGGCGAGCATGGAATAGATGTTGATGTTGGCGGCAGCCAGCACGGCCGTCATCTTGCGCAGCGCGCCCTTCGTGTTTTCGGCGAATACAGAAACTTGATTGAGCATGTGATAACATTCCCCTTTACGAATGAAATAATGGCATCCCGGCTGCCCGGCGCACCGCCAGGACTGAGCCCCAGCCGCGAAACCGTCCGTGCGGTCTGTCTGATGTCCCTATTCTATCATATCGGCCAAGAGAAAGCAAAGGAGAGAAACTGTCCGCTTGTAACTTTGTCAAGGGAGCCGGTATCCAAAAGGTACCTGTTGAAAAGATACTGAAATGTGCTACACTGGATATGAGATGATTTTGAGGAGGAAACAAAATGGAATTTCAATTTGCACATAACAACTTCAATGTCCTGGATCTCGAAAAGAGCCTGGCTTTCTACAAGGAAGCACTGGGCTTTGAAGAATCGCACCGTCTCGAAGGCCCGGGCTTCACGCTCGTCTACCTCTCCGACGGCGGCAAGACGCCGCATGAACTCGAACTGACCTGGGTCCACGACCGCAAGGAGCCGTACAACCTCGGCGAGAACGAATTCCACCTGGCCGTGACCACGGATGATTACGAA
This sequence comes from Selenomonadaceae bacterium, assembly GCA_029338835.1. Classification (GTDB taxonomy): domain Bacteria; phylum Bacillota; class Negativicutes; order Selenomonadales; family Selenomonadaceae; genus Mitsuokella. The sequence continues at coordinate 3,057 of JAQYBD010000078.1, read as the reverse complement.
GCTGCCCACAAGAAGCATCAGGAGATGGGCTGCATCTGTTACGAGAACGCTGCCATGGGCATCTACTTCATCAGCGATCCTGACGGCTACTGGGTCGAAGTCCTGCCGCAAAAGTAAAGAGATCTCCGCTTGGAGCATTGAGAGCAAAAGGAGCATCGGGCATCACACGATGCTCCTTTTGTTTAACAAAAACTTTACACCGAATCAACAAAGCGCACGCTCCTCTGCGCTAGAATAAAGGTGTTGAAACGATTGCGTTCCGGCAACACACGGCTGAAGGCATTTCAGCTCGAGGAGGAATTTCTATGAAAATGAAGGCAGAGAACCTCAACCTGTTCTACGGGGATCATCAGGCACTGTTTGATGTGACCCTGGAGGTTCCGGAAAATAAAGTCGTCGCGCTCATCGGCCCGTCCGGCTGCGGCAAATCGACCTTCCTGCGGACCTTGAACCGCATGAACGATCTCATCGACGGCGTACACATCGACGGCAAGATCACGCTCGACGAGGAGGATATCTACCGCGAAGGCGTTGACCTCGTCAACCTGCGCAAGCGCGTGGGCATGGTCTTCCAGCGCCCGAACCCTTTTCCCATGTCCATCTACGATAATGTCGCCTACGGCTGCCGTGTACACGGCCTCACGGACAAGAAGCGCCTCGATGAGATCGTCGAGAAGAGCCTGCGCGGCGCCGCCCTCTGGGAAGAAGTCAAGGATCGCCTCAATGCATCTGCCATGGGCATGTCCGGCGGCCAGCAGCAGCGTCTCTGCATCGCGCGCGTCATGGCCGTGGAGCCGGAAGTCGTGCTGATGGATGAACCGTGTTCTGCCCTTGATCCGATCTCCACGATGAAGATCGAGGAACTCGTACAGGAAATCAAGAAGGAATACACGATCGTCATGGTCACGCACAACATGCAGCAAGCAGCTCGTGTCTCCGATTACACGGCCTTCTTCCTCAACGGCAAGCTCATCGAGCATGACACGACAGATACTATTTTCACGAAACCCCATGACAAGAAAACGGAAGATTACATCACAGGGAGGTTCGGCTGATATGGAACGGCAGACGAGACAAGAATACATCCACGACCTGGAAGTCGTGCAGGAACTGGTTGCCTCGATGGGCGACAAGGCACTCACCGCAGTGGAGCGCTCCATGAAAGCCCTCCTCGAGAACGATACGCAGCTCGCGCACAAGGTCATGCGCGATGACGACGAAATCGACGATATGATCGTCAAGGTGGAGGATCAGTGCATCCTCCTGATTGCCAAACAGCAGCCGATTGCCCATGACTTGCGCGTCATCGCGACCGGCTTCAAGATCTCAACGGATATCGAACGCATCGGCGACCATGCCTTTGACATCGCCAAGACGGTCTCTTCCGTAGAAGTGCCGCTCGATCCGGAATGCCTGCGCTGGGTCAGGACCCTCGGCGAATGCGCCGTAGACATGCTGCGCATGGCCATCCAGGCCTACCGCAACAAAGACGTCCAGCTGGCCGACAACGTGCGCAAACTCGACAAGAAGATGGATGACGTCTTCGAACACACCTTTTACGCCCTGTCGGACTTCGTCACGCATGAAGCCGCCCGCCAGAAACGCCTGACGCAGCTCCTCTTCATCGCCCGCTTCCTCGAACGCATCGGTGACCACGCCGTCAACATCGCCGAATGGGTCATCTACCTCGAAACCGCCGAACGCATCCACCAGAAAAAGAACCGTCTCATTTAATCAGGAAGCTCCCGCATCTATAGGCGGGAGTACGTTCACGCGACGCACCCTCACGTGCGCATGTCCAAAGTCCCCCAAAAAAGCCGTCTCCCCGCAGGGGCGCGAAGCGCGGGATGCCGGGGCTTCCCCGGGGAAGGGGGACCGCGAAGCGGTGGAAGAGGTCCATGGAGGCATGTGCATCAATGGAAACGATGATGAAGATACGCAAGAACCCCTGCTGTTTCTCACAGCGGGGGTTCTTGTCGTTTGATATAGCTTGACGGGCAGAGTCCGCAGAAGGGAGCATAGAGGCGCAGGTCTCCTATGCAGCAGAGTCAATCTCGGTGACAGACTTTCAAAAAAGTGCAGTGAGATTGCAATATGTTATTGATTTCATACGCTCGGCGTCGTATAATTTTATAATAGATAAAACGCATTGTTTCTATAGGAGGATTCTATCAATGAAAAAATTCCAAGTTGTCGTGAAGTGTTCACTCGGTATCCATGCGCGTCCCGCAGCGCAGATCGCTCAGGCATGCAGCAACCTGCGGGCGGCAGTGACGCTCGAAGTCGATAATGTGACTGCCCAGGGCAACAACGTGCTGGAGATCCTGAACCTCCACGCCGCGAAAGGCGCGACGGTCAATGTCACGGTGGATGGCCCCGACGAGGAGAAGGCTGCACAGGAGATCCAGGAGGTTTTCGATGCCATGGGTCCGAAGGAGAAGAAGGTTCCTGTCCTCAAGGTCGCCTTTTTCGGTACGAAAGACTATGACCGCCTCTATTTCAGCGAGCTTGCGAAGGATCGTGGCGAGGGTACGTACAACGTCGAGCCCAAATATTTCACGAGCCGCTTGACGGATGAAACGGCACATCTCGCCAACGGCTATGATGCCGTGTGCATCTTCGTCAACGACGAGGCGCCGCGCTCTGTCATCGAGCAGCTGCACGACGGCGGCGTCCGCTTGATTCTCCTGCGCTGCGCCGGTTTCAACAATGTCGACAAGAAGGCTGCTGCCGAGTACGGCATCACGGTCCTGCGCGTACCGGCCTACTCCCCGTACGCAGTAGCGGAGCATGCCATGGCGACGCTGCAGGCTGCAAACCGCCGCCTGCACAAGGCATACAACAAGGTGCGCGACAACAACTTCGACCTCACGGGTCTGCTCGGCGTCGACCTCCACAACAAGGTCGCCGGCATCCTCGGCACGGGCCGCATCGGCCAGTGCATGGCGCGCATCTGCAAGGGCTACGGCATGACGGTCATCGGCTGGGATGCATTCCCGAACAAGAAGCTCGAGGAAGAGGGTCTGCTCACCTATGCTTCGAAGGAAGAGGTCCTGA
>JAQYBD010000077.1 GCA_029338835.1 Selenomonadaceae bacterium | reverse complement strand
CTCACAAAACGCTGGATTGCCGTTTGGCCGCCCGCTTACTTCAAAAAACGGTCGATGGCCTTGTTGAGCTGATCAAGCGCTTCCTTGTCATTCTCACGCACAGCATCCACGATGCAATGCTCGAGATGATCCTTGAGGATGATGCGGCTGACCCCTTTGATGGCACTGTCCACCGCGGAAAGCTGTATGAGTACATCACTGCAGTCCCTGCCATCGGCAATCATCTGCTTGATGGACTCCAGATGACCGATGAGGCGAGCCATGCGGTTGAGGACTGCCTTCGTCTGCGTATGACTATGCTGATGGCCGTGCGCACCATGCGTATGCGTCACGACCGTTCCATCAGCCAGCACATGCGTATGTTCCTCCACGATATCCCCCCTTTCTTTTCTTTTTTCCCATTTCTTTTATTCGCGTTCCGCACGCAATCTCCTGCTGTCTTCTTTCCCTGCATACAAACCAAAAGAGAAAAGCTCCCTTTCGCCGAAAGGGAGCCTTTGCCAATAACGGCATGAATGCATTGCTTACTTTACAGAAAGCGTTACCGTCTCACCGTTGATGTTCCATTCTTTTTCATGGCCTACGAGCGTGCTGTACGTCACTTCGTCGCAGAGCGTGATTTCCTTGAGGAAAGCTTCATTCTTCCTGACAAGTCCTTCCAGCTTCTCATTGCCTGCCATGCCGACCTTGATGTGATCCGTGACCTCATAGCCATTTTCCTTGCGCATCGTCTGGATCTTGCTGATGATCTCGCGCACAAAGCCCTCTTCGAGGAGTTCTTCAGAAAGCGTCGTCTCAAGAGCAATCGTCACGCCGTTGTAGCGCTGGCAATTATAGCCTTCCGTCTGTGCCATGGAGACTTCGATATCTTCCGGCAACAGCGTCACATCGCCATCCGGCAGCGAGATGACGAGCTTGCCCGTCGTATCGAGTTCTTCCTTGGCCTTATGTCCATTGACAGCCTTGAGGGCCTTCTGGATGGCTCCCATCTTCTTGCCGACCTTCGGGCCGAGGACACGGAACTGCGGCTTGAAACTGTACGTGAGATATGCTTCCATATCGTCCTTGAAGACGACATGCTTGACGTTGAGTTCTTCCTCAACGATCTGCTTGTAGAAGTCCGGCAGCACGACCGGTGCCTTGACATACATGTTGCCGATCGGCTGACGGTTCTTGATGTTCGCTTCGTTGCGGGCAGCGCGGCCGAGTACGACGATCTCGAGGACCTCGCCCATGTTCTTCTCGAGTTCCTTATCGATATGCGCCTCATTGACCTTCGGGAAATCGCACAGGTGAACGGATTCCGGAGCCTGCTTGTCGATGCTGCAGACGAGATTGCGATAGATGGATTCCGTCATGAACGGGATCATCGGCGCAGCGGCCTTGACCGTTGTCACGAGAGCCGTGTAGAGCGTCATGTAGGCATTGATCTTATCCTGCTCCATGCCCTTGGCCCAGAAGCGGCTGCGGCTGCGGCGGACATACCAGTTCGAGAGTTCATCGACGAACTGCTCAATGGCTTTCGCAGCTTCCGTGACGCGATAGTTCGAGAGGTCGTAATCGACATCCTTGACCATCGTGTTGAGACGCGAGAGACACCACTTGTCCATGACTGGCAGCTTGTCGTAATCGAGCGTGTACTTCGTCGCATCAAAATTGTCGATATTGGCATAAAGCACGAAGAACGCATACGTATTCCAGAGCGTCCCCATGAATTTGCGCTGGCCTTCCTGTACGGCATCATCATGGAAGCGGTTCGGCAGCCACGGCGCGCTGTTCTCATAGAAATACCAGCGGATGGCATCGGCGCCATGCTTGTTGAGCGCTTCCATCGGATCGACGGCATTGCCCTTCGACTTCGACATCTTGCGGCCGTCCTTGTCCTGGACATGGCCGAGTACAATGACATTCTTGTACGGTGCCTTATGGAAGAGCAGCGTCGAGATGGCGATCAGCGAATAGAACCAGCCGCGCGTCTGGTCGACAGCCTCGGAGATGAAATCCGCCGGGAACCTTTTGGCAAAGATATCTTTGTTCTCGAACGGATAATGCCACTGCGCAAACGGCATGGAGCCAGAATCGAACCAGCAGTCAATGACTTCCGGCACACGATGCATTTCCTTGCCGCAATTGGGGCATTTGATCGTGACTTTATCGATGTACGGACGATGCAGCTCAATATCATCAGGACAGTTATCACTGAGGCTCTTGAGTTCTTCAATGGAACCGATGACATGCTGGTGGCCGCATTCGCACTGCCATACCGGCAGCGGCGTGCCCCAGTAACGGTTGCGCGAGAGCCCCCAGTCCTGCACATGCTCGAGCCAGTTGCCGAAACGGCCCTCGCCGATGGATTTCGGGATCCAGTTGACTGTCTTGTTGTTGGCCACGAGTTCGTCCTTGACTGCCGTCATCTTGATGAACCAGGTCGGGAACGAATAATAGAGCAGCGGCGTATCGCAGCGCCAGCAATGCGGATAGCTGTGCGTGAATTCCGGTGCCTTGAAGAGCTTGCCCTGCTGCTTGAGATCGTCAAGGATCATGGGATCGGCCTTCTTGACGAAGACACCCGGCCAAGCCGTCTCTGCCGTCAGCTCGCCCTTGCTGTTGACGAGGTTGACAAAGGCGACATTGTAGTTGCGGCAGACGCGGTTATCGTCTTCACCAAAGGCCGGAGCCATGTGGACGATGCCCGTGCCGTCTTCCGTCGTGACGTAATCATCACAAGTGACGATGAACGCCTTCTTGCCGGCTTTCGCCTGTTTTGCCACAGCTGCGTCGGCAAACGGATAAAGCGGCTCGTATTCCTTGTACTCGAGATCCTTGCCCTTGCATTTGCCGAGGACTTCACGTTCTCCTTCCACACCTTCAAATACGGTATCGACCAGTGCTTCTGCCAGGATGTATACCGTGCCGTTCACGCGTACCTTGACGTAATCGACTTCCGGATTGACGCAGAGTGCGAGATTCGACGGCAGCGTCCACGGCGTCGTCGTCCAGGCGAGGAAATACGCATCTTCGCCCTTGACCTTGAACTTGACCATGGCCGAACGCTCCGTGATGTCCTTGTAGCCCTGAGCCACCTCGTGCGAGGAAAGAGGCGTGCCGCAGCGCGGGCAATACGGGACGACCTTATAGCCCTCATAGAGCAGGCCCTTATTCCAGATTTCCTTCAGTGCCCACCACTCGGACTCGATGAAGTTGTTTTCATAGGTGATGTACGGGTGTTCCATATCCGCCCAGAAACCGACGACCTCGGAGAACTGCTCCCACATGCCCTTGTACTTCCAGACGGATTCGCGGCACTTCTTGATGAACGGCTCGATGCCGTATTCCTCGATCTGCTCCTTGCCGTTGATGCCGACAGCCTTCTCGACCTCGAGTTCAACCGGCAGGCCATGCGTATCCCAGCCGGCCTTGCGCAGGACCTTTTTGCCCTTCATGGACTGGAAGCGCGGCAGCATATCCTTGATGACGCGCGTCAGCACATGGCCGATATGCGGTTTGCCGTTTGCCGTCGGCGGGCCGTCATAGAACGTGAAGGTATCACAGCCTTCACGCTGGTCAATGGCTTTCTGCGCGATATTGTGTTCTTTCCAGAACTTCGCAATTTCTCTTTCGCGTGCAACGAAATTCAGATTGGTATCTACTTTGCTGTACAAACGAAATTCCTCCTTATAAAAATAAAAACCTGCATCCAAACAGGATGCAGGCTTGCTGCCTACGTTAAAACCACCTATTTTTCCTCACGCACCACCATGCGCTGTTCCATAACGGGGAATACCGGCGAAACCTACTTTGTTCAGCCCGCTGCTCCGAAGTGATCTTCCCTCATTCCTACTCACGCCCGGCTCCCACCATCCCCGGTTCGCTATCGCTTTCAAGACAAGGTACTCTCTTCTTCACCGCATTTATTTACATGTTAACAGGATTCATTGTACCACAGGGGTGGACGGAATTCAAATCTATTTTGCTTCTTTTTTCCCGCTACATCGTCTATAATAGCGCTATGAGCCGTTTGCGGCATATGCCTGACGTCAGTTGCCCGCTGGCAACGGCAAAAAAAGAAAAAAGGAAGGTTCCTTATGCATCAATATCTCTTTTTCATCGACGGGTTCCCCATCCGCACGTATGGACTCGTCCTCTCCCTTTCCATCATCCTGGCCACAGGCGTCGGCTACTTCCTCGCAAAGGCTGACCGGCGCGGCTATGAAGACCACATCGTCGATCTCGGCATCTACTGCGGGGTGGCCGGACTCATCGGCGCGCGGCTATGGGATGTTTTTTTCTTCGACTGGGATTACTACAGCCATCATCTGACAGAACTCTTCAACGTCTGGCAGGGCGGCATGGCCATCCAGGGCGGCGTCATCCTCGGCGTCCTCACAGGCGTCTGGTACTGCCGTCACCACCATCTCGATACCGTACACCTCATGGACGTGCTGGCTCCTGCCATCGTACTCGGACAGGCACTCGGACGCTGTGCCAATCTCCTCAACGGCGATGCCTTTGGTGCGCCAACAGGCTCCTCATTCGGCATCATCTACCCGGATACGACACTGGCACACCATGTCTACGGCAGTCAGCCCCTCTGGCCTGCTGAGGTCTGGGAAGGACAGCTCGATATCGTCATCTTCGCATTGCTGCTCCTGTTCCGCACGACACACCATGCCAAAGGACAATGCTTCGCGCTCTACGTCATGCTCTACAGTGCCGCCCGCTTCGGCCTCGAATTCCTGCGCGGCGATTATACGGAAAAAGTCCTCGGCCTCTTCACGAGTGCCCAGACGACGAGTCTTGCCGCTTTCACCATTGCCCTGATCTTCTTCCTCGCGCTTCCTCTCTACCGGAAAGATACCCCGGACAGGCAAAAGGAAATCCCAGTCAAGGCGCGGCGAAAGAATTGACGTCATGCAGCTCCATCCTCTATAATGTAAGGTGGACTTATAGCAAATCATCATGAAGGAGAGCGGATGTATGAAAATCTTAGCACGTCATCTTACGGTAGATCTCTTCAACTGCAAGAACAGCAAGCTCCAGGACAGCAAACAGATCAACGAAGCCATCGAGGGAATCCAGGAGGAATTCCATTTCACTCCCATCAACAGCTGCTCGGAGCAGCTCGACGAACAGCATTATGCCATCATGCTGCTGTTCCGCGAGGGCCATATCGTCCTGCATATCTATACCGAACTCAAATACGTGGCCATTGACATCTTCCTCTGCCAGGAAAATGCCGACCCCGAACGCATCGCACAGGCCATGCGTAATTTCTTCAAGCCGGACAAGATAAAATCCACGCTCTTGAAACGCGGCAATTTCGGCACGCCGAAGGACATCCGCCCGAAAGTCAAGACCAAGGTAGCCCCGCTGCGCAAGATTCATAACACGGGCGCCAAGGTCCTGCGCGTCCTGGCCCGCCGCAATCGCAGCTGAGCCTCTATACGGACAGATAGGAAAAAGACAGCCCGCTGACGAACTTCGCCAGCGGGTTTTATCATCGTGCATGATTGTTAAGAAAGAAGGATGTTTATGCCCGGACTTGGCACCTTTGCAAATGTATGCGGCATCGTCATCGGCGGGCTTCTAGGGCTCGGCTGCGGCCGCCTGCTCACGAAGCGCCTGCAGGATACCCTGATGATGGCCACGGCCGTTGCCGTCATCTTCATCGGCATCGGCGGCACCTTGCGCCAGATGCTCAACATCACACCAGAAGGACTCGAGATGACAGGTACCATGATGATGATTGCCAGTCTCGCCGGCGGCGCACTCATCGGCGAACTCATCAATCTGGAAGACCGGCTCGCGACCTTTGGCGAATGGCTCAAGGAACGTTCCGGCAGCAGCAGCGACTCCTCTTTTGTCGAAGGCTTTGTCACCGCCTCGCTGACCGTCTGCATCGGCGCCATGGCCGTCATCGGCTCCATCACCGACAGCCTGCAGGGCGACCATGCCATCCTCTTTGCCAAGACCATCCTAGATCTCATCATCGTCATGATCATGACGGCCACACTCGGCAAGGGCTGCATCTTCTCGGCGATTTCCGTCGGGATCTTCCAGGGCAGCATCACACTCTTTGCCCGTCTCATCGCCCCGTGGATGACAGAAGCTGCTCTTGCCAACCTTTCCTACGTTGGCAACATCCTGATTTTTTGCGTTGGCATCAATCTTTTGTTCGGCTATCGCATCCGCGTCGCCAACCTGCTGCCCGCTCTGCTCATCGCCATCTTCTGGCCGACATGAATCGATGATATAATAAAATAAAAACGTATCAAAGGAGGAACGAACCTTGAAATTTTCCAGCCGCATGACCGTGGCCATCCATATCCTTCTCTACCTGGCAGAATACGAAGAAGAAGAAAAAGTGACCTCTGAGGTTCTTGCGGATACCACGGGTGTAAATGCAGTCAATATCCGCAAAACGCTGCAGCTGCTGAAGAAAGCCGGTTTGATTGAAATCCGCCGGGGCGTCGGCGGCGCCTGTCTCAAAAAATCACCGGCAGACATCACGGTCCGGGATGTCTTTGAAGCAGTAGAAGACGCAAAAGAAAATCTCTTTCACATGCATGAACATCCCAATACCAACTGCCCGGTAGGCAGATCTGTCAAAGGTGTGCTGGACGGGCATCTCGAGGCCTGGAAGAAATTGCTCCTGCAACAGATGCAGGCAGTCACCATAAAGGACTTATTTGCAGAAATGCAAGAACAAATGCAAAAGACCTCCTGAACATTTCTTTTTCGTAATTTTCGTTGTTGCTCTTTACACTACAACATTTCCATGGTATGATGTAGTCAATAAAACAACAACGAGAATCTGCAACAGCCCCCATTGTTGCACATCGACTGGAGGAGATTTGCCATGAACATGAAATGGAAGAAAAGAATGACTGCCGTATTGCTGGGCTTGACCCTGGTTGCAACCGTCTCTGCCACCCCTGCCTTTGCCGCTGACAAAGCACCAGCGTTCACGGACAACAAGCAGATGGTCGAATATTTCTGGAACGAGGTATTCAACAAGCATAACACGGCTGTCATCAAGACCATGACTGCCCCGAACTACATCCAGCATAACCCGGGCTTTGAAGACGGACGCCAGGCCTTTGCCAGCGGCATCGAGGGCTTCCTGCAGGAATTCCCGGAAAGCAAGGCCGAGATCAAGCACATCGGTGCTGACGGCGATCTCGTATTCATCCACAATCACATCACCTTGAATGCTACGGATCGTGGCCAGGCTGCTGTCGATATCTTCCGTGTCAAGGATGGGAAAATCGTAGAGCATTGGGATGTCATCCAGGATATCCCGGAAAAATCCGCCAACAATAACACGATGTTCTGAGCCACGAAGGAACGGAGAAAATCACATGTCACAACGACAGGAAATCGAAGCACGCATTCACACCTGGCTGAATCAGTGCGTGGAAGAAAGCGGTCATCGCTTTGCCGTCTTTTATCTGGAAGACGCGATTGCTGAGAAACGCGCCATGATGGACACGCTGGAACGCTATCAGCTGCCAGCTTGCTCAATAGGATAAAGCAGGAAACACCTGTTGTTGCCTTGGCAAAATGCCAAGTAACGACAGGTGTCTTTTTGTGACAAGACTAGGAACGCGCGCGAAGCCAATGAGTCCCGAGCATCCACACCATTCTGCTGCCAAGCCATGCGAGCAGCACACCGGCTGCCACATCAGAAGGATAATGCACGCCGACATACAAGCGGGAAAAGGCCATGCTGGCAGCCAGCAGCATACAGCCCTTTTTCCAGATTCCCCATGGCGATCTCCATAAAATGAATGCCACGGAAAAAGAAGAAACCGTATGAACGGATGGAAACGAATACGTAAGCGGCAGCGGAACAAGCGGCGTCAGATCTGCTATGGCCCAAAAGGGACGCGGCCGCATGATTGCATGCTTGAGAAAGATCTCTGCCAAACCGGCATTCAGGAGAAAAGCCATCAGGGCCAGGAACCCAAACCACCGCGTCTGGCGTTTCATGAGCAGGGCTGCCAGGATCAGCAGCCAAATAAGGCCCTTGTTGCCCAACGTGGTGATGAAGATCATCACCGGCGTCAAAAAACCATTGCGGACATGATCCTGTAAAAAAAGAAGCAGCCAACTATCCATGATCTATCATAATACCTCCAGCCATCCCTCATCGTTATCTGTCGAATAAAAAGCAAAAGCTCAATAAATAAGTATACGGAATAGGCGCGCAAAAAGAAAATACGGATTTCAGATATGCTGCAAACAAAATAGTTATATCAAGACACCAAAAAACGGTCTGTCTGCCTTCAAGAGGGCAGAGCAGACCGTTTCAATCATGCAACGGCACTCCGTATCATCCAGTCGCTGGAGTGGACAAGGGAACGAGCCGTTCTTTGCTTATGGAGAGGACAGCTGCTGGATGAATTCCAGGGAGCGCAAGGGGCGCCCAAGGAGCTGCTGGAGATATTGGAGCAGGATGGTTTCGGCCTGGACAAGCAGTGTCGAACGGATGCGCAGCGTCTCGCCGGCCTGCCAGTCGAGGTCGCGCAGCGAGAGGATGAGCCGGCGCAGCTCCTCGGGAAAGGACTCTGCATATTCGGTACGGCAGTCCGCACAGAGTACGCCGCCTTCCCGCAGGGAGAAATAGGCCTGTCCCGTCACATCTTTGCCGCAATGGCCGCAATGCTCAAAATGGAGCTGCATCCCTGTGAATTCCATGAGCTGGTAGACGCCGGCCAGCGCTGTCACGCGTGGATTGCGTGACTCAAACGCCTCCAGGATCAAGAGGAGCTGATCGAGCATATGGGGTTCCGGCTGTCCCTCTGGCAGGAACTCACGCAAGAACTCCATGACAAAGCTGCCATAAGCCATGGCCGTGAGATCTTCGCTGAGCTTGCGGTAATGATTCAGAAGTGTGGCCTGTCTGACGGTATCGAGCCGCTTTCCTTCCGCCAGCTGCAGGTCGAGATGAGAGAACATCTGCATGGCTCCGGCCAGCGGACTGCGCGGCCTGCGGCAACCAAAGGCTGCGGCGCGCACAAGGCCGCGTTCCCGCGTGAAAAAGGTCATGACCTTGTCGGCCTCTCCCCAGTTCTTCGAGCCGAGTACGACAGCCTCCGTCTGATAGAGTGCCATCAGTCATGCCCTTCTTCCCGTTCTCTGCTGGCAGCAGTCATTGCTTCAGGCGACGGATGCCCCGGCTTTTGCGGAGGCTCATTGCGGCGCGGCATGACAGCTCCTGCCGTCAGCATGTACTGCAGTGCAGATTCGCTGCTGATGTCAAGATAGATGACATCCCTTTTCCTGACAAAGAGATTGGTACCCGAGGTCATATTGAGACTCCAGGGAACAAAGACGCAGACGTAGTCATCGCCGAGTGCATCCTTCAGGGCCTGCGGCACATCCGCCATGATGAAGCCCAGTGCTTTTGACTGATGGAACGGCACGAGTACTACGTGGTCGAACATGTTATTCGATTCAAAGACTGCCGTGGAGAGATGCTTGACACTGTTGTAGATGAATTTCACCACAGGGATCTTGCCGAGCAGGGCTTCACCGAAATGGATCAGCCGACGCATGATCCAGTAAGAGGAAAGCCAGCCCACGAAGTAGATGACGAGCAGCACCGTGATGAGTCCCATGCCCGGGAAATAAAACGGCAGATGCTTGCCAAGCACCCCTTCTGTGAAATGCAGGGCCTGTTCGACGACCAGCAGCGTGATGAGGAGCGGCACCAGGATGATGAGCCCGTTGACAAAACGCCTGGAAATGCAGCGCGACCAGTTCTTGCGGCCTTTTTCTTCTGCTTTCATCAGGATTCTACTCCAAAGCCAAAGTTGTGCAAGACGCCTTCGCGGTTACGCCAATCCTTCTTGACCTTGACCCAGAGTTCCAGGAATACGCGGGAACCGAGCAGGGCTTCGATATCCGTACGGGCCAGGCGGCCGATTTCCTTGAGCATCGCGCCTTTGGCACCGATGATGATGCCTTTCTGGGAATCGCGCTCCACATAGATCGTGGCACGGATATAAACATCACCATTCTCGCGCGTAGTCATTTCATCCGTTTCCACAGCCACAGCATGCGGTACTTCATCGCGCGTGAGCTGCAGGACCTTCTCGCGGACGAGTTCCGCCACGATCAAGCGCTCTGGCTGATCCGTCACCATATCCTCCGGATAGTACTGCGGCCCCTCCGGCAGATACTTCTTGACTTCCGTCAGCAGAGAAGCGAGGTTGAGTTCCATCTTGGCCGAAATCGGCACCACACCGACAAACGGATATTTCTCCGTATAGCGGGAAATGATGGGCAGGGCCTGTTCCTTCTCAATGAGGTCAAGCTTGTTGACGACGAGGATGACCGGCTTGCGGGTCGACTGCAGGCGTTCAAGGATATAGTACTCGCCCGGGCCCATCTTCTCCGTCGCATCGACGACGAACAGGATGGCATCGACTTCTTTGAGCGTACCTTCGGCAGCCTTGACCATGTACTCGCCGAGCTTGTGCTTCGGCTTGTGGATACCCGGCGTATCGAGGAAAATGATCTGAGCATCCGGCTCCGTCAGGATACAGAGAATGCGGTTCTGCGTAGTCTGCGGCTTGTCGCTCATGATGGCGATCTTCTGGCCGATCAGCGTGTTGATGAGTGTCGACTTGCCGACGTTCGGGCGGCCGATGACGGCGACGAAGCCGGATTTATGTTTCGTATTCTGTTCCATGTTATTCCCTCCTGATACCTAGTTTTTCCATGACGAAGCGCTGCTCCGCCTCCATTTCCAGGCGGTCCGCTTCTTCCATATGATCATACCCCAAGAGATGCAGCATGCCGTGAACCGTCAGGAAAGCCATCTCGCGTTTGACACTGTGACCATATTCTGCAGCCTGTTCTTCTGCGCGTTCCACAGAAATCACGAGATCGCCGAGGACATTGAGATCCGCGCCGCCCTTGACCTCTGGCTCCTCACTTTCATTGAGGGCAAAGGAAAGGACATCCGTCGGGCGGTCGATGCCGCGATATTCCCGATTGAGTTCATGGATGTAGGCATTGTCCGTCAAAGTAATGCTGACCTCGCCGTTCTCCACGCCGTATAGCTCCCCGACTTTCTCTGCCGCAGCCGTCACGTTCTCAACGTATTCTGCCGGTACTTTGAGGTTCTCAGGGTAATTGCTGATGATGACATTCATGCTTTTCGCTCCTCGCGTTCTTTCTCGCGCTGCCTGCTTTCCCGTTCCTTTTCTTTCTTCCGCTTCTCATCCCAGGCGCCATAAGCCTCGACAATGCGCGTTACGACATCATGACGGATGACATCGACAGGTGCCATGCGCACGATACTGATGCCCTTGACGTCTTTGAGGACCTGGCTGGCCTCGCGCAAGCCGCTCGTCACACCGCGCGGCAGATCGACCTGTCCGAGGTCTCCCGTAACGACCATGCGAGAACCAAAGCCCAGACGTGTCAAAAACATCTTCATCTGCTTGTCCGTCGTATTCTGTGCTTCGTCAAGGATGACAAAGGCATCTTCCAGAGTGCGCCCGCGCATGTAAGCAAGCGGCGCGATCTCGATGAGGCCCTTGGCCATGAGCTTCTGGTAGCTGTCCTGCCCCAGGATATCCTGCAGGGCATCGTAAAGGGGGCGCAAATACGGGTCAACCTTGTCCTGGAGATCCCCCGGCAGGAAGCCGAGACGCTCGCCTGCTTCAACGGCCGGACGCGTCAGGATGATGCGGCGCACCTCTTTATTGCGCAGAGCCGCCACGGCCATGACGACAGCAAGGTACGTCTTGCCCGTACCGGCAGGCCCGATGCCAAATGTGATGGCACTGTGGCGGATGGCGTCAAGATAGCGGCGCTGCCCGAGTGTCTTGGGGCGCACATGGCGCCCGCGCGAAGTCACGAGGATGGTGTCACCGAACAGGGTATGCAGAGCTTCCCCTTTGCCGCCGCGCACGAGGCCAATGCCGTAGCGTACCTCATGCATCGTGATGGCCGTCCCCTGTCGGTAGAGATATTGCAGTTCTTCCACGAGTTCAGCCGCCATCTTGACTTCGGCGCCTTCTCCCAGGATCTCGAGCTGCTCACCGCGGCTGATGAACTGACAAGCGAAATTCTCGCGCAGCACCTGGAGGAATTCATCTCGATCTCCCAGGAGTGCGTATGCTTCTTTATGATCTGCAAAAACGATCTGTCGTTCCAATGCCTGTTGCAACGAATTGATTCACCTGCTTCTTTCTCTGTTTCAATCCAGTACTCATACATTACGGGTGCCCAAAACACCCCGGCGTGATTCTTTCATTATAACATAAATTGCCCTTGTACAGAAAAATACCTGGCAATCATTCAGTGTAAACATCATTTCACAAAGCAGTTGACCGTAAACCATATTGCGCCTATAATGTTAACTGTAACTTATTTTATCCCATTTACAATCATGAAATGAATCGAGGCTATCACGATGAAGATTACCAGCATTGCCAAACTCACCGACCAGATTCTCGCGGGCTATCGCCTGAAGCCTCAGGACGATGTCAGCCTGCTGCTCACGGCAGACCTTGCCGAGCTGCAGGAAGGCGCGCGCCGCCTGCAGGACGAATTCTGCGGCAACCACATCGATTTCTGCACCATCATCAATGGGCGCAGCGGACGCTGTGGCGAGAACTGCAAATACTGCGCACAGGCTGCCTGCCACCATACGGGCATCGATACGTACGATTTCCTGCCCAAAGAAGAAATCCTGCGTCATGCCAAAGCCAATCAAGATGCTGGTGCCAACCGCTTCGCCATCGTGACCTCCGGGCGCGCACTCACAGGCCGTGATTTCGATAAGGCCATCGACGCCTATAAAGAGATGAACAAGACCCTGTCCATCGGCCTCTGCGCTTCACACGGGCTGCTGACGCGCGAACAGCTCCATCGCCTCTATGCCGCCGGCGTCCGGAGTTACCATCACAACATCGAGACGAGCCGCCGCTTCTTCCCGCAGATCTGCACGAGCCATACGTACGATGACCGCATCCGCACTATCAAGATGGCACAGGCAGAAGGCTTCTGCGTCTGCTCCGGAGGCATCATCGGCATGGGCGAAACGTGGCAGGACCGCCTTGACATGGCCTTCGCACTGCAGGAACTCGGCATCGAGTCCATCCCCATCAATGCTCTCATGGCCATCCCGGGAACAGGCATGGAAGGCCGTCCGTCTCTCCCTGCTGAAGAAATCCTGCGCACCATTGCCATCTTCCGCTTCATCAACCCGACGGCCAACATCCGTCTCGCGGCCGGCCGCAAACTGCTGCCAGAGAACGGCGCCACGGCCCTGCGTGCCGGTGCGTCTGCCTCCATTACCGGCGATATGCTGACGACTTCAGGCACGACCATCAAAGAAGATATGGAGATGATCCGGCATCTGGGACTCACGAATGACGAGTCCGAGGAAGTCACGACCTGCGGCGCTCACCACTGATGCGCAGTTCCTCGCCAGCAGAGGAAACGGTCAAAAGAAAAAGAGAACGGATTTCCAGCCCTTGCCAAGCAAGAGAAGCTGGAAACCCGTTTTTTTCTTCCTGTATGGGCCGAAAACACCGCATTCAGGACAGTTTTTGCAAGTCGATATCCGCAATGTGGGCGACAAGCATGTCGCAGCAGGAAAGATCCTGCGTACTGCCTGGTGCAGCGTATCCGATACAGGTCATGCCGGCACCTTTCGCAGCTCTGGCACCATTGCCGGAATCCTCCAGCACTACGCACTCCTGAGGATCCACGCACAGATACGCAGCGGTCTGCAGATAGATGGCAGGATTCGGCTTGGATTCCGGCAAATCCGTACCACTGACCAGACAGTCAAAGCAGTCCGAGATCCCCAGATGATCCACGACAAAGTGAATGAATTCGTTGGGACTGGAGCTGGCAATCGCCGTCTTGATGCCCTGCTGGCGCAGGGCATTCGTTTTATGAATCAGGTCGACAATCCCCTCGATGGGCTGCACCCCTTTTTCTGCCAGCAACCGCTTGAAGACATAGTCTTTCGCACGCACAGCCTGCTGCGGTTCCGGAGAAAACCCCTTTTGTTTTTTCAGATCTTCATAAACCAGAAGATCCGTCGTTCCCTGGTATTTCAGGAGATCCTTGATCGTAACATCGTGTACCCCCATCTTGTTGAGGACATGAACGATTGCTTCCATATGAAGCGGCTCTGTATCGACAATAACGCCATCCATATCGTAAATAAACGCTTTCATGAAAAACCTTCTTTCTTATCCATCCGCAAAAGAAAGATAGAACAAGAAGCCCTCTGCCATCGGCAGAAAGGCTTCTTGAAAATCAATCGAGGGCTGCTGATACGGATCTCTTACTCAACCGTAACAGACTTGGCGAGGTTACGCGGTTTATCAACGTCACAGCCACGCGTGATGGCAGCGTAGTAAGCGAGGAGCTGCAGAGGAACGACCGTCAGCAGCGGGATCAGGAGTTCGTCCGTCTCGGGAACCTTCATGACATGGTCGACATACTTCTCGAGTTCCGTATCGCCTTCTGCGGCAATACCGATGACAACAGCATCGCGAGCCTTGACTTCCTTGATGTTTGAGAGGGTCTTCTCATAGACGCTCTTCTGCGTGGCAAGGGCGATGACAGGGACGCCTTCGACAATAAGAGCCAGCGTGCCGTGTTTGAGTTCGCCTGCCGCATATGCTTCTGCATGGATGTAAGATACTTCCTTAAGCTTCAGCGCACCTTCGAGTGCGACATCGTAATCGAGCGAACGGCCGATGTAGAAGACATCCTCATTGAAGCCGTACTGCTTGGCAAACGTCTTGATTGGCTCAACATCGGAAAGCGTCTCGCTGACCTGAGCCGGGATGTTCTTGAGCTGGCTGATGAGGTCGGCAATGCGTTCCGGCGTCTGCGTCTTCTTGATCTGGGCCATGTAGAGAGCCAGCATGAAGAACAGGATGAGCTGCGTCGTATAAGCCTTCGTCGAAGCAACGGCGATTTCCGGGCCAGCCCAGGTATAGAGGACCTGATCCGCTTCACGCGCGATGGAAGAACCGACGACATTCGTCAGAGCCAGGGTCTTGGCGCCGAGGCGTTTCGACTCCTTCATGGCAGCGAGCGTATCACTCGTCTCACCCGACTGGGAAACAGCGATGAAGAGCGTGTTCTCATCGACAATCGGGTCGCGATAACGGAACTCGGAAGCGACATCGACTTCAACGACCGTGCGGGCCAGTTTCTCGATGTAGAACTTGCCAACGAGACCGGCATGATAAGCCGTGCCGCAGGCAACGATATAGATCTTGTTGAACGAATTGAGATAGTCGACATCCCACTTGAGTTCATCCATGACGATGCTCTTGCCGTCCTTGGCAATGCGCTGGCTCATCGTGTCACGGACGGCTTTCGGCTGCTCATGGATCTCCTTGAGCATGAAATGCTCATAACCGCCCTTCTCAGCAGCTTCTGCATTCCAGTTGACCTCGAAGACCTTCTTCGTCACAGGCTCGCCCTGACGGTTCGTGATCTTGATGGCATCCTTCGTGACGACAGCGAGTTCGCCATCGTTGAGGATGTACGTGCGGCGCGTGCGCGAAATGATGGCCGGGATATCGGAAGCGATGAAATTCTCGCCTTCGCCGATGCCGATGACAAGCGGATTGTCCTGCTTCGTGCAGATCAGTTCGCCCGGATGCTTCTTGCACATGAACACGAGCGAATAGGAACCTTCAATGCGGCGCAGTACCTCACGGACGGAAGAAACGAAATCACCGTTGTAGACTTCCTCCAGCAGATGGGCAACGACTTCCGTATCCGTCTCGGATTTGAAGACGTGGCCCTTCTCGATGAGTTCTTCTTTCAATGCCAGGTAATTCTCAATGATGCCGTTGTGAACGACGACGAAATCACCCGTGCAGTCCGTATGCGGATGCGCATTGCGATCGGACGGACGGCCGTGCGTAGCCCAGCGCGTATGGCCGATACCCATCGTACCCTGCGGCATGTTGTCCTTGATCTTGTCGCGCAGCGCAGCCAGACGGCCAACGCTCTTCTCGACACGGATATCCTTGCCGTCAAAGACAGCGATACCAGCCGAGTCATAACCGCGATACTCGAGCTTCGACAGGCCTTCGAGCAGGAATTCTGCTGCCTGCTTATCACCTACATAACCTACAATACCACACATAATAGAAACCTCCTGATAGGTTCCTGCTGTGTCCCCACCTTGCCTTGTCGTCCTGTTCGCACAGGAGTTTTGCAAGGATCTGTCGGCCGGACCGGCCGGAAGGCATCCGCTGACATTTCGACAACCTTCTCCTCGTCCTCTCATGACGCCAGAAACGCATGAGAGCAAGCGCTAGATCACTGGGAACTCTCAAGAGGACCCATGCCCTTTCCATATACCAGAACAGCAGGTTTTTGACTCTGGATTTTCATTTGCCTTACGGCAATAGCTATTGTATCTTATAAATGGAAGAAAGTCAATAAAAAGCCCCGCGAGACCATGTCCCACGGGGCTTCTGTATTGCTTTTGCGGATGTTGATGCCGCTTTGGTCAGCTGTATGACGAACAGATTACATCATGCCCGGCATGCCGCCCATGCCCGGAGCAGCCGGTGCCGGAGCTTCCTTTTCCGGCTTATCTGCCACCAGCGTCTCCGTGGTCAGGACCATGGATGCGATGGAAGCGGCATTCTGCAGGGCAGAACGCGTAACCTTAGCCGGGTCAACGATACCAGCCTGGAGCATATCGACATACTCATTCTTGAGTGCGTTGAAGCCAATGCCCGTACCGGCCTTCTTGACGTTCTCGACAACGACGGAACCTTCAAGGCCAGCATTCTGGGCAATCTGGCGAACCGGCTCCTCAATAGCGCGTTTGACGATGTTGACACCGACCTTCTCGTCACCTTCGACCTCGAGCTTGTCGAGTGCCGGCAGGATGTCGAGGAACGTCGTGCCGCCGCCTGCGACAATGCCTTCTTCTACAGCTGCACGCGTAGCGTTCAGAGCATCTTCGATGCGGTACTTCTTGTCCTTCATCTCGACTTCCGTAGCAGCACCGATCTCGATGATGGCAACGCCGCCGGAGAGCTTAGCAAGACGTTCCTGCAGTTTCTCGCGGTCGAAATCACTCGTCGTCTGGGAAATCTGCTGCTTGATCTGTGCTACACGCTCAGCAATGGCTTCCTTGTCGCCCTTGCCGCCGATGATCGTCGTCTCATCTTTCGTGGAGACCATCTTATGCGCCTGGCCGAGGTCATCGAGCGTGACGCTGTCGAGCTTGCGGCCGAGTTCCTCGCTGATGACCGTGCCGCCCGTCAGTGTAGCGATATCCTGCAGCATGGCCTTGCGGCGGTCACCGAAGCCCGGAGCCTTGACGGCCAGAGCCTTGAACGTGCCGCGCAGCTTGTTGACGACGATCGTCGTCAGTGCTTCGCCTTCTACATCTTCAGCGATGATGGCGAGCTGCTTGCCAGATTTGACGACCTGCTCGAGGATTGGCAGGATGTCGTTGATTGCAGAAATCTTGCGATCCGTGATGAGGATGTACGGATCATCAAGCGTTGCTTCCATCTTGTCCGTATCCGTGACGAGGTACGGGGAGATGTAGCCGCGGTCAAACTGCATGCCTTCCTTGACGGAGAGATTCGTGCGCATCGTCTTGGACTCCTCGACCGTGATGACGCCGTCCTTGCCGACCTTCTCCATTGCCTCAGCAATCAGCTTGCCGGTCTCCTCGTTGGCAGAAGAAATCGTAGCAACCTGAGCGATATCAGCCTGGCCTTCCACCTTCTTGGCCTTTGCTTTGATTTCATCAACAAGAGCCTTGACCGCTTCATCAATGCCCTTCTTGATGATCATCGGATTGGCACCGGCAGCGACGTTCTTCATGCCCTCATGGATCATGGCCTGTGCGAGGAGCGTTGCCGTCGTCGTACCATCGCCAGCGATGTCGTTCGTCTTCGTAGCGACTTCCTTGACGAGCTGTGCGCCCATGTTCTCGAACGGATCTTCAAGCTCGATGTCGCGAGCAATCGTGACACCATCGTTCGTGATCGTCGGAGCGCCGAACTTCTTGTCGAGGACAACGTTGCGGCCCTTCGGTCCAAGCGTTACTTTTACTGCATTAGCCAGTGCATCGACACCGCGACCCAGAGCGCGGCGTGCTTCTTCGTCAAACAGGATCTGTTTTGCCATTTATGATTACCTCCGAAAAATCTGTATTCTGCGAGAGCCTCATGCCGAGGTCCTCCTGACTGCCCTGTGGCAGCCCCCTCCCTGCAGGACTCTCCTGCGGAAGGTGCCACCGGTTCACGATCAGATGACTGCGAGGATATCGCTCTCACGAACGATCAGGTAATCCTTGCCATCAACCTTGACTTCTGAACCCGAATATTTGGAGAAGATGACGCCATCGCCAACCTTGACTTCCATGGCTACGCGCTCGCCATTATCGAGCAGCTTGCCAGCACCAACAGCAACGACCGTGCCCTTCTGCGGCTTCTCTTTAGCCGTATCCGGCAGCACAATGCCGCTGGCCGTCTTTACATCGCTCTCTGCAACTTCGATGACAACTCTTTCGCCCAATGGCTTAATCATAGGTATCTTCCTCCTATAAAATGAAATTACGCAATCATGCTGTTAGCACTCACTAGCTCTGAGTGCTAACTACAGTTTTTATATTACCCCGTCTTAGTCAAAATGTCAATATCAATTCCTAAAAAAGTCAAAAAAACAAAATATACTGCCACCAAGCCCAGAAAAAAGAGGGCTGCCCATCCGGTATAGCCCTCGTGAAAGTCAATCGATCCTCAGATGATCCAGTTATTCGGCGTCATCATCGAATCCAGCATGGAATGATGCAGGATCGTTTCTGCAATCTGCTTCGCATCTTCCGGTGCAGACGTACCGGCCGCCAGCTCTGCATACGTCGAAACCGTCTCGGGGATAGCGGCGTTCTTTGGCAGTACCAGCAGTACGATCAGCCCTGCCTGCAGCAGATGCGAGAGCGTCTTTTCATAGGCTTCGCCTGCTGCCGGCTCATAGAGATACGTATGGCGGCCATTGCGGACAAGGTAATACTCCGCTTCCTCCACAGCTTCAAGCGTCGTGCCATCAAGGCCTGGCTGGAATGCCACAGCCAGCGGCATCTGCCAATTCAGCGCGCTGCGCAGCTGCGGATTGGCGGCCAGATGGCGCTGGCTCTCCCCCGTAACGACTTTGCGCACGACACCGCAGGCCGCCGTCATATTGCTGATGCGGTCGATGAGGATGAGTTCACCCTGCGTGCGGTGATGGTCGAAAAGGTCGATGACGATGGGTTCCGTCACGGCAAGTTCACAGACGGCCATCTCATTCTTATGGAGTGTGTCAGCCTCGACATGCTCGCCGGTATTGATATCGATGCGGTAATCGATTTTCGTCAGGATCCCCGGGATCTTCTTCGTGCCGAGCAGGACGAGAAAGTTCTTGCCGATGGAAAGAGGCACATCGTCCATCCAGAGGAGTTCCGCCTTGAAATTCGACGCGAGCTGCACGCCGCTGTCCTTCTCAAGCACGCAGCCACGCGAGACATCGACCTCACGGTTCAGCTGGATCGTGACCGGCTGCCCTTTGACAGCCGTCTCTGCATCGCGGTCGGCCACCAGGATTTTCTTGACTTGAGCCGTTTCGCCGCTCGGACGCGAGGTGATGGTGTCGCCCACCGCGATGCTGCCGCTTTCAATCTGTCCCTGGAACCCCCGGAATTCATGATTAGGACGGCAGACACGCTGCACGGGCATGTAAAAGCCTTCTTCTGCCACGGCCGTCACATCGACCTTCTCCAGATACGGGAGGAGTGCAGGCCCTTCATACCAGGCCATGTGCGGCGAAGGCGACGTGATGTTGTCGCCTTCCGTAGCGGACACGGGGATGACCTGGACGCTGTGCAGCTTGAGTTCCTGCTGGAGCGCTGCGATCTGTGTCTCGATTTCCCGGAAGCGGGCCTCATCATAAGCGGCCAGATCCATCTTGTTGACGGCAAAGACAAAATAGCGGATCCCCATCAATGCACAAATGCGGGCATGACGGCGCGTCTGCGTCAAAACGCCCTGCGTGGCATCGATAAGGATGATGGCAAGGTCAGCAAACGAGGCACCGCAGGCCATATTGCGCGTGTATTCTTCGTGGCCCGGCGTATCCGCACAAATGAAGCTGCGGTTATCCGTCGTGAAGTAACGGTACGCCACATCGATCGTGATGCCCTGTTCACGTTCTGCCAGAAGGCCGTCCAGGAGCAGAGAATAATCAATGGCACCACCGCGGCTGCCGACCTTTGAATCCAGGAGCAAGGCTTCTTCCTGGTCGGCATAGATGAGCTTGGCATCGTACAAGAGATGACCGATCAGCGTGGATTTGCCATCGTCGACGCTGCCGCAGGTAATGAATTTAAGTAAATCGTTCATATCAGAAATAACCCTCCCGTTTCCGGCGTTCCATGCTGCCGGCTCCCTCGTGATCGATGACGCGGCTCGTGCGTTCTGACTCAACGGCACCGAGCGTTTCCTCGACAATGGCATCGAGCGTATCGGCTTCCGATTCGACTGCCCCCGTCAGCGGATAGCAGCCGAGTGTGCGGAAGCGCACTTTCTTATGCTGGATATCTTCCGGCTGCAGATGGAGTTTCTCTACGATGCGATTGTCATCCACCATGATGAGATTGCCATCACGCTCAATGACGGGACGTTCTTTCGCAAAATACAGCGAAACGATATCGAGCTTCTCGCGGCGGATATACTGCCAGATGTCCTTTTCCGTCCAGTTTGAGAGCGGGAATACGCGGATGCTCTCTCCCTTGTTGATCTGCGCATTATAGAGTTTCCACATCTCCGGACGCTGATTCTTCGGATCCCATGCCTGCGCAGCATTGCGGAAGGAAAAGACACGTTCTTTCGCACGGGACTTCTCCTCATCGCGGCGGCCGCCGCCGAACGCTGCCGTAAAACCGTATTTCGTCAGAGCCTGCTTGAGGGCCTGTGTCTTCATGATATCCGTATACGAAGCGCCGTAATCGAAGGGATTGACCCCGGCCTTCAGCCCTTCCTCGTTCTTGTACTCGATCATATCAAGGCCGTATTCCTGTGCCTGAGCATCGCGGAAAGCGATCATCTCATGGAATTTCCAGGTTGTATTGATATGCAGGAAAGGAAACGGCGGCTTTTCCGGATAAAAGGCTTTGAGTGCAAGATGCATCATGACCGTACTGTCCTTGCCGATGGAATAGAGCATCACCGGTTTCTCACATTCGGCCGCCACCTCGCGGATGATGTAAATGGCCTCGGCTTCCAGGGCATCGAGATGCGATAATTTTCCCATATGAACGACTCCTTATTGATTCAATATTGATTGGCATTCTGCCGGTCGATGGTGATGACGACATCATCCCTTCCCGGCTGCGCCACACGCCAGTGATAAAAATGACCGTCCCGCTCGATGGTCATCGTGCCGCCTCTGCTGCCGATATCCGCCCCGAGGAAGTAGCCGATGGCACTCACCGGGCATTCCTTCATGCAGGCCGTGCAGCCCCAGCAATCCTCCACCGTACGGATCTGTGCCTTGCCCTTGACGGAAAGGAACAGCAGATTGCCGGGACATGCTTCCGTGCAGCGGCCGCAGCCGATACAGCGTTCTTCATGGATACGTATGCTCATAATGACCTCCCTTGACCAGTGGCCGGTACAAGATCTTGAAAGCGCCGTCCTGCCATCTCGAATTGACGTAGCAGAGCCCTTCCGTCGACTGTTCCGGATGATCGGCATTCTCGCCAAATGTATGCCAGCGCGTTTCCTTGCGCGCAAGCATGTGAGCGATGAGCGCCCGGCAGACAGTCAGCCGTTCGCGCAGCTCATAGATTTTCATGAGCCCGTACATATCATCTGCATGCAGGGTCGGCAGCAGCGTCTCAAGATGGCGTATCTTCTCTGCAGCCAGCTGCAGGCGGCTCTCGTTGTAACGGTAATCCGTGCGGATACCGCCGGCATACTCATCCATGACTTTCTGCATCGCTTCTTCCAGCTGCAGGGTCGTGAGATTGCCGGCGGCAGAGGTAAGATACTGCTCGTATTCTGCCATGCGGTCATCGCCATCTGCTGCTGGCTGCTCCGCATCTTCCAGGTACGAAACAATGGACCGCGCAGCAATGCGGCCTTCTGCAAGCGCTCCCGTCACATATTTCTGCGGTGCGCCGCCTGCCACATCACCGGCGGCAAAGAGCCCCGGCAGCGTACTCGCCCGGTTCGTATCGACCCAGTAACCGCTGGCCGTATGACCGCCCACGACATAAGGCTCCGTCCCCTCCACTTCCACGGGCTGCTCCTTAGGGCCCTTGCCGGCTTCCACCCATTTGAGCGTCTGAGCCGGTGCCATGTTGAGATAAGCATGGTAGAGTGCCTGCTGCTGTTCTGCACGGATGTGACGCGTATCGAGATAGCAGGGACCATTGCCCTTGCGATTCTCCTCAACCGTGCCATAGATGCGTTCCGGTGTCGTCAGGCCGTATTTCGTTTCATAGACCTCGCCTTTCGCGTTGACCTGTTTGGCACCGACGCCTTGGGCAATCGTACCGGTCGGTGCAATTGTATCCTTGCAGCGCAGGGCTACGAAACGATGTTCAAAAGTCGTCATCTCCGCACCTGCCCGGATGCCCATCGCGTAGCCTGCACCGGTATTGAACGGCGGATACCACATCTTGTGGCGCGAGAAGCCCGGATTATTGGGGCGATAAAGCCCGGCAGCTCCGCCCGTCGCTACGAGTACGGCACGTGCCGTGATATCGTAGGCCACAGGCTTCCGCACGGAGAACCCCCAGGCTCCTGTGACGCGGCACGCACCTGCGGCATCCCGCTGGATCTTGAGATCGGTGATGTTCACATGATTGAGTACCCTCACATTCTCCTGCTTGCGCACTTCCCGGGCCAGCAGCGGCTTGATGTTCTCGCCATTGATCTTGACATTGCGCCAGCCGCGCGTCACATAGCGGCCTTCTGCATCCTTCAGGATGACGAGTCCCAACCGCTCCAGGTCCTCAGTGACTGCATTGACATCTTCCGCCAGGGTCAGCATGAGGTCATCGCGGATGATTCCCTCGGCATCCTTGCGCGCATACTCCACATAATCCGCCGGCGTATGACCGTCTGAAATATAGGCATTGAGGGCATTGACGCCTGCCGCCAGGCAGCCGCTGCGCTCGATATTGGCCTTTTCTGCCACCAGCACCGCAAGCTCCGGCGACTTGCCAAGCTCCATGGCCGCATAGCAGCCCGCTGTACCGCCGCCAATGATCAGGACATCGACTGTCAGCCGCTGCCGTTCCATCTGTACCGATTCCATGAACATCTCTCCTAAAAAATATTATCGCCAATCATCACATACTGCCCGGCACTCCGATCAGTGCCACACCCAGACCGCTGACGGCCGCCAGCAACATGGGCAAAGCCAGCGGCAAACGGCGGTAATGGATGGCATAGAGGCAGATGGCCGCCAACCCCATTGTCAGCAGGAAAACGAAGCCGGACGGCAAAAGCAAGCTGCTGCCCGTCTCGATATTGGTACGCACCATCGAGAGTGCGACATTGAGGAGCAAGCCGCTGATGATGGGCCGTACCCAGAGGCTGATCTGGCGAAAAACCGGCACATCGTGGAACGTCCGCAGGAGACGTGCCACCAGGCCAAAGATCAGGCCCGAAGCAGCCACGCTCACGGCAAATCCCGCCAGTGACCAAAGGAGTCCCCAGGACACGCCTCCCAGGCGGAAGCCTGCCAGATAGCCGATGCCGGTCAGTATCTTGCAGAGAATGGAACCGGGCAGCGCATTAGCCACGGGAACCAGCTGCCCATAAAAATCAGCAGCCGTCACCGTGCCGCCCTGCACGAAAAGGCCATCGGCAATCGTCAGGTACGCATCCCCGCCACCAAAGGAGAGCAGCGATGACAAAAATCCCTGCCCCAGATAGGAAACGCTCTGTGGTATCAGCAACAGGGCCGGCAGGGACAACAAAGCCGTAAATGCCAGCCAGACAACACTTTCACGGCCGGCATCCTGCAGGAAATGCCTGATGCCGCCAGTCTGTCCGCCCAGCTGGAAACTGCGGAAGACAGCACGCAGTCCCAGGACTGCCATGAGGATACCGACGGCTTCATGCACAGCAGGGGAAGAAAAAGACGCCATATGACTGCCACTCAAAAGGAAAAGCAGTGCCAGCCCGCCGGACAGCACGATGTTGCTGCGTGAACAGCCCTTGCCGAGAAAGGCAATCAGGAAGAAGGACAGCCCCAGGACAGAAAGCACGGACAGATTGAAAAGCGGCACCATCTGCCAGCCCAGCAAGGCGTAAAGATTCTTCTCCGAAGAAAGCAGGAAAACGGCCAGCATGACCAGGCACATGGCCCGGAAGGTCCGCGCTCCTGCCTGCTGCGTCGCCGCCAGGGTCTTCAGCACATAGGCGAGCAGCAGGCTCACGATGAAAGCCCCCAGTCCCAGTGACACATAACGGATGCCCTGGAGTGCAGCCCCCTGCTCCCCGGTCAGTACCGACAGGATGAGTACGGTCAGCAGAGCGCCAGGCAGTGCCATCATCGCAGCTGCCAACAGCATGCCCGGAAAGCCGCCGAGACGCTGGCCGATCCCCGCAGCGATCTCGACAGGCAGGGCTCCTGGCGTGATGCAAGCTGCGATCACGTCTTCCTCATAGTCGCGCTTCGTGACGAGCTGTCCGCGCTGCACGACTTCGGCTTCGATGACAGGAATCAAGGCATTGCCGCCGCCAAAGCCGATGGCGCCGATGCGCAACATGCTGCCGGCCAGGCGCATGAGCTGCCCGTAGCCGCGGCGTGCGCCCTGCCAGACCGGCCCGTCCTGCGAGATGATGTGTTCCACGGCCTTCCCTTCTTTCCGAAAAATAAGGATGCAAACAAAAAAGAGGCTCTAAGGCCACAGGAATATCCCCGTGATCTTAGAACCTCCATTCATTGGTCAGTTCTTCTCAAACGATGTATTCATCATAAACGAAATAACATAGTTTGTCAATATGTAAATATTATTTTTCGTAAGCCTTGAGTTCTGCCTCGACCAAAGCGTAAAGCTTGCTGCCCTTCTCAATGCCCGTGAAGTGCGTCAGAGCGTCTTCATAACCGTGTTCCTTGACGTAGGCCTGTACTTCCACGGCTTCCTTATCGCCTTCGTAGTCGAAATGCAGCGCAGCCGCAATGACCTTGGCCAGAGCTGCCGGCGTCTTGCCCTGAGCGATGAGCTGGGTTGCCGGGCTCACGAGACGATCCTTGGCGCCGAGCTTGCGTTTCGGGCCGCGAGCCACGCGCGTAACCTCATCGGAAAGATGCGGATTGGCAAAGCGTTTCTCCGTCGTCTCGATGTATTTCTGATGGACTTCCGGGTCAAAACCGTATTTCTCGATGAGCATGCTGCCCGTCTCGCCCCAGACCTTGCGGACAAAAGCGACAATCTCCGGATCCTGCATGGCACCGTAGATATCCTTGATGCCTTTCTGATAAGCGAGGTAAGCAATCGAAGCATGGCCCGTGTTGACCGTGAAGAGCTTGCGCTCGATGTAAGCCTGCAGATTGTCGACCCAGGTCAGGCCCTTGATCTCAGGGACATCGCCTTTGGCCTGCGTGCGGTTGACATCCCACTCGCAGTACGGCTCGACCTGCACGAGCAGCGGCTCTTCATTGTGCTGCAACGGCACGATGCGGTCAACAGCAGCATCCGGGAAGCCGATGTACTTGTCAACGAGCGGCTTGACTTCATCGGCGAGATGCTCATAGACGAAATTCTTGAGTACCGTCGAACCGCCGACCATGTTCTCGCAGGCGATGATGTTGAGCGGCGTCGTATTTTCCTTGACGCGGCGCTCAAGCCCCTTGGCAATGTTCGGTGCGATGAATTTCAGGATGTTCGGGCCAATGGCCGTCGTGACGATATCGGCATGCACGATGGCTTCGAGCAGATCCTCAAGGTTCGTATTGCTGTTGATGGCCTTGACATGCTCGACATGGATGGTCTGCGGCTCATCGCCGACAATCTGGATATTGTAGGCTTTCTTGGCATTGATTGTCTCGACCAGTTCTTCATTGACATCGACAAACGTCACTTCATAACCGGACTGGACGAGCAGCTCGCCGATAAAACCACGGCCGATATTGCCTGCACCAAAATGAATTGCCTGTTTCATGATTCTGAGTCCTCCTATATCTCACACGGCTCACCGGCCGAACCAACCGGCCGGGAACCTGCGTGAATCCCTCGTGAATTTCTCAATCAACCTTCGTGAACACCTTGTAAAGGACATCCGGATCCTTCGTCGTGTAGAGTTCATGCAACTGTTCGTCGCTGTACTCATCCATC
Organism: Selenomonadaceae bacterium; assembly: GCA_029338835.1. Taxonomy (GTDB): domain Bacteria; phylum Bacillota; class Negativicutes; order Selenomonadales; family Selenomonadaceae; genus Mitsuokella. The sequence continues at coordinate 14,345 of JAQYBD010000077.1, read as the reverse complement.
GTCGTGGCGAGATTGGCAAGGATGGCCAGATGGTCATTGCCGCGTCCTGCGATACCGATGATGAGATGTGCCTTGTCATCGCCGAACTGGATGCCTTCCGGATACTGCAGGACGACGATGCCGGATTTCTTGACGCTGTCCTTGACGGCATTCTCGCCATGCGGGATGGCAATGCCCTTGCCGATGTACGTCGTGATATCCTTCTCGCGGTTCAGCATGCCCTGGACGTACGGCGTATCGACGTAACCGCCCTTGACGAGCAGCTCACCGGCCGTCTTGATGGCCTCTTCCTTGGAAACGCTCTTGAGGCCGACCTTGACGTTCTCTTTCGTCAGGATGCCTTCCTTGAGTTCTTCTGTTTCAGCCGGAGCATCAGAGGTCTGGACGCCTTCGCCTTTGAGGCGTGCCGATACGATGGCATAAACGTTATTCTGCGTGAAATCCTTGACCCAGATGTGTTCAGCCTGCGGGCTATCCTCAAGCGCGCGCTCCGCGAGTTTCTCGTGAGAAACAACGAGCTGGGCATCCTTCGGGATGTTGCCGATGGCGCAATTCGTGACCGAGATATCCGTGTAGCCGTCTTTCTTGAGTTTCTTGCGCAGGGCAGCAGCACCGAGAGCTGAGGAGCCCATGCCAGCATCGCAGGCATAGACGATGCGTTTGAGTTCGGCACCGGAAACCTTCTTCTCATCAGCCGGCAGATCCTTGCCGCGATTCTTCATCTCAACCATGGACTCACGAGCAGCTGCGAGCGATTCGTCATTGCCGTCATCATGAGAACCCTTGATGAAGATGGAAGCAACGGCACACGAAACGGCTGTAGCGACGAGGAAATCTGCGACGTTGGCAAGGAATGCGCCTTTCGGCGTCATGGCGAGAACGGCGAGGATCGAGCCAGGGGAAGCCGGAGCGATGAGGCCGCCGCCCAGGAGGTTCAGCGTGAAGACACCGCTCATGCCGCCTGCGATGACAGCGAGTACGAGAATCGGCTTCATGAGGATGTACGGGAAGTAGATTTCGTGGATACCACCGAGGACGTGGATGATCATGGCACCAGGCGTGGATTCCTTAGCCATGCCTTTGCCGAAGAACCAGTAAGCGAGCAGGACACCAAAGCCAGGGCCCGGGTTTGCTTCGAGCAGGAAGAACATGGATTTGCCGTACTGTTCTGCCTGCTGGATGCCGAGCGGCGAGAGAACGCCGTGGTTGATGGCGTTGTTGAGGAAAAGGACCTTGGCCGGCTCGATGATGATGGAAGCGAGCGGCAGGAGACCCATGGCGACGATGCCTTCGACACCGGCACGCAGGACAGCATTGGCTGCGAGTACGACAGGACCGATGGCGGCAAAGGCCAGGATGGCAAGGATACCGCCGATGATACCGGCTGAGAAGTTATTGATGAGCATCTCGAAGCCCGTCGGGATATGGTCTTCGATGGCCTTATCGAATTTCTTGATGACCCAGCCGCCCAGCGGACCCATGATCATGGCGCCGAGGAACATCGGGATGTCGGAACCGGCGATGACGCCGGACGTGGCGATGGCACCGAGGACACCACCGCGGTGGCCGTAGATGGCAGCGCCGCCGCTATAGCCGAGCAGCAACGGGATGAGCCACTTGCTCATCGGAGCGCCAACCTGAGCCAGATACTCATTCGGGCACCAGCCAGTCGGGATGAACAGGGCCGTCAAAAGCCCCCAGGCGATGAATGCGCCAATGTTCGGCAGGACCATGCCGGAAAGGAAGCGGCCAAATTTCTGCATGGCTTCCTGAGCGCCTTCTTTGTTTTGGTTGCTCATAAGAATCTCCCTCCATTAAAGTAACCTATCATGACAATACATCAAATCATAATCATATAAAAATAAAACCTAAGCATTTCAGCTGCCGAGAAGTTCCCGGTATTTCTTCTGATAAAAGTCCTTGAAGATGGTTTCGAGTTCCCGATAAATATCATCGGGCTTGCCCTCATTGAGGATCTCGATGAGTCCCCAGCGTTCGAGGAGTGCCGCGGATACAGCGCCGATGGTCTCCAATGCCTCGCGGCTGCTGTCCTCAGGGGCCAGCATGACGATTGCCGTGCGAACGAGTTCTCCATGCTCAGCCGGATACCTTATCGGTTCCTTGAGATGCAGGATGCCGAACAGCAGGGACGACACATATCCTGTGCGCGCGTGCAGCAGAACCATGGCATTGCCGCGCAAGACGGTCTCTCCTTCTGCTTCACGGGCCAGCAGTGCTGCAGCTATGCCCGCCTGCGAGGCAGTATCCCGGCTCGCTGCACGGCTGGCAGCCTGGCAGATGCTCCTGATATCCAGCTGCGCCTCTGGAAGCTCCTGACTGAAGAAATTGTGCAAGAGTTCCTGGACAGCCTGATTATAGGCAGCCATCTGGCGCAAGGCCTCGAGAAACGGTACCGCTGCCTTGACAGGCAGAGGCGTCCGCAGATGGACGGCCCGTTTCTGCTGGCGCTGGACTTCCGCATCGATGCGGCGCTTATCCGCCTCATCAAGCAATGGCGTCGTAACGACGACCGGCAGCGGCGACCAGGGGATCGGCACCGTCGAGATGACGAAATCCGCTTCGTGATGTCTCACGTAATCCGGATTGAGCTGCAGCGCTGAAACGAGATCGACGACTTCAAGCGCGTCATACGCCTGCTTGAGCCCGCTGGCGAGCATGCGGCTCGTCCCCATGCCCGTCTGGCAGGCCACGATGACGCGCAGGCGCTGCGGCGTGACTGAACGTCGTTCCGTCAGCGCTGCGCCAAGATGCATCGCGATATAAGCGATCTCTGCCTCCGGCAATGCCTCCCCCAGTTCCTTTTCCAGGGGCTGGACGGATTTGCGCGCGAGTTCCATATATTGCGGGTACGTCGTACGCATCTCCTTCAGGAGCGGATTCCGGATATCCATGTGCATGCGCAGGCGGCTGATGGACGGACCGAGATGATTGACAAGCCCCAGCAGCAAATCCTTGTTGCCGAGGAGCCTGCTGCCCGTCTCCTGCTCGGCACGCTTCATGATGGAACGTGCCATGCGCACAAGATGGAAATTGTCGATCACGGAAGCCGTCTGATCATCATCCGTGCGGTAAAGGCTCCGCGCTCCCAAAAGATGCATCGTGATATAGCCGATCTCATCTTCAGGGACCGTGAGGTCAAACTGCTCAGCGATGCGCCCGGCCAGCTCTGCCGCTGCCCGGTATTCCCTTCGGCCGCGCAGGGCAGACAGCGTCGCAGCGTCGATATGGATCTCTTCCTGCTTGCGCATGCGCTGGACAGCAAGCGAGAGGTGGACGACCAGGCCAATGAACGCCGTGTCGGAAAGATGATGCGGCAAGCCGCTTTCCATCTCATGCACCATGGCTTCCAGCTCATGCACGATATGCACATCCACGAGATGCAGGAGATACTGGTCAGCTGCACTCCTTTTCTCCGCATGCCCCTGCAGCTGGTCATGCACCAGGCACAAGAGCTGTTCTTCATCAAGATTAGCATAAATGATTTCAACGAGTGCGCGGCGGATATCCTGCTCGCTGCCCTTGACATAAGCACCGAGTCCCGGTCGCCGGACCAGCAGCAGACGGCGTTCCTGGAACCACGCTTCGAGCTTGTCGAGATCATGGCTGACGGTACCATCCGTCACGCGCAGCATGCTTGCCAGTGCGAAGAGCTTGATGGGCTCCGTCGACTGCAGGAGCTGCCCGGCCAGGATGATCTGCCGCTGCTGCGGCGTATAAGCAGAAAGCTTCGTATGCATGACGTTCTCTCGCATCTCTTCCAGGCGGCTGATATCACCGTCCAGACGGAGTCCCGCTCCTGTCTTGCGGATGAGCTTCAGCCCGTAGGCTTTGAGCATCATCTCCACTTTGGGGAGTTCCCGCGAAATCGTCTTGCTGCTGACGCCGAGTTCCTTGGCAATCGTGCCAGCTGTCACCGTCTCGCCACCTTCCAGCAGGCACTGGATAATGGCGATGGCGCGAGCACTTGTCTTCATGTCTCAGCCTCCTATGTACACTCGGAAGCCTTTTGGATTCCTTCAACTTAAGTTACTTTCATTATAACGGATACCCCGTCTGGAAACAATCAAAAGACCTTTGCTTTCGTCCCGATTCGTTTTGGACAAAATTCAAAAACCCTTGCTGATTCCTTATACAGCAAGGGTTATTTAATGTCCAGAACAATTTTCTTATTTTCTATTGATACGTTTACAGATATGCAAAAAGCGTCAAACTTTGCCGCCAGCTGCCTTGACGATGGCTTCAGCAACCTCCTTGACCGTCAGTCGTTTCATCATGGCATACTGCTGGATGCGGCGGTATGCCTCGGGTTCTGATAAATGATGCGCTGCCATGAGGATGCCTTTGGCCCGATCGAGCGTCTTGCGCATGGCCAGGGAATCCCTGAGGCCGGCCAGCTCCTGCTCGAGCCCCTGCATCTCCTGCCAGCGCGACAGGGCAATCTCAATGGCGGGGAACAGATTATTCTCCTGCACGGGTTTCACCAGATAGCCGAGTACACCGGAATCTTTCGCTTTCTCTACGATTTCCGGCTGGCTGAACGCCGTCAGCAGCAGGACGGGAGCCAGCTTTTCCTCTGCAATCTTGCCAGCGGCCGTGATGCCATCCATCTGCGGCATCTTGATATCCATGATGACAAGATCCGGACGGTGCTGGCGCGTGAGTTCCACCGCCTTGCGCCCATCGATAGCCTCACCGACGACCTCATGGCCAGCCTCCTCCAGCATCTCACGAAGGTCCATGCGGATGATGGACTCATTGTCCGCTATCACGAATCTCAACTTTTCCTGCTTTGCCATATTCCCACTCCCTGTCCATTCCTCAGCATTTCCTGCCTCATGCCACCAATCATGCCTTTGTCATGCCGCGCCATCCGTCGGATTTGGCTGCGCCTTGGGAAGTTTAAGGCGCGCATGTGTACCATGCCCCGATCCCCGCTCATCATTCTCCAGGACAAAGGTGCCGCCCAGATCACCTTCCACGAGCGTGCGCACGATGGAAAGCCCCAGGGATTTGCGCGGACGCTCGGCAAAATCATCTGGCAGGCCGATGCCGTCATCATAAAAATCAAGATGCCAGTGATCTTTCCCCTCCTTGACTGCGAGGCCAATCAGTCCTTCCCGGCGCCCCAGGAAAGCATGCTCCATGGCATTGAGAACGAGTTCATTGAGAACGAGGGCTACCGAGCTTGCACATTTCGAAGGCAGGATCAGTCGCGCCCCCTTGAATTCCGTATGGATCGTGAAATGGCGATCCGTCATATTGCGCGCCGCCAGATCAAAGATATGCTCCATGACTTCCTGCACATCGATATCCTCACTGCCCTGCTGCGAAAGGTATTCATGGACTACGGAAATCGAAAGGATGCGATTGACGCTCTCCTGCAGGGCAGCTTTGACATCCTCCGATTTGGAGCGGCGAGCCTGCAGGCGCAGCAGGCTCGCAATAGTCTGCAGATTGTTCTTGACGCGATGGTGGATTTCCTGGATGACCGCCGACTTGATGCGGATTTCCTTGTCCTTGGCCCGCGTATCCGTCACATCGGACAGGATGACGAGGCGCATCTTCGTCGCACCGCCTTCCTGGATGACAATCTCACGGCGGATGAGGATCAGCCCGCCCGCCGTAATCTCTTTCTGCCAGGGACGGCCGCGTTCCACCGTCTCCCGCATGACATGCTGCGTGAGCTGCCGATCAAAGAGATGGCAGCCCCGCAAACTGCCGACCCCCAGGACACGATAGATGCGCTGTGCAGCTGCATCAGCAAAAACAATGCGGCTATGCGCGTCTGTCAGCAGGACGCCGTCGCTCGCCGTGATGGGACGGAACTGCTCCGGGTCAAGCGAGCGTCTGGCATACTGGAGTACCATGACAGCTGCTTCCAGGAGATGCAGATAGCCGTCAATCGAAAGCTTATCGGCATCCACTTCGAAATTCAGCACACCGATGACTTTGTCGCCATCGTGGATGCCGAACGTGTACATGTCGATCATGGAGCCATAATTCCATTCTCGTTTGCCCCGCCCCGGACGCCCCGTGCGAAAGGTATCCTCCACAATGGGTTCTTCGATGCTGCGGACAATCCTGCCCACTGCTTCCGGTTTGCCCGGCATATAGATGGTATGCGGACGTTCCTGGGCAATGAGCAGGAACGCGTCCTGCTGCCTGGCGCGCACATAGACCTTGAGTTCTCCATGCGCAAGATCGGCCACAAACGGGAAAACCACCGACATGCGCATCAATAGGCTGATCTGCATGACGGAAAGCGTCGTCTCTTTCCGACACAACGAAGCAATATCTTCCATTTTACACGCCCCTTCCTCCACATACACATTTGTCCTATAGTATAGCAGAAAACGTTTAATTTTGTAACAATAAAATGGTATTTTTGTAAAAAAAACAGGTTACCGTAGCAAATTCCTCTTGCCATCAGCAACCTTATGCATGACATATTGTATTTATTTCTCTTCGAGTCCCAGTCCCGGAACGGCATTGAGATACAAATCGCTGAACTCACCGTGCTGAGCCTGGTAATAACCGCGGCAGGCAATCATCGCTGCATTATCCGTGCAAAGGATACGGCTCGGGTAATGGAAAGCTACACCGGATTCTGCTGCCTGTTCACGCAATCTGGCTTCGAGGCCGCTATTGGCCGCCACACCACCGGCCAGCACGAGCGTATCGCGTCCCGCTTCCTTCACTGCGGCAAATGCCTTGCTGACAAGGACCTCAACGACCGAATGCTGGAAGGAAGCGGCAATATCCGCTTTGCGCAGTTCATGCCCCTTCATCTTCTCACTGTTGATGTAATTGAGTACGGCCGACTTCAGTCCGCTGAAGCTGAATTCATAATTGCCCTTCTCCTCGAGAGCCCGCGGGAAATCGATGGCCAGAGGATCCCCTTCTTTGGCAAGTGCATCAATGCGCGGACCGCCAGGATACGGCAGCCCCATGACGCGGGCAATCTTGTCAAAAGCTTCCCCCGCTGCATCGTCACGCGTCTGCCCCATCAGATGGAAGCGGTGGTAATCCCGGACATCGACGAGTGCCGTATGGCCGCCCGAAACGACAAGTGCCATGAACGGCGGCTCAAGCTCTGGCGAAGACAGGAAGTTCGCGAAGATATGGCCTTCCAGGTGATTGACGCCAATGAGCGGCTTATCGAGTGCAAAGGCCAGGGATTTCGCTGCCGATACGCCGACGAGCAACGCACCGACGAGCCCTGGACCATACGTCACGGCCACCTGATCGATATCCTGCAGCGTCACCCCTGCCTGCCGGATGGCTTCATCGATGACCGGCATGATATTGACGATGTGCTTGCGCGAAGCGATTTCCGGTACCACGCCGCCAAATTTCTGATGAATGGGGATCTGGGTCGAGATGACGTTCGACAAGATGGTCCGTCCGCCGCGCAGCACGGCTGCCGAGGTCTCATCACAGCTCGATTCGATCCCTAAAGTCAGGATTTCCTTTTCCAAAATAAATCTCTCCTCACCGCTGCACTCAAACAGGGCAGCGATCACAATTTCGTATTCCACATGATGATGGCATCCTCGCCATTATCATGATAATAACCGCGCCGGATGCCGGCTTCCTGGAACCCGTAGCGGGCATAGAGCGCGCGGGCCGGTACATTCGAGGGGCGCACTTCCAGGGTCATGGCCGTGACACCACGCGCCTTGACAGCCCGGATGGCCGCAGCCATGAGCTGCGTGCCGGCTCCGCGGCCCCGATACTCGGGCAGGATGGCCACATTCGTGATCTGGGCTTCCTCAAAAGAGATCCAGCAGCCGGCATAACCGATGACCTTGTCGCCATCCAGAGCCAGCGTATAACTCGTATTCTCATTGGCCGCTTCGCGCCAGAACGATTCCCGTGACCACGGGATGGCAAAACAGGCTTTTTCCACGAGTTCCACGGCATCGGCATCATCCGGCACCATCTCACGGAATTTCAAAGCAAGAGCCGCACTCATTTCGCCGCCTCCGGATGACGTTTCTCCCAGAGGACTTCCGCCTCGCTGCGGCGGATGTACATGGGTTCCATATCCATGATGTTGTCGCGGCGGCCAGCGGCCAGTTCCTGCAATCCCAGTGCGGCGACACAGGCAGCACGCGGCATGACGAGATACGGAGGAGCCACCGTCACATTCTGAGGCAGTTCCATGCGTCCGCGGATGCGGCGTGCTGCCACATCACCGAGCAACACAGTCGGTCGTCCCGTTTCCCCGCAGGCAGGTAGGATTTCCTTTACGGGCAGCACCGTCACTTCCTGTTTGACAACCAGCTCGCCCTGTTCCCATTCGTAACTTTCGACATAGGCATTGCCTTTCTGGGCATCGAGCAAACTGACGATGCGTACCCCTGGTACTGGATAATGATACGCGAGGGCTTTCAGGGTCGAAACGCCAACAATCGGCAGCCTGAGTGCATACGCCATCGCTTTCGCCGCAGCCAAGCCGATGCGCAGCCCCGTGAACGAGCCCGGGCCGATGCTCACGGCCAGCCCCTCAAGCTCTTCTTTCTTCACTGAGGCCATCTTGAGTACCTGCTCGATATGGGGCATCAAGGTCTCCGAATGCGTCAGCCGTGCCTGCATCGTAAGCTCTGCCGACAATTTATCGGCGGAAGCGACCGCTACACTCGACACCTGCGTTGCCGTATCAATGGCTAAGATAGACAAAAGACTCCAACTCCTTTATGAACTCCTGATTGCGCTCCCCTACACTCGCAAACGTGAACCGCCGCTGCGTGCTTTCCGTTCCCGTACGCTCAATATGCACTTCGACGTAGTCCTCCGGCATGCACTGTGGGAACTTGTCCGGCCACTCAATGACCACAATGCCCTCAGGATCCTCTGTATATTCGTAGAAACCGATGTCCTCCAGCTCCTCTTCCGTCTCCAGGCGATAGAGATCGAAATGATAGATGGGACAGATCCCTTCATATACGTTCATGAGATTGAACGTCGGGCTCGTCACTTCGCCCTCGACCCCCAGCGTATGCGCAAGGCTCTGGACAAAGAGTGTCTTGCCGGCGCCCAAGTCGCCTTCCAGTCCCAGCACGGTCCCCTCCCTGATTTTCTGTCCGACCAGCTCAGCCAAATGGGCAGTCTCCTCGGGAGAATTCGTTGTACAGGTAAACATGTCGCTTATTATCTCTCCTATTATCATAAAAAACGAAACACTTCAAGAAAAAATCACTCAAATTCAATTAAACATTATATCACGACACAAGAAAGTAGCCTAGTCTTATTTCCATCAGCTAAATTGGATAATCATTATCCATTAATAATTTATTTGATATAATGTGTATAAGGCTGTTTTAAGGAGAAAATAGGAGCATAATCCATATAATCTCATGAAACAAGCGTATATCAGCATTTCTATTTCCTCCACTATGCCGTATAATCAAAGCATAGCAAGTGAGCAACACCAGATAAACAAAAAAGAATCTGGTACCCATCAACTAGTAATCATGTGTATATCTATATTTTAGGAGGTTTTTGAATATGAAAAAGTTTGTTTGCACTGTCTGCGGTTATGTTTATGAAGGCGAAGCAGCTCCGGCTGAATGCCCGATCTGCCATGCACCGGCTTCCAAGTTCGTTGAGCAGAGCGGCGATTTGACGTTTGCAGATGAGCATCGCGTCGGCGTTGCCAAAGATGTGGATCCGCGCATCCTCGAAGGTCTCCGTCAGAACTTCACGGGCGAATGCTCCGAAGTCGGCATGTACCTCGCTATGAGCCGTCAGGCAGATCGCGAAGGCTATCCGGAGATTGCAGAAGCTTACAAGCGTTATGCATTCGAAGAAGCTGAGCATGCTGCCAAGTTCGCAGAACTCCTCGGCGAAGTCCTCACGGACAGCACGAAGAAGAACCTCACGATGCGTATCGATGCAGAGCATGGTGCTTGCTCCGGCAAGAAAGAACTCGCAACGCTCGCTAAGCAGCTCGGTCTCGATGCTGTTCATGACACGGTTCATGAGATGGCCAAGGACGAGGCTCGCCATGGCCGCGGCTTCAAAGGCCTGTTCGACCGTTACTTCGGCAAATAATCCCGGAACCTCAAGATACCAACCATCCAAAAACATACACATATCCCGGAAGAGGACGTCAGCAACTGGCGTCCTCTTTTTTTCACCCCAAGCATCAGTCGTACAAAAATTCTTTTTTATGTATATAATGTATACTTCAAAAAACGGCCTGTCCCTATTGAAAAAACAGCTAAAAAGTTTTATACTGACGTTGTCTTCAGGAATTGCAACGGAGCAAACCACAGCGGTTTGCTCCGTTTCGCCTATGACGAGAAGATTTTTCCAGATTCATCTACAGGAAGGGTTGTGTTATGAGAAGCTTTATCCTCAACGAAAACGAAATGAACGAACTGTCCAAGAAGCAATCGACACCATTCATGGTGCTGTCCCTCGACAAAGTCGAGGAAAATTATCGCTTCCTCGCCAAACATCTGCCGCGGGCCAAGACCTGCTACGCCGTCAAGGCCAATCCGCATGACGGCATCCTCAAACGCCTGGCTGCCCTCGGCTCGCACTTCGATGTGGCCTCGGCCGGCGAGATGGAGATGCTAGCGGCCGTTGGTGTCACAGGTGACCGCATGATCTACGCAAATCCTGTGCGCGACCGCTGCGGTCTCGAGACGGCCGCCCACCTGGGCATCCGCCGCTTCACATTTGACGATGCCAGCGAGATCCCAAAACTTGCAAAGTTCGTTCCCGGCGCCGATGTACTCGTACGCATCCAAGTCCATAACAAAAAAGCACTCGTGGACCTCAATACAAAATTTGGCGCCCCGGTTACCGCTGCCCTGCCGCTGCTCCAAGCAGCAGAAGAAGCAGGGCTGCATGCCGCAGGCATATGCTTCCATGTCGGCAGCCAGTCTCTTTCAACGGCGGCTTACGAAGAAGCCCTGCTCCTTGCCCGCCGGCTTTTCGATGAGGCAGAAGCCCTCCATATGCATCTCACCGACCTCGACATCGGCGGCGGCTTCCCGATTCCCGATGCCGACGGCCTCGCCGTAAACCTCGCCAATATGATGGAAGCCATCAACCATCAGCTTGAGCGACTGTTCCCGGATACTCAGGTCTGGACCGAGCCAGGCCGTTATCTCTGCGGTACGGCCATGAATCTCGTCGCTTCGGTCATCGGCACGAAAATGCGCGGCCAGACCCCCTGGTACATCCTCGATGAAGGCATCTACGGCGTCTTTTCCGGCATTCTCTTCGACCACTGGACGTATCCCCTGCACTGCTTCGGCGGGAAAGGGAAAACAGTCCCCTCCATCTTTGCGGGACCGAGCTGCGATGGCATCGACGTACTCTACCGTGATTTTCCCGCCCCCAAACTTGCCATCGGCGACAAAGTACTCATAACCGATATGGGCGCCTATACGACGGTATCAGCCACACACTTCAACGGCTTTGCACTTGCCCCTGTCCTCGTCTACGAAGAACAGGAAGCACTCATCGGACACCAGCAGGAGAACGATGAGGAAAAAGAAGCCAGTATGTAAAACCAGCCAATATCATACATGATAAAAAGCCCGGCGTACTATGCATACGCCGAGCTTTTTGATTCTCTTCGGCAATACGGCCGACGAATTCGCAGCGGCCCTTGGCTCACTCTTCATCTTCTTCCCGCTGCATAAACGTCGTGCCGCCAGGGAACCAGTCGGCGACCTGATAGACTTCGCGGACGATGCCCTGATAGACGGCCAGGACGTAGTCGGCCTGCCGCGCGCTCCACATCGACGCGCTAGAAGCCGCGTGTCATCTCGTAGAGTTTCAGCGGCGACAGCGCATCACTGTAGGTATTGCTGATCCGGATCAGATATAGACATACACATACGATGCCAACGCCTTGATTGTCCGCGGTGAAAATCTTGTCAACATGTGATCTCTCCTATTTTATATGCTGCCAGCTCGACCAGATTCCCGTCGGGATCTCTGAGATAGATGCTCCTGCATTCATTCCGTCAGCCGGTAGCTGTCATTGATCCCCTTCATGATGGTCGCATCGGTCTGCGTGTCATCCAGCACGACGGAAATCCATGTCCGGTGGTTCATGTGATAAGCCGGATAGACGCCAGGCAGCTGTCGAATGGCTTCTCCCTGCTCGGGCTGTATCTTCAGGTTGATGACGTCAGCGAGAGCAGGATTGCCGTCCTTGCCGAGGACGGCGCGCTTCACGCGCATGATCAGGGCAAACCATTTCCGATTGGATGCGTGGCGGAATACACCGTATGCCTGATAACGCGTCTCTTTCTCCCAAGGAAAATCCGGCTCAACCTGAAAACGCTCGAGGATGCACTGTGTCAAGCGGTTGGCCTGGTCAGACGCGAACAATACCTCCTGGCAGCAGGCCACTGCGATCTCTTCCAGAAGCTGCTCATAGGCCATGCGGACCGTATTGACGTACGCACCCGTGGCAGTCTTCTGTCTCAGCTGATAGTAATCATCATGGGAGATCGTATCAATCACGCGTCCCGCAATCTTCCCTTTTTCCGTCACTGACAGGATCGCCTTGAAATCTCCATCCAGGAAGTTTCGCTCGAGTACGTAGCCCTCCCCGACTTGGCGAAAGCCAAAGGCGAGCATTTTTCCCAGTACCCACCGCTTCCGCGCAAAAACATGTTCTTCGATTACTTCCATGACGGCTCCCCCTCTGACAAACCCCTGTAACAAAAATCCTGTGACAAAAGAATTCGCTGCACTGTCACAAAATCCTGCTTGATATTCCTGACAGGCAGGGCATCATTTTGCTTGTCACGTTCTTTGTCATTATCGTATCGTCAACTACCGCCACTTGAAGAAGTGGCGGCTTATAAGTCGGAGAAAGATGGATGTTCATGGCTCCGATGCGGTCATCATTGGACTTATAGCCACACTGGCAATGGTACAGGTGCGTACGAGTGCCTTAGGAGAGCAGAAGCATCTCTTATGATGCCCTGACGGCACATGTCTCCATTGTCTTTGCAAGGTAGATGATGCTGTCCCTCGAACAGCGCCGGAATGTTGACAAACGAAGCATTGGTGAGCTGTTCCTTCTAGCTTATGATGAGTTGCAGGATTTGCGTTATATCGATGCGTTGCATCTGATCTTGAAAATGCTCGTCGAGGTGATTAAGGAAAGAATGATTTTCATGGAAAAGGAGCTGGATAAAATGCTCGATTCATTCTTGGAAAATCTGCCAATCCTATGGCACAAGTGTTTGAAACAGTGTACATGAGGTTGGCATTTTAGAAGTCATATCCCTAGGCCGTGCATGGCTGCAGGCTTATCCATCTTTTTCCCCAGTTTCAGAAAAATGCTACATGGAAGTTTGATTGTTCTCAGACTTATACGATGTATCCAGACGGAAGCATCCATTATGGTTGTCCGGAATACACGACGACGTATGTCTTATCAAGATGCTATCAGTGTGATCATGTATCTGTGTGCCAGCCATGTCGCTTGCAGTCCTGTTGTACAAGACCGAATCGATTGTTCGAAGAAATCCAGCAGGGATAGCAGGAGCTTCCGTATACCATATCGAATTCTTTCTTATCAGCAAAAAATAGGAATGGAGGACTTGGTATGGGACTATTGCATGAACTATGGATATTGCTCTTCGACAAGAAAGCACGCGAACAACGACGGAGAGAGCAAGAGGAAGAAGAACAGAGAGAATTCGAGCGTCGTGTTGAAGCCGTGAAACAGAGATTACTCGAAGAATATAAGAGAAGCTGCGACATCGCAAGAAGTACTGGTTTCGTTAAAATCACTCGTGAACAAGAAGAGATCAATCGGATAAAGAGCATAAAGATTCGTTCTTGGGATGAGCTAGAGAGAATGGAGTATAAGATTGACCATCCATCCAGCAGTTCTGGAAGCAATCATAGTGGTGGAAGCTTTGGTGGTTCTGGCTTCACAGGGAATCCATCGATTTGACAGATGCAAAACCTTCTGCCATAATAGAATCGTCATCCAAGCAATAGGCGGCGTTTTATTTTAAGACGCCGCCTATTTTATACAAAAGGAGATGGAGGAAACTACTCCGAAAGTCTATAAAAAGAAAAGCGCCTTCGGGCGTTCTTTTTTTGCAGGAAACTGGACTGTTACCGGAGAAGATAAAAAGGAGATTCTAAAAAACAGTGGGGAAAGAATATTATGGCAGATTATAGTGTGGGTCAACTACTCCCGACTAAAGTCGGGAGCTTGTAAGTCGGAACTACATAGGTACTAACGACATCGAAAAGATGTCTTCCTAAATCCGCCTACATCATCGGGTGGCTGACAACACCCGCTTTGCTAAGGAGTTTACTCCGAA
>JAQYBD010000076.1 GCA_029338835.1 Selenomonadaceae bacterium | reverse complement strand
TTTTTTAACATCTGGCTTGAATCACAAATGATTCATGTTGCATTGTTTAGTTTTCAAAGAACAACTTGTTGTCTTTCGAAGTTCTCGCTTCAAGCGACTCATTTATTATATCGCAGCTCGTTCCGCTTGTCAAGAAGTTTTTATTTCTTTTTTCAAGCGTCCCGAGAAGATTTCCACTCACCCGGCTGTCCTTCCAGACGCTCGTTCGTGGTGGCCGTATCTCTCAGCGACTTGTATTATAATACAGGATAACGCATCGTTTGTCAACACCTTTTTCCTAAAAAAATGCAGCCTTTTACAGGAAGCATTTGCCATTACCTGCAAAAGGCTGTTCATCATTCCTGGAAGTACTCGTGAGTTGCTTAAGCCATGATCTTACGGAACAATTCTTTGACTTGATCGAGCGTGGCCGGAATGCCGACATCTGCAGAAAGCTTCTTAACGGCATCAATGGCTGCCGAGCGCCATGCCGGCACGCCCCTTCGGGTCATTCTCCACGGCCTGACGCAGAGTCTCGGCAATCAAACGGATGGCTTCAATATGCATCATATCCGTCATTTCCCAAGCACCTTTCGTCGTGTATCCTTCAATCGCATGAGTCAGGGCATCCATACCGGTCGAAGCCGTTAGTCCCTTTGGCATCGAAGACATCATGTCCGGGTCAATGACGGCGTAAGCTGGGATGTCATGTTCGTCCACGCAGACAAATTTACGGACTTTTTCCGGATCCGTAATGACGTAATTGATGGTGACCTCAGCTGCCGTACCAGCTGTCGTCGGTACGGCGATAGTCTTCACTGCATGATGCTTCGTCGGTGCCACACCTTCCAGGGAACGCACATCTGCAAATTCAGGGTTATTGATGATGATACCGGCAGCTTTTGCTGTAACGATTACACATTCAAGCCATCATTTCTTCATTTTCTCCTCTCATATCACGGTATAGCAAAAGACCGCAATCCTTTTGGATTGCGGCCTTTTTACTGCCTGGCCCTGCCCTTTTGAGCAGGGTCTCTATGCAAAAGATTCACACGCGCGGTGAATTATTTGTTCATTGCTTCCTGTACAGCAACAGCAACAGCAACGGTCATGCCGACCATCGGGTTGTTGCCTGCACCGATGAGACCCATCATGTCGACGTGTGCCGGAACGGAGGAAGAACCTGCGAACTGAGCATCGCCGTGCATGCGACCCATCGTATCCGTCATACCATAGGAAGCCGGGCCGGCTGCCATGTTGTCCGGATGGAGCGTACGGCCCGTGCCGCCGCCCGAAGCGACCGAGAAGTACTTCTTGCCCTTTTCGATGCAGGCTTTCTTGTAGCAGCCAGCAACCGGATGCTGGAAGCGCGTCGGGTTCGTGGAGTTGCCCGTGATGGAGATGTCGACGTCCTCGTGTTCCATGATGGCAACGCCTTCCTGGACAGAGTCAGCACCGTAGCACTTGACCTTTGCACGCTCCGGATCAGAACCGTACTTGATCTCCTCGACGATATTGAGCTTGCCCGTCTTGAAGTCATAGTCCGTTACGACATACGTGAAGCCGTTGATACGGCTGATGATCTGGGCAGCATCCTTGCCGAGGCCATTGAGGATGACGCGCAGCGGGTTCTTGCGGACCTTGTTGGCCGTCTTGGCGATACCGATAGCACCCTCAGCAGCTGCGAAGGACTCGTGGCCTGCGAGGAATGCGAAGCAGCCAGCATCCTCGGAGAGGAGCATAGCGCCGAGGTTGCCGTGGCCGAGGCCTACCTTGCGGTGGTCAGCAACAGAACCCGGTACGCAGAAAGCCTGGAGGCCTTCACCGATAGCCTTGGCGGCGTCAGCAGCCTGCGTGCAACCCTTCTTGATTGCGATAGCAGCGCCGAGCGTGTAAGCCCACTTTGCATTCTCGAATGCGATTGGCTGCAGGTCCTCTACGATCTGATACGGGTTGATGCCCTTCTCGTCGCAGACCTTCTTTGCATCCTCGATGGAAGCAAGACCATACTGTTTGCAGACTTCGTTGATTTGATCAATACGGCGCTCATAGCCTTCGAATAATGACATTCTATTCATTCCTTCCTTTTACCTTGAAACTCGGAAATCATCAAGCGGGAGATTACTCCTCACGCGGATCGATGAACTTGACGCCGTCAGCGAAGCGGCCCTTCGTACTCGTGTTGGCCTTGATTGCCTCATTGGCATCCTTGCCAGCGCGGACAGCTTCCAGGACTTTGCCGACCTGCACGACTTCGTAGCCGATGATGCGGCCTTCGTTGTCGAGAGCGAGCTTCGTGACGTAGCCTTCTGCGAGTTCGAGGTAACGCGGGCCCTTCTTGAGCGTGCCGTAGAGCGTACCGACCTGGCTGCGCAGGCCCTTGCCGAGGTCATCGAGACCAGCGCCGACCGGCAGGCCATTGTCGGAGAATGCCGTCTGGCTGCGGCCATAGGCAATCTGCAGGAAGAGTTCACGCATAGCCGTGTTGATGGCATCGCAGACGAGGTCCGTGTTGAGTGCTTCAAGAACCGTCAGGCCCGGCAGGATTTCCGCAGCCATAGCAGCAGAATGCGTCATACCCGAGCAGCCGATCGTCTCAACGAGGGCTTCCTGGATGATGCCGTCTTTGACGTTGAGCGTCAGTTTGCAGGCACCCTGCTGCGGAGCGCACCAGCCAACACCGTGCGTCAGGCCACTGATGTCCTGGACGTTCTTGGATTTTACCCATTTGCCTTCTTCAGGAATCGGGGCAGCACCGTGATGTACTTCCTGTGCTACGCATGCCATGTCTTCCACTTTCTGTGAATAAGCAATCATTGTTCGTATTCCTCTCTTTTCTAAAATATAATACTGAGGTCCATCCCCTATGGGGTCAGCATTGAGGGCAGGGGGTCCTGCCCTTCCTTGCTCAAGGGAATGCTGCCTCTATCTCGCTATCAAAGCTCTACGAGGTTCTTGCCCGTCATCTCTTTCGGGATGTCAAGACCAGCGAGCGTCAAAAGCGTCGGTGCGATATCGCAGAGAGCGCCGTCCTTGACAGACTTGACACGATCCGAAACGACGATGAACGGCACAGCATTCGTCGTGTGCTTCGTGAACGGCTGGTTGTTGACATAATCCATCATCTTGTCGGCATTGCCGTGGTCTGCCGTGATGCAGACCTCGCCGCCGACTTCCTTGATGGCTGCGACGAAGCGGCCGACGCAGGAGTCAACCGTCTCAACGGCCTTGACGACTGCCGGGAAGACACCCGTATGGCCGACCATATCGCAGTTCGCATAATTGAGGATGATGAAGTCGTACTTCTCGGAACGGATAGCTTCGCAGACCTTGTCCGTAACCTCGACCGCGCTCATCTCTGGCTTGAGGTCGTACGTTGCGACTTTCGGGCTCGGGACGAGGATGCGATCCTCACCTTTGTAGGGTTCCTCGACACCGCCGTTGAAGAAGAACGTGACATGCGCGTACTTCTCTGTCTCAGCGATGCGGAGCTGTGTGAGGCCATTGTCCTGGATGATCTCGCCGAGCGTCTTCTCGATGCTCTCCGGCGGGAAAGCAACTGCTGCATTCATGCCATCTTCATACTGGGAGAACGTAGCAAACGGGATCTTGAGATTTTCATCGCGCTCAAAGCCATCGAACGTCTCATCAACGAAAGCATGCGTGAGCTGGCGTGCGCGATCCGGACGGAAGTTGAAGAAGATGGCGCCGTCGCCGTTCTTCATGCCTTCGTAGCCTTTGACGACAAACGGCACAACGAACTCATCGTTGACGCCGTTCTCGTAGCTCGCCTTGAGGCCGGCTACCGGATCATCTGCTGCGACACCTTCTGCATGAGCGATAGCCTCATAGGCCTTCTGCTCGCGATCCCAGCGGTTGTCGCGATCCATTGCGTAGTAGCGGCCGGCGACCGTCGCAATCTTGCCGACACCGATTTCCTTGCACTTTGCTTCGAGTTCCTCAAGGTACGGCTGTGCGCTCTGCGGCGGCACGTCACGGCCATCGAGGAAAGCATGGACATAGACATCCTTGACGCCCTGCTGCTTTGCCATCTCGAGGAGTGCATAGAGATGACCCTGATGGCTGTGTACACCACCCGGTGAAACGAGGCCCATGAGATGTACTGCACCACCATTGGCCTTGGCATCCTGCATGACCTTGACGAGGACTTCATTCTTGAAGAAATCGCCATTCTTGATGTCACGCGTGATACGTGTGAGCTGCTGGTAAACCAGGCGGCCGGCACCGATATTCGTGTGACCGACTTCCGAGTTGCCCATCTGACCATCCGGCAGGCCGACGAATTCGCCGGAAGCCTGCAGATGGCTCGTATTGTAATTTGCCATGAGGCCGTCGAGGACCGGAGTCTTCGCGGCTTCTACAGCATTGCTCTTGTCGAGCTTGCCACCGAGACCGCAGCCATCCATGATGATGAGTGCGATTGGTGCGTGTTTGATCTTTGCCATTATAGATTATTACTCCTTCTAAAAGGAACGAATCAGTAGTTCACGATCTCGCTGAAGTCCTTGGCCTTGAGCGATGCACCGCCGACGAGGGCGCCATCGACGTTCGGCTGCTTCATGAGGTCCTTGATCGTAGCCGGCTTGACGCTGCCGCCGTACTGGATACGGATGCCGTCAGCTGCTTCCTGGCCGAACTCTGCGGCAACCGTCTTGCGGATGTGTGCGCAGACTTCCTCAGCCTGCTCGAAGGAAGCCGTCTTGCCCGTGCCGATAGCCCAGATTGGCTCATAAGCGATGACGAGCTTAGCGACTTCTTCCGGCTTGAAGCCAGCGAGGGCAGCCTTGACCTGGCCTGCGACGAAGTCGAGGTATACGCCAGCTTCACGCTGCTCGAGGGACTCACCACAGCAGATGATCGGCGTGATGCCAGCAGCGAAAGCAGCATGAGCCCGCTTGTTGACGCCCTCATCCGTCTCGCCGAAATAGCCGCGGCGCTCGCTGTGGCCGAGGACGCAGTAATCTACGCCGATCTCGTTGAGCATGCCCGTGGAAATCTCGCCCGTGAAAGCACCGTGGTTTTCCCAATGGACATTCTGCGCACCGACATGGATGTTCGTGCCGAGTGCTGCATCAGCGACAGCTGCAAGAGCCGTAGCCGTCGGGCAGACAACGACCGTTACCTTGGCATCCTTGACGAGCGGAGCCAGGCCGCGGACGAGGTTCTTGCCCTCGACGATCGTGTTGTTCATCTTCCAGTTGCCTGCAATAATCGGAGTTCTTGCCATTTCTTGATTACCCCCTAAATATTTATCTGTATGTCCGGCAGCCTGCAGCAAACAGGATGCCGGAACAAAAACCTCTTATTTATCAGCGAGTGCTGCAATGCCCGGCATCTCTTTGCCTTCGAGGAACTCAAGCGTTGCGCCGCCACCCGTGGAGACGTGGGAAATCTTATCCGTGAGACCCGTCTTCTTGAGGGCTGCAACAGAGTCGCCACCGCCGACGATGGAGATAGCCCCCTCCTCCGTTGCCTTGGCAACTGCCTTGGCCACGGCGAGCGTCCCCTTTGCGAAGTCGTCATACTCGAACACGCCCATCGGACCATTCCAGATGACCGTCTTGGCACCAGCGAGAGCCTTCGTGTACTCCTCGCTCGTCTTCGGGCCGGAATCCAGAGCATCCCAGCCAGCCTCTACCTTATCGACATCGACAATCTTCGTCTTGCCTTCCGTCGCGTAGCGCTTGTCAGCCGGGAACATGTTGGCAACCTTGAGGTCAACCGGCAGAACGACCTTGACGCCCTTGTCAGCTGCTTTCTTGAGCAGTTCGCGAGCGAGGTCGTATTTATCCGGCTCACAGAGGCTGTCGCCGATTGGCAGGCCTTTGGCTGCATCAAACGTATGAGCCATGCCGCCGCCGATGATGATCGTGTCAACCTTATCGATCATATTGCTGATGACGCCGATCTTATCGGAGACCTTCGCACCACCAATGATGGCAACGAACGGACGCTGCGGGTTCTCAAGCGTCTTGCCGATGTAGTTGATTTCTTTTTCCATCAGGAAACCAGCAACCGTCTCGATGTATTTCGGAACGCCTGCGTTCGAAGCATGTGCGCGGTGAGAAACACCGAATGCGTCATCAACTGCGAGGTCGCAGCCGGAAGCGAGCTGTTTTGCGAACTCAGGATCGTTCTTCTTCTCTTCCTTGTGGTAGCGGAGGTTCTCAAGCAGCAGGACATCGCCCGGCTTCAGCGCAGCTTTTGCAGCATCTGCCTCTGCACCGACGCAGTCGGAAGCCCACTTGACATCGCGG
>JAQYBD010000075.1 GCA_029338835.1 Selenomonadaceae bacterium | reverse complement strand
TCGCTGGTCTGCCGCCGGTATCGGTAAAGAAGCAGGCCGGCCACCCGTTCTTTGGGCGAGGCAATGCTCTTAAGCAGATTGCGTCGATTGGCATCGTGGAGTTTCTTACTCAAAAGCCCGATGATGCGCAAGGCTACCTCGGGTTCCTGAATGGCTTTTTCAAAATCCCTGCGCGCCAGACGGCAGCATGTCACAGGCGTCATACAGATGGCCGACGCGGAATAGCGGCTGTCCGGCACCAACACCCCCTCCCACATTACATCGCGGTCCACAAATACGCCGGCGATTCGTTCCTGCCCGTCCTGATCGTAGACGCAAAGCTTCACCCTTCCTTTGTGGACAATGTAGATGGCATCGCAGGGATCCCCTGCATGAAAGATATATGCCCCTTTTGGATAGCTGAGCCGAACAGAGCAATGCAGCAGATCTTTCACCTTATCCGGCGGCATGCCCTCGAGAAAATCCATCGCCGCCAGACACTCCCCCTTGCAGCTCCGGCAAGGAGCCGGATCCTTGCCGATCATTTCTGTTCTCCGTAGATCGCGTCGTAAATGGCCTGAAGTTTTTGATCGCGGGCGGAAGTCGCCTTCTTCGCCTTGTCCCCACTGTAGTCATAAAAGCCTTTCCCCGTCTTGACGCCGTAATCCCCGGCCTGAAACTTTTCCCGGAGCAGCTGCGGCACATCGTGAGAATCTTCAAGATCCGGCATGAGGTATTCACTGATATGGTAAAATACGTCGAGGCCGCCAAAATCGGCCGTTTCCAGCGGACCAAGGCAGGCCCACCGAAAGCCCAGACCGTATTTCATCACGGCATCAGCGCCTTCCACGCTGATCACACCATCGCGAACCAAAGACAGAACTTCCCGGATCACGGCCAGCTGAACCCGGTTGGCCGCAAAGCCCGGCACATCCTTTTCGATGAGCGCCGGTTTCTTATGAATATCCAGAGCCAGTTGATAAATGGTTTCCGCCACATCAGGACGTGTCTTCTCATTCTTGATGATCTCGATCAGAGGAATCATTGTCGGAGGATTAAACCAGTGCATACCAAGGAAGCGTTCAGGCAGCGTGACGGCTTCGGCCAGTTTATTGATAGAAAGGCCTGAGGTATTTGTGGCGAGAATAGCATCCGCATCGATGCGCGGACTCATCTCCCGATAAAAAGCCAGTTTAGCCGACAGGTCTTCCACGATGGATTCCACGATAAGATCGCGCCCCTTAAAGGCGTTCTTTTCCGTAGTGTAGTTGATTTTATCCGCCGCTTCTGGAGAAATCTTTGTGCGCGCCCGGTCAAGCGTAGTCTGACGATGATTCCATAAGATCACGTCGTACCCATTCCGGGCAAAAATATCTGCCATGGAATAGCCCATAGTTCCCGCACCTGCGATGGTAATTTTCCTGATATTCATGGTTAACAGCGCCTCGATTCTATGATAGTGAGAAACTCATCCCGTCCGCCAATCTCACGAATTTCTTGCGGCTGCGCCCCGTAACCCGCTTCTCGCTGCCGTAAAGTCCCAGTATTCCATGCGCATCACCCCTTCTATCCATATACCATATTTAGTATATCACGATGGATACTGCATCACCAGTTATGTCTGATAAACATCCTGAACTCCAGACAGAAAGCAGTCCGGCTCGTGCGACTCGATGACGCCGACGGCCTGCAGGTACGAGTAAATCGTGGTCGAGCCGACGAATTTCATACCGCGCTTCTTGAGATCCTTGGACAGCACATTGGAAAGGGCCGAGGTGGTCCGGCCGCGCTCATGCACAACCTCTCCCTCCGTCCACTGCCAGAGGTAACGGTCAAAACTTCCAAACTCTTGCCGGATCTCGCGAAACACCCGCGCATTGCAGACGGCCGCCTCAATCTTGCGGCGGTGCCGGATGATGGCGGCATCCTGCATCAACCGCTCGACATCCTCTTCCGTAAACGCACAGACATCATCCAGATGAAAATCCGCAAACGCTTGTCGAAAGCCTTCGCGCTTGTTTAAAATACATTCCCACGAGAGTCCTGCCTGAAAGCATTCTAAGAGCAGCATCTCAAAAAGCCTGCCGTCGTCATGCTCGGGCCGCCCCCATTCCTCATCGTGATAGCGCACGTAGCGTTCATTCTTCGGATTGGCCCAGAAACAGCGAACTTTGCCGTCCGGCCAGATGATCTTGTCCATACTACTCCTCCCAACACGCTTACCTGCCATTTTCCTCATCTCGAAGTCTATCATAGAATAAATGCAAAACCAAGACATCGAACGAACTACATCGTTTTACATGAGGAGAAATTTTTATGTCATCCTCCCAGCTTTTATCCTTTGCATCAAACTATACCACCTTTATTCGCCGACGATCTCTATGCCCAGATTGGATAAGCGGCCATCACAGCAGCGAATACGATCCACCACGCCTTGTAGATTTACACTATGTCAAATAAATACTACAATTTGCATTCGATCCGTAAATCTGATATACTAGAGAAAACATATTGGATTACAAGGCGGAGTCTGTTCACCGACAGGCTCCGTCTATTTCTTTATAAGGGGGGCTTTTTATTGTATCGGACAAATTTACAGAAAAATATCGTTATACTGAGTCTTATCATCATTGCATCGGTTGCACCGGGATGCATCGTGGTGCCTGAGGGCGCGAAGGCCGTCCTGACCTTCCTCAATCAGGAACTGTTCAACTCCTTCATCTGGATCTACATCCTCAGCGTGGCCTTCTTTTACCGATGTCCTGCGCCAGTACGAGCGCTATATCCGCATGATTGCCAACAGCAAGCATAATCTGTACCTATTCGACAAGAAGAATGATGAGACGTAATCTCTCCTGTGA
>JAQYBD010000074.1 GCA_029338835.1 Selenomonadaceae bacterium | reverse complement strand
ATCCGGTGATGATGCCTGAATGGTTCCACCTGTTCCCATACCGAACACAGTAGTTAAGCATTCAGAGGCCGAAAGTACTTGTCTGGAGACGGACTGGGAGGATAGGAAATTGCCGGTTAAGCGAAGGCTCCGCGTCAGCGGAGTCTTTTTTGTATATATGTATATTATGTATATGTTTTTGCAGCTGCTTATGCTAAAATAAAAACGATCTTTTTATCAAATCAAAAGAGGAGATGTTCTTATGATTGAAGAATTCAAGAAATTCATTATGCGAGGCAATGTTCTCGATATGGCTGTTGGTATCATCATCGGTGCAGCATTCGGTAAGATTGTCACATCCTTTGTCAATGATATCTTGATGCCGCCCATTGGCCTTCTGCTTGGACGCGTAGATTTCTCGAGCCTTTTCCTGAATCTTTCCAGCACGCCGGCTGCAACCCTTTCTGAAGCACGCGATGCTGGCTTGCCGGTCATCGCATACGGTTCATTCCTCAATGCTGTCGTTGATTTCCTGATTGTGGCTTTTGCCATCTTCCTGCTCATCAAGCAGGTCAATCGTCTGATGCCAAAAAAAGAAGCAAAAGCTGCACGCCTTTGCCCCTTTTGCCGCCAGGAAATTGCGGATGATGCTACCCGTTGCCCGCATTGTACCTCAGAACTCCCCGTACCCGTTGAGAAATGATATGTCAGAGGACATGGCTGTCATCTGTCCTGGTTAAATATCTCTTCACTTGACACGTTGTTTTGTTTTTTTATGATATCATAGCGTGAAATCTGTTTCACAAGGTTATCCACATACCTGGAGGATAAGATGTGGGTGTTGGGCAAATCATAGCGTCATTTTCTAGAAAAAAAGTGTAGTTATCCACAATATCCACAGATAAACTTGTGAACAATGTGGATAACTTTCTGATGAAAACATGCTTGCATAATGAGGACAGATGGCTAGAATATAAATATGTAAGCTTACAGATAGGAGGATATTTATGGAAAAATTGACGTTGGATACTGCTCAGGAAATCTTGCAGAAACATACGACGGAGGAACACCTTTTCACGCATGCCGCGGCAGTCAGTGCAGCAATGGGGGCAATGGCCAGGCATTTTGGGGAAGATGAGGAGCATTGGCGTGCGGTAGGCTATTTGCATGATGTAGATTATGAAGCATACCCCGATGAGCATTGTCATCATGTGCGTGAGTTCCTGGAGCCGGAAGGCGTACCCGAAGCAGATATCCTGGCCATCATCTCGCATGGTTACGGCATTACGACGGAGGAGCGGGAACCTCTGACGCCATTGGAAAAGAGTTTATTCACTGTCGATGAGCTTACTGGCATCATCCAGGCATATGCGCTGATGCGCCCAGAAAAGATGGAAGGCATGGCAGTCAAGAGCCTCAAGAAGAAATTCAAGGATAAGCGCTTTGCTGCAAAATGCAATCGGGAAATCATCAAGCGCGGATTCTCGATGCTAGGTATGGAGCCGGGAGAAGTCATGCAGTTCTGCATCGAGGGGATGCAGGAGCATCATGATGAATTAGGTTTATGATCTATGTAAAAAAGGAGCAGTCGCCAGCAGGAGTTACTGTGCGACTGCTCCTTTTGTCTATGCTCGTGAGTGTTCAATCCACAGGAAAGAGGTCACCGTTCCTGGCGGCCAGCTCCCGGGCCGTCTGCAGCGACGGCGACATCGGTTTCGGCAAATGTCTTCATGTTGTTCAGCATGTCCATGGATGCCTTGAGGATGGAGCTGCCGAGGCAGGCCAGCAGGCCGCCGGGAATCTCCAGATCGAGTTGCAGGAGTTCCGGCTGGACGGGCAGCAGATAGGGACGTACGGCCGGACAGAGCTTTACTGTATAGCGGGCTGCCAGACAGGTGGTTTCATCGTCGAGCAAGATCAAGCTGGAATTGCGTGCTGCGGCAAGAATCGCACCCATCAGTGCAGAAATGGTGTTGCGGTACATGACAGGGGTATGTTGCAAGAATTCGTCTTCGGCATAGCGCAGACTGCCGTCTGGCAGCAGCAGTGCCTGATGAAGATCGGCGGCCATGGTACCGAATGGTGCGTCTGGATCGACTTCTGTTGTAGCAAGGCCGACAACGGCGTGGAAGCTGCTCATTTCTTCACCGCATTCGCGGCCAAAATTGAAAGCGGCAGCAGGTGTGGCAGATGGATAAAGATGAGCGAGACATACTTTGAATCCTGCCTGGTCTGCGAAAGCTTGCGTCAGTTTGAGCTGCAGGTCATTTGATTTCTGTCCGGTAAAGCAAAGCAGGCTGAGATCCTGCGGAATGATGGTTGGTCGTTCATCGCGGTCGATGCCAGCATATTCTACGGCAATCTGTTCCAATGCGCCGAGACTGTAAATGGGCTTGGCAAGATTGTCAATGCGATGCTGGCAACGTTCCATTGACGGCCGGTCAAGCGGCAGGATGGTCTGAAAATAGAAATCAAAGGTCTTATCCGTCAGATGCGGGTTATCCGCGCCCATATGACGATGGTCGAATGGCGGTTCTTCTTCAAGTACATCTTTGCGGTCTATGACCTGCCAGGCAGCAAGCGCGGAAGCGAGCAGATCTGAGGCGATGGCAGAACCTCCAGTCTCGCCGAGCCGCAGATCGAGCCGCAGGAAAGGGGACAGCCCCAGCTTCTTGAGCATGTGACGATGAGAACGCTCTGAGCCAAGATGAGAAGGCAGCAGGTAAGCGGCAGTTCCTGGTGCAAGAGCCTGCGCAATGAGTGCTGCTGCGCTGGAATTGGCACCATCCAGGATGACGGTGCAGCGATGTGCTGCTGCACCCAGGATGAGGCCGGCAATGCAGCCGAATTCAAAGCCGCCGATTTTTGCGAGAACGTCCAGGCCATCGCTGGCATCCGGCTGATTGATGGCAAGCGCCTGGCGTACGATGCCAATCTTGTGTTTCAGGCGTTCATCAGAGATATTTGTGCCGCGTCCCGTGGCCTGTTCTGGTGTCAGTCCGCAGAAGACAGCAGCAATGGCTGCACTGGAGGTCGTATTGGCAATACCCATTTCACCCGGCAGGAAACAGTCATAGCCTTTGGCGATGAGCGTTTCGGCAAGTTCTATTCCTGCCAGGAGGGACTTTTCTGCTTGTGAACGCGTCATGGCCGGACCCTTGACCATATCGGCAGTGCCCGGAGCGATGCAGCGGTCAATGAGTTCCGGGATATCGTCCATGGGGACGGCAATCCCCATGTTGACGACAAAGAGATCTGAGCCTGCGAAGTCTGAGAAGGCGTTGGCCGCAGCCCCGCGGCTGATGAGGTAGTTGCGTGTCATCTGCGCGGTCGTTTCCGGTGGATAGGCGCTCACTCCCTCTTGGGAAACGCCGTGATCGGCACAGCAGATGACGGTGGCTTTCTGCGGAGGCGCCGGATGCAGGCAGCCGCGGATGTCAAGATAGCGGCATAAGAGTGGCAGCAGCTTCCCCAATTGCGGGGTATCCCCTTCGAGCAGGACTTGCATTCTTTCTTTGACAATCTCGGATATTTCGGCAGATGGGGCCTGGATGGCCTGGATGGTGTCTTGCAGCAGACTCATGAACGTTCTCCTTTCGGGACTTGCTTGAGGGAAAGGCCAATACGACCGCGTTTCTCGTCAACGCTGATGACCATGACTTTGAGGATATCGCCGATGGCTACCACTTCCAGCGGGTGTTTGATCCGCCTGGGGGCAAGTTCGGAGATATGGATGAGGCCATCCTGATGGAGACCGATATCGACAAAAGCTCCAAAGTCTGTGATATTGCGCACTGTGCCACGCAGGATGGTGCCGGGTTTTAAATCGGCAAGATTAACAATGGCTTGGCGCGTCAGGGGCGCAGGCAGGTCTTCACGCGGATCCCTGCCGGGGCTTACGAGTGCATCCAGGATATCATGCACGGTCGGGACACCTGCGCCGAGCTGATGGGCAAGATGCGCTTCATCCTGTGGTTTCAGCATGTCACGCTTCATCTTGAGCAAGGGCAGTTTTTGCTTGTCGCGCAGGTCTTCCAACGAGAAGCCGAGTTTTTGCAGCACAGCCTTGGCAATCTCGTAGGATTCTGGATGAACCGGCGTATCGTCCAGAGGAGAAGCACCTTCATGGATGCGCAAGAAACCTGCACATTGTGTAAAGGCGGCTGGGCCGAGACGCGGAACTTTGAGCAACTGGCGGCGATCCTGGAAACGGCCGTTTTCATTGCGGTAGGTGACGATATTTTTTGCCGTGGTGGCATTGATGCCTGCGACATGGCGCAGCAGTGCAGGAGAGGCAGTGTTCAGATCAACGCCTACATGGTTGACGGCCGCTTCAATCGTAGCATCGAGTGTGCGGGTGAGTTCAGCCTGATTGACATCATGCTGATATTGTCCGACGCCGATGGCCTGCGGGTCAATCTTGACGAGTTCAGCCAGGGGATCCTGTACGCGCCGGGCAATGGAAACAGCACCGCGGATCACGACATCGTAATCGGGCAGTTCCTCTTTCGCCAGTTTGGAGGCTGAATAAACCGAGGCTCCCGCTTCATTCGTGATAAGATAATGCACATCATGCAGTCTGTATTCGCGGATGAGTTCGGCGGCAAATTGCTCGGTTTCATAAGATGCCGTGCCATTACCGATGGAAAGCAGCGTGACATGATGTGCCTGGATGGAGGCCAGGACTTTGCGTTTGGCCATGTCATAGGCCTTCTTGCTCTGGGTGATCTGTAAAACACCGTAGTCGAGGACTCGTCCGGTCGGATCTACTACGGCCATCTTGCAGCCGTTGCGGTATCCGGGGTCGAGCCCCATGACCGTGTGGCCTGCAAGAGGGGCTTGAAGCAGCAGTTGGCGAAGGTTCACGCCGAATAAATGGATGGCTTGTGTTTCTGCTTCTTCGGTGAGCTTGGCGCGCAGCTCACGTTCCAGTGAAGGGAAGAGCAGGCGTTTGTAACCGTCTTCGATGGCAGCCTGCAGACTGTCTTCCCAGATGGAAGGCCGCTTGTGGACTTGCCGGTAGATGCGGCGGCAATTCTCTTCGGCATCGGTCTTCAGTGTGACATTCAGGCAGCCGAGTTTCTCGCCGCGGTTAATCGCCAGTGTGCGATGGGCAGGCAGATGGGCAAGCGGCTCTTCGTATGCCGCATACATCTGAAAGACAGACGCTGCTTCTTCGGGAGCCTTGGGCGAGGCTTTTGTTTCGATGACAGCTGTGCGCCACAAATGATCCCGCATGGTTTTGCGCAGCTGTGCATCTTCCATGATGGTCTCGGCAACGATATCCATGGCGCCGGTAAGGGCCGCTCCTGCTGTAGTGACAGGGCCTTCGTCCTGTATGAAGGCAGCAGCTTTTTGTATGGGGGTACCCTTGGTATCCATCTGGAGCAGCATCGCGTTGGCCAGCGGTTCGAGTCCCCGTTCCCGAGCCATCTGCGCACGCGTGCGTTTTTTCTGTTTATAAGGCAGATACAGATCTTCCAGCTCCTGCAGCTTGGTTGCCCGTTC
The DNA here is from genome assembly GCA_029338835.1 of Selenomonadaceae bacterium. GTDB lineage: Bacteria > Bacillota > Negativicutes > Selenomonadales > Selenomonadaceae > Mitsuokella. Next base: position 14,073 of record JAQYBD010000074.1, on the reverse strand, counting down.
AATGGCGGAGCGCAGGCTTTCGGTCAGCTTGCCCTGCTCTTCAATGCGGCTTACGATCTCTGCCTGGCGTTTGCTGAGATTGCGCAGATAGCTGAGGCGGTCTTCGAGTTGGCGGAGCTGTTCGTCTTCCAATGAGCCCGTGGCTTCTTTGCGGTAGCGGGCGATGAAAGGGACGGTATTGCCCGCATCGAGCAGGTCGATGGCGGATTGGACCTGCTGAGGACGGATCTTGAGTTCTGCAGCGATGAGTTTATCAATATCTTCTGTCTTGATGATGATGCACCTCTTTCAGTCGCCAGCTGGCGATAGGATTTGTGCCGGTTATGGCACGATACTGTTTCCATTATAGTATAGCTGGCGTTTTTTTGCCATGCACATCGCAGAGGAAGATTCCTCTGGGCGGCGGATGGGTGGATGGTGTATAATAAATAATGTCAGATTTTTTGCAGATGGTTTACAGAATAGCCGACTAAGATAGGGGAAACAGGACATGCAGGTAGTAGTACTCGCCAGCGGCAGCAAAGGCAATGCCGTATATGTAGAAATGGATGGGACGAAATTGCTTATCGATGCAGGCATCAGTGCAACGCGCATAAAGAAGCGCTTGGCAGAAGAAGATATCGATGTTGCGACACTCGATGGTATCCTTGTCACGCATGAACACCGCGATCATATTGCCGGGTTGGCGACGCTGTCCAAATGGTATCACCTGCCCATCTTTACGCGGAGGGGGACTATTGAGCATATGAGCTGCCGCCAGGCCATCCCCGATGATTGCTTTCATCCCATCGAGGGGGCTTTTCAGCTCGGGAATGTCAAGATCGATCCGTTCCAGATCCCTCACGATGCTGCAGACCCTGTCGGCTATCGCGTCCTGGGATCCAGCAATTGTACGCTTGCCACAGATCTGGGCTTTGTCACTTCGAGTGTACAGGCCGCGATTGACGGTGCGGACGTACTGGTGCTTGAGGCCAATCACGATCCGGACGTACTCAAGCATGGGGATTACCCCTGGGTCCTCAAGCGGCGTATCCTGTCGAATCGGGGACATCTGGCCAATGCCGATGCTGCCTGGGCGCTGGTCCGCATGAAGAAGCGCCCGAGCCGCGTATTCCTGGCGCACCTGTCGGAGAAGAACAATACACCGGAACTGGCTTCGGGAACAGTGGCAGCCATCCTGAAGCAGCAGGGGGTATCTCTGGAACTCAGCCTGACTGCACAGGATGAACCGGTACGACTGCACTGAAAGCAGAATCTGGATGGGCAAATTTTTAGAAACAAGAAAGCGGAGGATGATTCAAATGAAGAATATCTTTGCGAACAGAAAACATAAAAAAGCTGGTATTGCCATTGCGGCCATGCTGGCGATTTCAGCTGTAACCTTTACGGGATGCTCGGCAGGTACCGCGAATCATGCGTCTTCCTCGTCAGCTGCAACGGAGGCGGCGAAACCGGCGGCAACTGTTTCGACGGAAGGGCTATCGGATGCCCGCAGTACGCCGGTGGTACGGGCAGCTAAGGCTGTTGGCCCCACGGTTGTCGGCATCACCAACAAAGCTGTGGCTCGGGACTGGTTCAACAATCCAGTGGAAACGGAAGGTGTCGGTTCCGGTGTGATTTTCCGCAGCGATGGTTATATCGTCACGAATAATCATGTGGTCAATGGTGCCAAGGAACTCATCGTTTCGCTGCCGGGCGGCAAGACATACAAGGGCAAGCTGGTTGGTGCCGATGAACTCACCGATCTGGCTGTGGTCAAAGTGGATGCCACGGATCTGCCGACAGCAACCTTTGGGGATTCTGATCAGATCGTGGTTGGAGAACCGGCCATTGCCATCGGCAATCCGCTGGGCCTCGAATTCCAGGGCAGCGTGACAAGTGGCGTCATCAGCGCACTCAATCGTACGCTTGAGACGAGTGATACGCGTCTCAAGCTCATCCAGACGGATGCAGCCATCAATCCGGGCAATTCGGGTGGTGCGCTGGTCAATGCAGATGGGCAGGTCATCGGCATCAACAGCATCAAGGTGGCAGCGAGTGGCGTTGAGGGCATGGGCTTTGCTATCCCCATCAATACCGTACAGGAAGTCATCAACGAGATCATGGATAAGGGCTATGTCGCGCATCCGTATCTCGGCGTTTCCGTCTTTGACCCGCAGACGGCTGCGCGTTACGGTTATCAGCTCAATATCGACAAGGGCGTTTACGTATTCAAGGTCGTCCTGGGCGGTCCGAGCGACAAGGCCGGCCTGCAGCGCGGTGACATCATCCTCAAGCTCGATGGCGAAGATGTCAACAGTGTGACGGATTTGCGCTCCAAGGTCGCAGCCCACAAGGTCGGCGATACGGTCAAGGCGACCATTGACCGCAATGGCCACGAGCGTGAAGTGGACATCTCTCTGGAGGAGATGCCGCAGGATAACAAATAAGGCGGCATCCGCATATGAAGATTACGATTGTCTGTGCCGGGAAAATCAAAGAAAAATACCTTTCTCTGGGGATCGCTGAATTCCTCAAGCGAATGAAGCCTTTCGCACAGGTGGAAATCCGTGAAATCCATGAAGAGAAGATGCCGGATGCTCCGTCACCGGCGGAAAAAGAGCAGACGCTGGCGCGTGAAGGAGAGAAGCTCCTGAAGCTTGTACCGCAGGGCAGCTATCTGTTCGTACTCGATGTTTATGGCCAGCAGAAGTCATCTGAAGAGCTTGCGGCATCCATTGATAAACTCGGACTCAGCGGGCGCAGCAGTATCACCTTCCTGATTGGCGGAGCGTTTGGCTTGTCGGCAGAAGTCCGCAGGCAGGCCGATGAGCGCCTGAGCTTTTCCAGGATGACCTTTACGCATCAGATGGTACGGCTCCTGCTCGTCGAACAGATATACCGCGCTTTTAAAATCAATCGCGGCGAGAAATATCATTGGTAAAAGCCTGTAAGAGCTTGATTTTACGAGAAAAATGAGAAAACGTCTTCGTACATGCTTCATGATGCGAAGACGTTTTCTCGTTTCTTTGTGGGAATGGTCGTTTCTGTGAGCGTTTTTTGCTATAATAAAAATTAGACCATCCTATGGTAGACTGGCTTTCATGGAAAATGATGGATCAAGGTGGTGATGATATGAAAGGCATCTTATGGGGGATGGCTGCGCTGTCTTTCCTGGCAGGTTGTGCAGCACTGGACGGGGCTGTGCAGCAGGGCTCGCAGAGTGTCTTTTTATATGCAGGTGGAACAGCAGTCTGTGCTGTCCTCAGTATTTTTTTCGGCTATCGGGCCTGGCACTACCGCAGTGGCAAGCAGACGTTCCGGACTAAGCTTTCGGTGAAGGAGCTTTCCGACGAGGAAGCAGAGCTGGTGACGGAGAGCTGGCAGAAAGCTGTGACCGATTATGGACGCATCGAGGCGGCCAGCCGCCAGATCCAGGATGGGGCGTTGCGCCAGCAGCTCCAGCTCATGCAGCGCGTTGCAGCGAACCTGCTCACGTATCTGGAAAAGCATCCGCAGAGTATCCCTGCGGCTCGGCGTTTCATTGACACATATCAGGATCGCGCAGCCGCCATGGCGGAAGAATACCGTGAACTCGAGAAAACGGGCCTTGATACGGAGCAGATAAACGAGACCCGGGAGCATATCAAGGAAACCCTGGCTTCTTTTGATGAAGCATATGAGAAGGAATTTGAGCGCGTTCTCGGTGAGAAACTGCTCGATATGGATGCGGAGCTTTCTGTCCTGCAAAAGACGATGGAGGCCGATGGCATCCATAACGCAAGTGTCAGTGACGGTCAGCTGGAAGAAAAAAAGGACCGGAATCTTGTCAAAGGAATCATTGATGACCTCAAGCCGATGATGAGAGGCCATGGACACGCTCCGGTGAACCGAGCCGGCCGCAAGCATCCGCGTCGTTGCGCATTCCGCGTGACCGAGGAGCTGCCGGCTGTCATGCCGCAGGAGCTGCGCTCGGACGTCCTCAAGGAAAAGCTCATCATGAGTGCGCTGGCTATTTTCGCCGGTGCCATCGGTGCGCATAAATTCTATCAGGGCAAGACCAAGTGGGGCATCTTGTATCTCCTGTTCTGGTGGACGGCAATCCCCGGTATTGTGGGGATCGTTGAGGGGATACGCTATCTTTTCATGCCGATGGACGATTTTTATAATGCGTATTATCATAGAAATGGACGGTGACTGTAATGATTAAACCGAATCCGGAACTGGCAGATCTCATGAAGATGCACAAAGATAAACAGGCGGAAGGACAGAGAACGGAGATGCCAGTCCAGCCCACACAGAAAATCAAAGATGCAGTGGACACGCTTTCTCCTGAGGAAAGGGAAAAAGTCCGGCAAATCAAGGAACATATTGATTTGACAGATACCGAATCCCTTTTGACGTATGGCGCGCCGGCGCAGAAAAAGATTGCGGAGTTCTCCGACAGCGTGCTGGCACAGGTGCGCACGAAGGACAGCGGCGAAGTCGGCCAGCTGCTCGGCAGCCTCGTGACGCAGGTCAAGGAGTACGATGAGAAGAGCCAGGGCGGCTTTCTGCGCAAGGTCCCGCTGCTTGGCAGTCTCGTCAACAAGACGGAAAACATCAAGGCGGGCTATGAGAAGCTTTCGGTGCAAGTCGAACGCATCGCTGGCAGTCTTGAGCAGGCAAGGCTCAAGATGATGAAGGATGTCGTGCTGTTTGATAAGCTTTACAATGAGAATTTCTCATATTTCAAGGAGCTGCAGCTCTACATCGAGGCCGGCGAGGAAAAAGTGCAAGAGATGCGTGAGACAGAGCTGCCCAAGCTTCATGCCCAGGCCGCTGCCGCCAATGACCCGATGGCCGTCCAGGTGGTCGCTGATTACGAAGCCAATGTCGACCGCTTCGAGAAAAAGCTCCATGACCTCAAGATCAGCAAGACGATTGCCATCCAGACGGCACCGCAGATCCGCCTGATCCAGAATAACGACAAGGCACTCATTGACCGCGTGCAGACGGCCATTTATTCGACCATACCGCTCTGGAAGAACCAGCTCGTCATTGCCCTGGGCCTTTCGGCGCAGCAGAAGGTGCTGCGCATGCAGCAGGCGGTCAACCGTACGACGAATGAACTCTTGAAGCGCAATGCGGAACTTTTGCAGCAGAACTCAGTGGAGACTGCCAGGGAGAATGAACGCAGTATTGTCGATATCGAGACAGTGCGCGAGGTCAACGAGAAACTCATCCAGACCATCGAGGATACGGTGCGGATCCAGCAGGAAGGACGCGCAAAACGTCAAGCTGCGGAACAGGAACTTACAGCCATTGAAGGGAAACTGCGTGATACGCTGCTGAGGAACAGCGGTCGGCAGACCCAGCAATGAATCTATGGAGAAGCGATTAGGACTTGGAGTGAAAGAATGAGATGAAGAGGGATAGAAGGAGCAGGATACAGAAGCATATCCTGGGCATGGCCTATATACTGGGTATTCTTTTTGGCATCATGGTAATCCGTTATGCCTGGCTCCAGCTGGTACAGGGCGACAATCTGGCGGAACGCATGCGTGAACAGGTAGGCTTGGATTTTGCCATCCAGTCGCCGCGCGGCACCATCCTGGATCGCAATGGCCGTGAGATGGCTGTGAGCGTCATGACCAAATCGCTGTATGTGGACCCTAACCATGTCAAAGATCCAGATGAGCTGGCGGCAAATCTGGCACCTCTCATCGATATGCCAGAGCAGGAAATCCTGGATGACATCCAGGTGGGCGGTGGTTTTGTCTGGATCAAGCGCCGCATGGAACATGACGAATATGAGAAAGTCCGTGCGATGATCCGGGAACATGAATATACGGATTGCCTGGGCTTTCGCGATGAGGCGAAGCGCTATTATCCGAATGATATGCTGGCAGCCAATGTGGTGGGCTTCGTGGGAACGGATGACAAGGGTCTTGATGGGATCGAGCAGGGGCTGGACAGCTTGCTGAAAGGCGAGGTCAAAGAAAAATTCCTGACGACTGACCGTCAGAACCGGCCCATCCTGGATTCTATTTTCTCGAATCAGCGCAGCTATCAGGGTGAATATTGCAAGAGTGTGCAGCTCACGCTGGACAGTTCCATCCAGTTCATTGTCGAGCAGGAGCTTGACCGGGCGATGGCAGAAAATAACCCGAAGGGTATCACCTGTGTGGTCATGGATCCAAAAACGGGAGAAATCCTGGCCATGGCGTCACGTCCTTCTTACAATCCCAATCGCTTCTGGGATTATCAGCCGGAAGTCTGGAAGAATAAAGCCGTATCCTTTATCTATGAGCCGGGCTCGACGTTCAAATCGGTTGTCGCTGCGGCAGCCCTGCAGGAAAAAGTCGTATCGCCCAATCAGGTGTTCGTGGATCCGGGATACGTCATGGTCTCGGGGCGCCGCATCCAGAACTGGAGCGGGACAAGCTTTGGCACGGTCACATTTACGGATGTCGTCAAGCAGTCGCTGAACACGGGCTTTGCGCAGGTCGGTTTGCGCTTGGGCGCACAAAAGCTCACGGAGTATGCCAAGATTTTTGGGTTTGGCACGCCCACCGGCATCGAATTGCCGGGTGAGGAGAGCGGCTTGCTTTTCAATCCCGATGATATGAGGGATTCGGATACGGCCACGATGTCCATTGGCCAGAGTATTGCGGTGACACCGCTGCAGCTCGTCACGGCCATGTCGGCCATTGCAAATGATGGGATCCTCTTGAAACCGCATATTGTCAAGACCATCACCAATGCCGATGGCTCGGTGTATGAAGAAAAGGGAACGACAGAAGTACGCCGCACGATTGAGTCGGCCACGGATAAAACACTCGTGGGCCTGCTGGAGCAGGTGGTAGCGAGTGGCGGCGGCAAGAAGGCTGCTGTCAAAGGCTACCGTATTGCCGGCAAGACCGGTACTGCGCAGAAAATCCGCCCGGATGGCACGGGGTATATGGACGGGCGCTACATCGCTTCGTTCTGCGGTTTTGCACCGGTAGAGGATCCGCGTGTCACTGTACTCGTCATCATCGATGACCCGGGAACCGGCAATTATTATGGCGGCCAGATCGCTGCTCCTGTGGCTAAGCGCATCTTTACGCAGCTTTTCCGTTACATGCATATCGAACCTTCGAGTGATCCCTTTGCCGGGATGAACCAGAAGGCTGCAACGACGAAACCGAAGACAACGGCCGGCTATACGGGAAATATTCCTGAAGGCAAAGTGGTCGTACCGGATTTTTCCGGCAAGAGCCTGCGGGAGGCTGCGCAATTGGCATCGGAACGTGGTTTGAGCTGTGATCCGGAGGGGTCAGGCTATGCCGTTTCGCAGAGCATCCCAGCCAATACGCTGGTGGACAAAGGGACAAGCGTGACGGTCACATTCCAGTCGGGTGGCTGAGGAAAGGCTGTCAATCAACCAGACCGGCAGGATGATGCAGCAATTTCAGCAGAGCATCCCTTACAACAGATGGTTTTATGGCATTCATGCAGGCATTAGTTTTATGCCTGCATTTTGTTTTGCAGCAGGAATGGCAGTCATTGGGAGTCAGGATGAAGTGATGTCCCTTGGTCAAGGGGCCATAGATATCAGGGTGTGTCGGCCCCCAGAGGGAGAGTGTCGGCAAACCGACTGCTTCGGCGATGTACAAGGGGCCGGTATCTCCGGTCAGCAGGAGGTCGGCGTTCTGGAACACACCAGCCAGCTGCTTCAAGTTCGTCTTGCCCGCCAGTGATAACGAATGGCGAGACCCCATGGCCTGCTGTGCTTCCTGGATATAGGGGATATCTGCCGGTGCGCCGGTGAAGACAATCTGGATATCATCCGGCAATTCTTTGAGCGCTTCGCCAAAGGAGACCGGCGGCCAGTTCTTATCCGGCCAGGTCGTGCGTACATTGACGAGCAGGAGCGGGCGTGAGGGCTCGTGAACCGCAATGCCATACCTGGCGAGGAGTTCCTGGGCGAAATCCTCTGCGGAGGCCGGCACTCTCAGCACCAGTCCCGGTTCAAAATCCCCGGCTTCGATGCCGAGAGGATAGAGTGCCGTCATGTAGCGCCGGATTTTATGGCGATCCGGGATATTGGGGGCCATCTCCGACATGAAGAGGAAATTGCCCTCGTGGCGTTCATGGATGCCGATGCGACGCGGCGCATGACTCATATGCGTCAATAGGCCGGAGAGGAAAAGCCCTTGGATATCAAGGGCAATATCGAACTGCCAGGGGGCGAGGATCTGCCGTGCTTCTTTGAGCGCCTGACGCAGCTTATGGAGATCGAGATGACGGGCAGCTTCGTCAAAGGGCCGACGGTCCCAGACGAGCAGGCGGTCGATATCCGGATTGCCTTCGAGCAGAAGGCTGGCCGGCGGGCTGACCAGCCAGGTGATGTGGCAGCTTGGGCATAGCCGCTTGAGATTGTGGACGACGGCCGTGGAATGGAGAACATCGCCGATGGCACTGAGCCGTACGACGAGGATGCGTGCGTTCTTGGGGAGTTTTGATTCATTCATGGGATAAGTCCTTTGCTGATTGCGAAAATATGATAAAATGGAAGATAAGTTTATGATGTTGCTTTTATCCTTATCTTAGCATAGAGAGCTTTGAGAAAAAAGCACCTTCCAGTATTCCCGCACGCCAGACCGTGGGGGTTGGCGGGAGCTGGCGGGACGAACCGGAAAGAGAGGAAGATCGATTGCTCAGTGATATCCAGATCCGTTCTATCGCGACGGATGCCGCTTATGAGCGTGGGCTGCGTTATTTCAAGCAGGGGCGTGTCCGCGAGCTTACGCAGACGGATCATGCAGGGCGCCGCTTTTCTGCTGTGGTAGCTGGCAGTCATGCCTATGAAGTGCAGATTGTCCTGACAGAGGATCAGAACGAAGTCGAGCAGTATCATTGCACGTGTCCGGCAGCCATACGGTACATGGGGATCTGCAAGCATGTGGTAGCGGCACTCAAGGAGCTGGAATGCCGTCAGCAGGAGAGCCTGGAGAGGGAGGCTGACCGGCTCCGTCAGGATGCCTTGAGAAAAAGAGGGGCAGGCTCCGGGATTGCCAGGATTCCCAGTTCGCGCGGCACAGATGGTGCCGGCCGTCAATTGCTCAAGATGTTTGCGCGCAGGCACGATACATGTGCTGCAGTCCAGGATCCAGTCTATCTCGTGCCGCGGCTCTTTGCGGACGGCAGAGCCGGGGATATGCGGTGCTGGCTTGAATTCCGTCTTGGCATGGAACGGCTGTATATCCTGCGTGACGTATTCGGTTTTGTACGGGCCGTGGAAAACGGCCAGGAATGGGAACTGGGACGCCATACGACAATCCAGACCGCTGGCCTGCGCTGGGCAGACCGTATCTCGGAGGGCATCTGGCATCTGATGATGCAGGCCCACCGTGACGAGGAGAGCCTTGCGCAAGGCTCGGTGGAACGGACATACTTGAATACGTTTCAACGCAGCCAGTACTTTGAACATAAGAAATTCTATTTGTCAGCCAGTAACTTGCGCGCATTCCTCGACTTGATGGCCGAAGAACGCTTTGAACTCCATGTCTACGGCAGTGAGGCCATCGATGTCTGTCTGGCAAAAGGGTCCCCCGCGATATCCCTGGATGTTGTGTCTGAAGAGGATGGCGGCAACCTCCGCCTGGAGACGGGAGATCTGGTGCCGCTCGATAATGATTGCTGCCTCCTTTATCAGGATGGTCATATCTATCGGGAGACGCCGGAGACTGGACAACTTATCCGGCCACTGCTGCAGGCGTTCTGGTCCAAGAGCCTCATTCATCTCAATGAGGCGGATGTATCGCGCTTTTTTGGCGGAGTCATGCCGCAGCTGGATGATGTCATCGAACTCCATGTCGACCCTGCTTTCCAGGAACGGTACTGCCTGACGCCGTTGACGGCAGAGCTTTATATCGATTATGAAGGGGAAGGGCTCGCCATACGCCTGCTCTTCTCCTATGATACGCTGCGCTTCAACCCCCTCCTGGAGCAGAATCCCGTACAGGAAGCCGGGCGCATCTTTGTGCGCAATGAACAGGAAGAGCAGCATCTCCTGCAAGTTCTGGCGGCGTATGGCTTTCATCAAAAAGGTGACCGGCTGGTACAGGAGGATGAGGAAAAAAGCTATGACTTCCTATCCAGAGGATTGCCTGCCCTGCCGGACTGGGTGGAAGTCTTTTATGCGGAACTTTTCCAGAAACGGCCGGTCCGTCCGTTGCCGAAGATCACAGCTGGCGTCAGTGTCAACGATGCCAATCTGCTCGAAGTGACCTTTGACATGAAGGAAATCGATTTTGCGGAACTCCTGGACATCCTGGAGTCGTATCGCAAGAAAAAACGCTACCATCGCATGAAGGACAGGAGCTTTGTGACGCTTGGCGAGCAGCAGCTGCAGTCGCTGGCGGCGTTTGTCGAGAATACAGGCCTTGACAGGCAATTGCCGCAGACTGGCAGCAAGGTAGAGCTGCCGCTTTCTGAAGCGATGTACCTTGACAATCTGGCTCGGGAAGATGAGAGCTTGCAGCTGGTGCGCAGCCGGCGTTTCCGGGAAATCGTGCGCGAGATCCGCAACCCGCAGGACGGTGACTTTGATGTACCGGAATCTCTGCGTAAGGTCCTGCGCGATTATCAGGTTACGGGCTTTCAATGGCTTTCGACTTTGGCTTCCTACGGCCTGGGCGGCATCCTGGCGGATGATATGGGCTTGGGCAAGACTTTGCAGGTCATTTCCTTCCTGCTGGCGCAGCAGGATGCAAAGCAGCCTCCTTCCCTGGTCGTTGTACCGACTTCGCTGCTCTACAATTGGCTGGAGGAAATCCACCACTTTGCACCAGCCCTGTCGGCTTGCGCCGTGACGGGGACAAAAGCCGAGCGCATGGCGCAGCTGGAGCAGGCGATGCATAGCGATGTCCTCGTCACGACTTACAATATGATCAAGCGCGACATCGCTCTGTACGGGCAGAAGCGCTTCCGCTACGTATTCCTGGATGAAGCACAGCATATCAAGAATCCTGCCACGCAGAGTGCGCGTGCAGTCAAGAAACTTTCCATGGGCAGCTGTTTTGCCCTGACCGGTACGCCTATCGAGAACACTTTGACGGAATTGTGGTCGATCTTTGATTTCTTGATGCCCGGATACCTTTTCAGCCATGCCCGTTTCAAGCAGCATTTTGAAGTGCCGATTGTCCGGTCTGAGGACAAGGCGGCGATGCAGGAACTCAAGCGCCGTGTCATGCCCTTTATCCTGCGGCGCATGAAGAACGATGTCTTGCGTGAACTTCCCGACAAAGTGGAACGTCAGCTTGTCGGGGAGATGACCCCAAAACAGGCCAAAGTCTATCGGGCGTATTTCATGAAGAGCCAGAAGACCTTTGCATCAGCCTTGGGCGACATGAGCAGCGGCGACAATCGCATCCGGATCCTTGCCATCCTCACGCGCCTGCGGCAGATTGCCTGCGACCCTGCACTCTTTATCGAGAATTATGATGGCGGCTCCGGCAAGCTGGATCTCCTGGAAGAACTCGTGACAGACGCCGTGGCGAGCGGCCATCGCCTGCTGATCTTCTCTCAGTTCACGACCATGCTTTCACATATCGCCGTGCGCCTGCGCCGCCTCGGCCTTGCTTTCCTTTACCTGGATGGCGCCACACCAGCTTTGGAACGCATGAATCTCGTCAAGAAATTCAACGATGGCAGCACGCCGCTTTTCCTGATTTCACTCAAGGCAGGAGGGACGGGACTCAATCTTACCGGTGCCGATATGGTGGTCCATTTTGATCCCTGGTGGAATCCGGCTGTGGAGGACCAGGCGACGGATCGTGCTTATCGCCTCGGACAGAAGCGCAACGTGCAGGTGGTCAAGCTCCTCATGAAAGATACCGTAGAAGAAAAAATCTACCAGCTGCAGCAGCGCAAGAAATCCTTGATCGACCAGATGATACGGCCGGGGGAAAACTTCCTGTCAAAACTCACCGAAGAAGAAATCCGCGAACTGTTCCGCGACTGAAAAAGCGGGTACAAAAGCAATCTGTCCAATTGCCTTTGTACCCGCTTCCTGATACGCGAAGAGGGACTGCCGCAATCCTGTAGCAATCCCTCTTCAAAGCAGGGGTCCAGAGTGCCGTTCACTTTAAATGCCTAAAACCTGCGAATAGCAGGTGGGTACCCTAAGTCCGGTTTCTGCATTCGCCGAGGCGAACATACGTCGGAATCAAATCAGGTTCCCTAGGAAAAATGTAGGTTAGACACTAATAAAGCTCACGCACACCCCAGGCTTATCCTTCTTTGTCTGTATAATATCATAAAAAATATACAGGCGCAAGACTTGACAAATTGGAGAGGAAGGCAGGTTGTAGAAAAGCGCTAAATCCTTTATAATCATAAGATGGAAATCGTTTTTTAGCGTTCGATGACAGATAAAAAATCGTGCATATGGCACGCGTAAAAGGAGAAATAAAAATGGCAATTACGTATAGCGTGGCAATCAGCTATCAGAAAGATCTCGGCTGGATTGATTACGACGCCGACCAGAAAAAGGCGACGGTTCACCTGGACAACGACGAAGGCAGGAAGCGTGTGGAAGAGTATCTCGGCAAGACCCATCAGATCAATGTGCCGCATGAGACACTGATGGATTTCACCCATGAGACGATTGACCCGCAGGCCGACGTCAAGAGCCTGCAGACGGCCCTGACCCGTCTCTGGGAAGCCACGGATGTCAGCGTGGACTGGAGCCGCCCGGTCGAGTATGTTCGCTTAAACAGACACTATTAAGATAAACGACTGAAGCAAAAGCCCGCCTTGTCTTGCTGTATGATCAGCAGGATAGGACGGGCTTTTGCTATGCCTTGCGTCAGGTGCGGAAGTGGATGTCAAACTCTTTTGGTTTGTTGAATCCCTTTTCGTAGTGCGTGATGGTGATGCGTTCTAGGATGGAGTGCCAGAAGTCGCGGCGGGCGGCTGAGTTGGCATTGCTCTTGGCGCGCCTGCTCGTCAGTCGATACACGGACGTAGAGAGCTGCCCGCCTTCCCGTCCTCGTGTCAGTCATGTGCAGCACCTTCTCCATAACTGGTGATGAAGTCGAGCAGGGCCGCTTTCTCGTGGTCGTAGACCTGTGTCAGGAAGGGCACAAGGTTCCGTTCTGTGGCATACTGGTCAAGTGCCGTGTCGTAGGGTGCCTGATTTGCGGCCTGTTTTCGTATCTGTGGCGCGTATATTGACATCAGGAAAATTGTAACAAAAACCTGTTTTGTCCTGCTGCTTGCAGCAGGATGAGACGGACGTTTCCCGTGTCTGAGGGGACAGGACATGTCTTGCGGGGAGGGGGACATATGTGCTATAATTTTGATTAGTGACATATTAATAAATTCTTAAAGTAGTGGGAGGATATGGACATGAAAATGTTTGCTCGGGGGAATCTGACAACTGCTGTTTTACTGGCGCTTACCGTTGGGATGAGCCAGCCTGTATTTGCGTCGGAGCCAATCCAAGAAGAAAATGGCACTAAAGAAGTGGATTTGAGCGATGTTTCTGTCAGCGATACCTTGTCATCTGTATGGGCAAAGGATACAGGCAAGATTATAGCAACAGGTAGTAAAAACCAGAATATCAATCTTACAGATACATTCGATAAAGAAGTACGCAATGTTTATGCATCTAATGGCGGTTCCATTCAATTAGGCGATGCGGATACAAAATCAGTTACGATAAGTTCTACCGGTAAAAATGCCTATGGTATTATGTCACTTAAGAAGGGGTCAAACGTAACAATAAATGGCGATACCTTGACAATCAATGCACATGGTACGGATTATGCGATAGGTATGCAGGCTCAGAGTAATTCAGAAACTCCGGCGACCATTGATATCAATACGAAAAATACCATCATCAATGCGTCTACCGATGTGGATGCCAGCACGCTGAAAGATGGCGCCGAGAATCCCGCTATCGGCCTGATCAGCTATTCTGGCTCGCGGGTAACGATCCACAACAACCTTACGGTCAATGCACCGACGGCTATCAGCACGCGCGGCGGTTCTACGGTCACCATCAATCCCGAAGGGACGGGAACGGTCAAGCTCAACGGCGATATATCGTTCAACTATGAT
>JAQYBD010000073.1 GCA_029338835.1 Selenomonadaceae bacterium | reverse complement strand
TACAGATCTAACGATGACCGTATCGGAGCTATGAATATCCAACTCCTCGGAACGATGTGGATTTCCGGAGATAACCATCCTCGTTACGAAAGAATAACAACTGCTTCGGAGTAAACTCCTTAGCAAAGCGGGTGTTGTCAGCCACCCGATGATGTAGGCGGATTTAGGAAGACATTGTTTCGATGCCGTTAGTACCTATGTAGTTCCGACTTACAAGCCGCCACTTCTTTAAGTGGCGGTAGTTGACGCTGTTTACGTGATGTTTATCTTTCTCTGCTATACTCGAGCCTGCAACATGAGTTACCGGGCAGCAGATATCTGTAAATTTCCATGCAGAGCCCTGGCAGCTATGCTATAATGGGACGTACTGCAATCAAGAAATACATAGGGGGAGAATAACGTGGATTTAAGTATTGCCGATTTGCTCAAGACCATCCTGCTGGGCATAGTTGAGGGGCTCACAGAATGGCTGCCGGTATCGAGTACGGGTCATATGATCCTGGTCGATGAATTCATCAAGCTCAATGTCACGAAACAGTTCATGGATATGTTCCTGGTGGTCATCCAGCTCGGTGCCATCATGGCAGTGGTGGTGCTGAGCTTTGAGAAGCTCAATCCGTTTTCATCCTGGAAAACGCGCCAGGAGAAGCGGGATACCGTACAGCTCTGGATGAAGGTCATCGTGGCCTGTATCCCGGCTGCCGTCATCGGGCTCCTGTTCAACAACTATATGGAAGAGCATTTCATGACGGCGCTGGTCGTGGCAACGACGCTGATTTTCTACGGTATCATGTTCATCATCGTCGAGAATTACAACAAGCGTCGCCGCCCGCGCATCACGGAACTGCGCCGGCTCGATTACAAGACGGCTCTGATCATCGGCCTTTTCCAGGTGCTTTCCCTGGTGCCGGGCACGAGCCGTTCCGGTGCGACAATCCTCGGCGGCCTGCTCTTCGGTACCAGCCGTACGGTGGCTGCTGAGTTCACGTTTTTCCTGGCTATTCCGGTCATGTTTGGTGCCAGTGCCCTCAAGATAGTCAAGTTTGGTTTTGACTATACCGGTACGGAGATCCTCATCCTGCTCGTGGGCATGGTCACGGCTTTCATCGTTTCCATCCTGTCTATCAAGTTCCTGATGCGTTACATCAAGACGAATGATTTCAAGGCGTTCGGCTGGTACCGCATCGCGCTCGGCATCGTCGTGCTTGCTTACCTGTTCCTGGTCGGCGACCCGACAGCCAATGACTGACCCGCAAGGCTTCGCAGACCGTTGCATGAAGTGCATCTTTGTGCAGCGGTCTTTTTGCATGCAGGCTGGAGCGGGGACTGTGCTGACAGTGTGGCGCCGATGTGATAAACTTATACATAATAATTTGTTGACGTTTCTGCAGAAGAAAGAGGAAAATCTTAATGAAAATCATCGCAGGTCTTGGCAATCCGGGGACGGAATATGCCAGGACGAAACACAATGTAGGGTTCATGTTTGTCGATGCGCTGGCGGATGCGCTGGGCGTCACTGCTTCGGAGTGGCAGGCGAAATTTGACGCGCTGGTCGCACCGGCGCGCATTGGCACGGAAAAGGTGCTGCTCGTCAAGCCGCAGACGTACATGAATGAGAGCGGTCGTGCCCTTGGCCCGCTACTTGCCTGGTATAAACTGGCGCCGGAAGATCTCATCGTCGCGCATGATGATATGGATATCCCCGTAGGTACCATCCGTATCCGCAAGAAAGGCAGTGCCGGTGGGCATAATGGCATCAAGTCTATCCTCGCCCATGTCGGTGATGAACACTTTGCACGCGTGCGCATTGGCATCGGCCGTCCTCTGCCGGGCTGGACGGTTGTCAATCATGTGCTGGCCCCTTTCTCCGCAGAAGGACAGCAGAAGATCGAAGAGGCCATCAAGTATCTGGAGCCTGCTGTAGAATGCATCGTGACGGATGACATCGATGTTGCTATGAATCGCTATAATCCCAAGAAACAGAAGAAAAGGAAAGTGAAACAGGATGAGCCGGTGGAAACGGCAGCACCTGTTTCGGGAAGTCAGGAGGAAATGCCGCATGAATGAACAGATTACAGCCGTATATGCCGATGAGGACGGCAATATCCTCGATGCGCCGGGCATGGCTGGCATGGGGCGCACTGGGCGTGAGAATGTGCGCCTGCAGCCCGAAGATCTCATCCCGCTGCCGGAAAGTGCCGACCTCATGCTGCTTCCTGACCACCTGGCCGTGGGCATGGGACCGGATGGCGAGGTCATGCCCATCAGCGGACTGGCCGTGGCTGCCATCCTGCCGGCCGGCTACACGCGTCTTTATCTGCCAGCCTATGAGCGGGCAGAGAACGCACAAAGACTGCCGCTTTACGGCTATACGGCCGTTGTCGTCTATCAGGACGAGCTTTATTGTGCAGCGGTCTATACTGATGAGAACGATAAGTGGGATCCCGAGCATTACAATACGAAGGAACTGGCAAAGCTCGTCAAACGCACGAAGAAGGATCTGCCGGGCAATCGCATCGTGGAACAGGTGGGAGGCTGCTCGCTCAAGTGGCATTGCTGCACGGCGCAGAATCTCTTTTACCGCCGTTGGGAATGCGGTATCCCGACGTCGCCTGTCTGCAACGCCAACTGCTTTGGCTGCATCTCGCTGCAGCCAGCCGAATGCTGTCCGTCGCCGCAGGAACGCATCAATTTCCGTCCAACACCTGAGGAAATCGCTGAGGTCGGCATCTATCATCTGTCGGTGGCTCCGGATGCCATCATCAGCTTCGGTCAGGGATGCGAGGGCGAGCCGTCGCTGGCTGCTGACCGCATTGCCGCAGCCATCCCGATGATCCGAGCCAAGACGAAGCGGGGACAGATCAACATGAATTCCAATGCGGGCTGGACGGAAGGCATCCGGAAGATTGTCGATGCCGGGCTCGATTCCATCCGCGTATCCATCATCAGTGCGCGGGAAGAAGGCTACGATGCGTATTACCGTGCAAGCTATCATCTTTCCGATGTCAAAGCCTCCATCCGTTATGCGCTAGATCACGGCGTCTACGTTTCCTTGAACCTCCTGTATTTCCCGGGCTTCAATGACCGCGAGGAGGAACTGGCGGCTTGGCAGGAATTTTTCCGTGAACTGCCCGTGCAGATGATCCAGGTGCGAAATCTCAACATCGACCCCGATGCTTTCCTGGACATCATGCCGGAGCCGCAGGGCAGGATCCTCGGTACGCGTCATTTCCTGACGACGCTCCATGAGGAATTCCCACAGCTTGTCATCGGCAGTTTCAGCCATTATGTCGAGGAATGATGCTCCTTTGGGAGCTGCGTCAGTCAACGGGGTAACAAATGGTACAGCCTGTTTGCTTTGTTCCATACTATAATCAGGTCAATCCGGTCATGCGAACGCGATACGAGTGTGACCGTTTATGATTGATAAGAACGGACAAGGAGTAATCTCATGAAAGAACTCAATCTCAATAAAAGCGTCGCGGAGCTGGTCCGCGAATACCCGGAACTGCGGGATGTGCTGGCTTCCCTGGGCTTTACGGATATCCTGAAGCCAGGTGCCTTGAAGCTCATGGGCAGCATCATGACGCTGCCGCGCGGTGCCGTTGTCAAGGGCATCTCGTTTGACCGTCTGGCTGAGGCTCTGGAAAAGGAAGGGTTTACCTTGACGAATGGTGAGCAGCAGAAGCGCCAGGCACGCCTGCGTGATTACATCGGCCGCCTGCACCGCGGCGAGGAGGCTGATGTCGTCCGCGAGGACTTTGTTCAGCACTTTACCGACGTGGCACCGGAGGAGATCGCGGCAGCGGAGCAGGAACTCATCAAGGGCGGCGTGCCCGTGCGGGAAGTCCAGCGTCTCTGTGATTTGCATGCTTCCCTGTTTGAGGGGCATATCGAGTCGGCACCTGCTGCGCCGCAGAGCGGTGACGATGAGGTGGATGAGCTGCCACCCGGTCATCCGCTTTCACTGCTGCGCCTGGAGAATGAGGGACTTTCCCAGGCTCTCACCGATCTTGAGCAGGCAATCGAAACGTCTGATATGCGCACCGTGGCAGCGCAAACGGCGGCACTCAATGCCGTGCGTTCCCATTATGCCAAGAAAGAGGAACTGCTGATGCCTTTCCTCTACGATTATGGTGTGACGGGGCCTTCTCAGGTCATGTGGGGCGTGGATGATGAAATCAAGAAAGAACTCGGCGTGCTGACCAGATCTTTGAAGGAAGATCCCGAGAATCTGATGATTGTGCGCGGGCGCTTGCATCAGCTCATGACGCGCATCCGCGAGATGATTGTCAAAGAGGATAAGATCCTGTTCCCGCTTTCCCTGCGCTTCTTCACGCAGGAGCAGTGGTATCAGATTTACCGGGATCTCTTTGAGATGGGCATGGCTTTTGTCGATGAAAAAACATTGCCGCGCTGGCCGCAGGGGGAGAAGTGGATCCTCAGCCAGCAGGCTCCGCCGGAGGCACTTGATGGGCGGGTAAAACTGCCGACGGGCGAACTCACGGTTCGCCAGCTCCAGGGCATCCTGAAACTGCTCGATGTCGATATCACGTTCATCGATAAAGATGATATCTTAAGATACTTCCTCAACGAAGGACGCATCTTCTCGCGTCCGCTGACGGCACTCGGGCGAGAGGTATACAGCTGCCATCCGCCGGAAGTCATCCCGGTCGTGCGTCAGATGCTGCTCGATTTCAAGGCAAAGAAGCGCGACCACATGGAAGTCTGGCGGCGCATCATGGGGCGTCCTGTCGGTGTGCGCTATCTGGCTGTTTACGATGAAGCCGGTGAATACATGGGCACCGTGGAGTTTGTACAGGACTATCAGAAAGCTCTCGATCACTTCGCCAAGCAGCCCGTACGTCCGCAGAAGTAAGGATGGATCACAGCATGCGGATCAGGAAGGATTCTTGAAATTTTCATACAATTCTACTATAATAGAGGCATAGCAGAAGAAATATTCATCCTTCCGTTGGAGGCGATTATCATGTTCAGACCAATTCCGTTCAATTTCCGTGAGAATGCCGAACGCGGGCGCGAAGCCGTTGAGAAAGTCCTGGATTTCGTGGCAGATCAGCCCTGCAATCCGCTCGGACGCGTCAGTGGCGCACTCTCCTCCTTCCGCGTCGATGTCATCGATACACCGGATCGCTATGAACTCTTTGCCGAGCTGCCGGGCTTCCACAAGGAGCAGATCACGGTGTCGTATGATGACAATAACTACCTGACTATCAAGGCCGAGCGTCCGGAGCCGGATATGGATGTCCGCTATATCTGCCGCGAACGCCGCACAGGGACCTTTGAGCGCAGTTTCGAGATCGATGGGATCGTAAAAGATGAGGTTGCGGTTTCTTTCGAAGATGGCGTGCTTCATATCGTGCTGCCGAAGGAGCCTGAAGATAAAGGCCGGACGGTCTTTGACATCAAGTGATCCATCTTGTACCAGTGTACAGGCGAGCCGCTGCATCTTTGCGATGCAGCGGCTTTTTTGCAGGATTTTGGGCGGCAGGGAAGGAATATATAAAGGGAATGACTGGTTATGGAGGTTTTTTTATGTTTGCAAATCCGCAAGTGGAAACAATGGAACGCGGGCAGCTCCTCATGCTGCAGGGGCAGAAACTGCAGGAGGCTGTGCGCTGGGCAGCAGAGAAAGCAGCCTTCTACCATGCATCCCTGTCCCGCCATGGCATTTCCTATACAGATATCAAAACGGCAGATGACGTCAGGAAGCTGCCGTTTTTGACGCGTGCAGAATTGTATGCGACACCGATGCTGGATTTTTCGACGATGCCGCTTTCGAGCATGCTGCGACTGAGTGCGCTGCCAGGCGATATGGGCCTGCTCACACGTCTCTATACGAATGGCGATATCGCTCATGACATCGAGCTGGTGACGCGGTGCCTGGTGGCTGCCGGCCTGCACAGGGCTTCAGTGGCCGGCTGGCTGGGAAATGGCTCGGACAGCCGTCTGCTCGACTTGCAATACGGTTTGGAATTTGTCGGTGCCACCGTTGTGGCGATGGGCGATTGTTCCGCAGCCTGGCAGCCCTTGCTGGCCTGCTCGCATCTCGATACGCTGGTCGGCACGCCGACGCGTATCGAGGAACTCAGTGACGTGCTGGCGGCGCGCGGGGAAAGCCTGTCGTCGTATCCGCTGGCCACGCTCATCCTGCTTCACGATTCGCCCGCTTCCATAAGGAAGCCGCTGCCAAAGGCATGGGAATGCTGCCAGATCTATCATTTGCTGGCTCTGCCGGAGTGCGGTACGCCAGGGATTTTCCTGCCCTGCGAGGAAGGCAAGCTGGCTTTTCATGTGGCGGAAGACCTCTATCTCGTAGAAGTTGTCACTGCAGATGGTGCCGAAGCGAAGGAGGGCGAAGCCGGGGAACTCGTGCTTACTTCATTGGAAGCTCAGGCCATGCCGCTCCTGCGCCTGCGCACGGGGATGACGGTACGGAAGCTTGGCACATGTGCGTGCGGGCGCACGGGACTGCGCCTGGAATTGGCAGATGGGGATGCCGTGATGTGACGGATATCCGGAAAGGAAGGAATCATGCGTTTTATTCATACGGCAGACTGGCATCTCGGCCGCTATTTCCATGGGATGCATCTGACAGAAGAGCAGGCGGATCTCATCGAACACCAGCTTATGCCGCTCATTGAGGAAGAACGGGCAGAGGCCGTGGTGATTGCCGGCGATATTTATGACCGTGGTGTGCCTCCTGTCGAAGCGGTGGAACTCTTTGATGAATTCCTGGCCAAGATGAAGGAACGACGGGTCAAGGTCTTGTTCATTGCGGGGAATCATGACAGTGAAGGGCGTCTGGATTTTGCCAGCCGCCTGATGCAGGAAGCGGGCATCTTTGCCAGAGGCCGCCTGCACCGCTCCCTGACTCCCGTCATCCTCGCAGATGACTATGGCCCGCTGGCTTTCCAGCTTTATCCTTATATGGATCCGCAGTCGGTCCGGGCAGCTTTCCCGGAGGAAGCGGAGACCAGTCTTGATTTTGAGACTGCTCATGAAGTGGCTGTTGCGGCAGGGCTTGCAACGATTCCCAAAGGTATGCGCAGTGTAGCCGTTGCCCATGCTTTCCTGGCGGGAGGAGTGGCATCGGAATCGGAGCGGCCCTTGGCGGTCGGTGGCTCTTCGTGTGTCCGTCCTGCTCTTTTCCGCCCGTTCTGTTACACGGCACTCGGTCATCTGCATAACCCGCAGCGTGCCGGTGACGATACCATCCGCTACAGTGGTTCGCTCATGAAATATTCATTTGATGAAGCAGAGCAGCGCAAGGGCGTGCTGTCTGTCGAAATCGATGGGCAGGGGCAGGCTGCAGCCACTTTCCTGCCGCTTGTGCCGCGTCGGGATGTGCGGCGTATCCGCGGGACATTTGCGGAAATACGGGACAATCGTGAGCGGTATCCGTCCTCGGACGATTATATGGAAGTGGAACTCCTCGATACGGGCATCATCCTCGATGTCTTCAACAAGCTCAAGGTCATCTATCCGAATCTCATGCATATCCGTTATCCGGGATTACAGCGGGAGGGAACTATGCGTCAGCAGCAGGGGCAGAAGCTCCTGAAGATGACGGAAGGCGATCTTTTTGCCCAGTATTACGAGGACATGATGGGCGAAGCGCTGGCTGCAGAGCAGCGCGAACTGGTGTCATCCTGCCTGCAGGAAATCTATCAGGAAGAGAGGGAACGCTGATGCGGCCAGAAATCTTGAAATTATGTGCATTTGGACCATACCGGCAGGAACTCGTGCTGGACTTCCGCATCCTGGCAGCGCAGCCGTTTTTCCTCATACATGGTGCGACAGGAGCCGGCAAGACCAGCATCTTTGATGCCATTTGCTATGCGCTGTATGGCGAAGCAGCGACAGAAGCACGTACCTCACGCATGCTGCGCAACCGGGAAGCACTGCCCACTCAGGATACTTATGTGGAGCTGACTTTTGCGGTGCGCGGCACCATGTGGCATATCCGCCGGAATCCGGAGTATGAGCGCAAGGCCAAGCGAGGAGATCGCCTCGTGCGTCAGGCGGCCGGTGTCCTCTTGTCGCGCATCGAGGATGGTGCGGTACAGGAAAGCTGGAAGAAGGAGAGCGAAGTCCGCGAGAAAATTGTCAGCCTGCTGGGCTTTGAGTGCAAGGAATTCCGTCAGGTCGTGCTGCTGCCGCAGGGCGAATTCCGCCGTTTCCTCATGGCCGATACGAGCGCGCGCAAGGAAATCATGCGTGTGCTGTTCAATACAGATATCTATCAGAAACTGGAAGAGAAACTCAAGGCCAAAGCTTCCGGTGTGAACCGGGACTATGAAGCGCTGCAGCAGCAGCGCCAGCTCTATCTGCAGGAGTTTGAGGCAGAAGATGAGGACGCTTTTGCCGTGCGTCAAGAGGCGCAGCGAAAAGAGGCCGTGCAGCTGGCCGGGATCTTGTCCCAGTGTTCTGCGGATAAGGAAAAGGCAGCCGGAGAGCTGGAGATGGGGCGTCAGCTGGAAAAACTCTTCTTGGAAGATATTCGTGCCGGCAGGGAATTGCAGCGCGCCGAGCAGTCCGCTGCCGACGATGGTGAGCAGTCGGCACGACTGATGCTCGCGGAACGGGCTGCTGCGCTCCAGGACATCTGCCATCAGGCGAAACAGGCTGAGGAAAAGGCCGGGCGGCGGCAGGAACATCTGGCGGAGCTTACCCGTCGGGGGCGCCAGTCCAAACAGGCACTGAAGACTGCCGAGCAAGAGAAGGAGCAGGCAGACAAGGAACAGCCGCAGCGTGCGGCCCGGCGCGAAGCTCTGGTCATGAAGCGGCGGGAACTGAAGGTAGCCGAGGAACTCCAGGCTGATAAGCAGCGGTTGAAAGCGGCACAGGATGCCTTGGTCAAGGCAGAAGCTGAACGCAAGGAACTGCAGCAGCAGGGACAGGCTCTCCAGGAGCGGCTTGCTGGCTTGCAGGCAAAATGGCAGCAGGCTGCTGCAGCCGCTGCCGATGAGGAAGCAGCCGCGCTCTTTGTCAAGAATCTGCAGCAGGAACAGCAGGCTCAGTCCCTGCGCATGGCGGCGGAGCAGCAGTTGGCCGCTGCGACCGTCATTCTTCAAGAAAAGCGGACGGCAAGAGAAGATATGCAGCAGCGAAGTACAAAAGCAGCACAGGAACTGCATCGCCTGCGCGAATTGCTGCGCGGAGCCAGGGCGGCTCTCTTGGCAGAACACCTGGCCGATGGCGATCCCTGTCCCGTCTGTGGCTCGCTGCACCATCCGCAGCTGGCCCGCCAGATCCAGGAGGTCGTAACCGACGATATGCTGCAAGAGCAGGAAAAAGCCTGGCACCAGCTGGAAGACAGCCTGCAATCATGGCGGCTGGCAGAGCAGCAGGCCGCTGCGCATCAGGCTGCCTGTCGGGCCAAACTCGAAGCATTGCCGGCCGTGCGGGATCCGGATGTGCTGACAAAGGAACTGGCAGCTGCCCGTGTGCGCCTGCAGGCAGCGCGGCATTCTGCGCAGCTCCAGCAAGACTTGGATACGGCTCTTGCGCAGCAGAAAAAAAAGCAGGAGGACTGGCAGCGGCGTCAGTCTGGATGTGAAGAAGCCTGCCGGTCGGCCGCTACTGCAGAAGCGGCGGCTAAAGCCCGTGTGGTCGAGAAAGAAGCGCAGGTGACATCCGTGGGAGATCCTGCCGAGCTGCGGCAGCAGCTCATGCAGGAAGAAGCCGAGGTGGAACGGCAGGAGGAAAGGGCGCAGCGCATCCAGACCCGTGCGCAGCAGGCTGCGCTTGACCATGCGGAACTGCAGACGGCTTGGAAGACTGCCTGCCAGGAGAGCAGGCAGGCCACAGCAGAAGCCGAAGCGGCCTGGCATGCATTCTCGCAGCGGCTCCAAGCGGCTTCCTTTGCTTCGGTGGCGGCATATGAAGCGGCACTTGCCGGACCATGGGGGAATGAGCCTTACCGGCAGACCGTGAAAGCCGGGCTGGAGCAGCATGAAAAGGAACTCCATGCGGCCAGGGATGCATATCAGCGCAGCCAGGCGGCCATTGCGGGCAAGACTCGTCCGCAGCTTACTGTCCTGGAAAATGCGTATCGGGCAGCGGAAAAGGCGTGGCAGGAAGCTCTTGCCCGCCACAGCAAAGCGGAACTCATCGAGAGATCGTTTGCCCGGCGCCAGCAGGAATTGAGTGAACTGGCGGCGCGGAGTGCAAAGCTCTCCGATTCTTATCGCTGTATCACGAGTCTGTCGGAACTGGCCAGCGGTAAAACGGATGCCCGGGTATCTTTTCAGACGTATGTACTCCATTCGCTCCTGGACGATGTCATGGCGATGGCCAACGAACGCCTGCTGATCATGAGCCGTGGCCAGTATGAGCTTCATGCGGGGGAGCGGCTCAGCGGCAATAAGCAGGGGGGCCTCGATATGGAAGTCTTTGACCATTATTCGGGGTATGCGCGTCCCGTGGCGACTTTGTCAGGCGGCGAATCCTTCCTGGCTTCCCTGGCTCTGGCTCTTGGCCTGGCGGATGTCGTGCAGGCTTATGCCGGCGGTACGCGTCTCGATACGATGTTCATCGATGAAGGCTTTGGCACGCTGGATGAGGATACACTCGACGTAGCACTGAAAGCCTTGTTTGAACTCCAGGAGAGCGGCCGTCTCATCGGCATCATCTCTCATGTGGAGGAGCTGCGCAGCCGTATCCCGGCCCGCCTGGAAGTGACCAAGACGAGGAGTGGCGGCAGCACCGCACGCTTTGTACTCGGGGCTGCCGAAGAATGAAGAGCCGGGAAAACAGCAAGTGGTGAGCCCGTTGGTGAAAAAGGTGGTTTGAAAACGTATGACAGCAACACTCGATTGTATCCTTGGCCGGGCTGGCACGGGCAAGACGGAAACCTGCCTGGCCGCGATGGCACGCAGGCTGCAGGAAGATCCGATGGGTCCGCCGCTCATCCTGCTCGTTCCCGAGCATATGACGTTCAAGATGGAGCGCGCTCTTGCCGAACGAGTAGGCAGGGGGCATGGCTTTTTCCGGGCCTATGTATTCGGTTTCCGCCGCTTTGCCCGCCATGTCCTGCTGGAAACCGGGGAACTCACGGTACCGCGCATCAGCGAGGTAGGGAGGCGGCTGCTCCTGCGCAAGATCCTCGTACATCACCAGAAGGAAAAAGATCTCACCGTCTTCGCCCGAGCCGTGCGTCAGCGCGGTTTCACGCAAAGCCTGTCGGAAGCCATCCAGGAATTCAAGAGCTATCGCCTCGATACGGATACCCTGAGGGAAACGGCGGCGCAGCTAGCGGCCGTCAATGGGCGCCTGGCGGGGAAGCTCGAGGAGATGTCCATCCTGACGGATGAATTTGATGCCGCGATGGCAGGCAAGGCCAACGATGCTGAAGATATGATGGCCAAGCTGGCGGCCTGCCTGCCGCAAGCTTCTTTCATGCAGGGGGCGGAAGTCTGGCTTGATGGTTTTATCTTTTTCAATCCGCAGGAACGTGAAGTCGTCAAATCCCTTCTGATGTCAGCAGGAAACGTCCATATCACCCTGCCGATGTCCGGCCGCTGTGAAGGGGAACGCGTCCGGCTTGATTTGCCGGACAATACGAGAGAGGCCGGCCTGTTCCAGCGTTCTTACCGGACGTATCTGGATTTATGCAAGCTGGCACGTGAGGAACTGGGCGTTGCCCGCGTGCCGGTCCGGCTGCTGGATAGGCCCCGGCGCTATGCAGCAGACAGCCTGCTCGGCACTATGGAACGCGAATTGTTCCGGCCGCAGGAGATGGCCGGGGCTTTGCCCGAAGGAGCAGATGCTTCGCTCTGTCTCGTGCAGGCTGCCAACCGCCGCCTGGAAGCTGAGAATGCAGCGGCTGATATCCTGCGACTGGTGCGCGAGGAGGGCTGGCGTTACCGGGATATCGGTGTCCTCGTGCGCGATGCTGACGCTTATGACGATCTCATCCGTCTCGTCTTTACCGATTACGGGATCCCGTTCTACCAGGACGCGAAGCGCCCGAGCATCCATCATCCTTTGGCCGAGCTCATGCGTTCCGCTTTGGAAGTCGTGACCAAGGACTGGCGCTATGAAACAGTTTTCCGCTGTTTGCGCACCGGCTTTTTCCCGCCTGTGCGCGAAGATATCGACCGTCTGGAGAATTACGTACTCGAATTCGGTATCCGCGGGCGCAAGCGCTGGCAGCAGCCGGAGCCCTGGAACTGGCATCGCCGTTATACGCTGGACGATGGGGAGACCGCCGATGATGAGACAGCTGCGGTACTGGGTCTCATGGATGCGCTGCGCCGTCAGTCTGTGGCGGCTCTGGTTGCTTTTGAGCAGGAGGTTCGCGCAGCAGGCGACGTGCGCGGTATCACGACGGCACTTTACCATTTCCTGGTGGAGCTTGACGTGCCGGCTCGCCTGCAGGAATGGGCGGAACGTGCCGAACAGGAGGGACGCCTGGCCGATGCCGCGGAGCATCGGCAGCTCTGGGAGGACAGCATGGCGCTCTTTGACCAGCTGGTCGAGACAAGCGGTGACGAGAACATGAGTCTCAATGATTATGAGAATGTACTCAGTGACGGGCTCGATGCCCTGCAGATTTCTCTGATTCCGCCGGGACTCGATTATGTGACACTGGCTCCTTTTGATCAGAACAGCCTTGATAATATGCGCGGCCTTTATATCCTGGGGGCGGACGCCGACACCATGCCGCGGCGCGTGCATGAGCAGGGAATCTTTTCTGATGCCGACCGTCTCCATATTGCCGAATTGCTGGAAGAACTCCCCGGCGAGCAGCGCCATACGATTTCACGCGGGGGGCAGGAGCGGAGTTTTGGCGAGAAATTCCTGCTGTATCGAGGCTTTTGTGAAGCACGGGAATATCTGTGGCTCTCCTATCCGATGGCTGATGCCGAAGGGAATGGACTGGAGCCGTCTCCTCTTTTCACAAGACTGCATGAACGCTTTCCCCAGGCGCGCTTCCTCTCCATCCCGCTTGAGACGCTGCAGCGTGATGATGATTTGCTGCTCTCAGCACCGCGGCCAGCTCTGTCGGGACTGGCAAATGCCCTGCGCGGCGAGAAAGAGCAGGGTGAGATGGCGGCATTCTGGCGTGATGTCTACAACTGGGCCTTGCGGCAGCCGGCCTTCCAGCAGCCGTTGCAACTCGCGCTTTCGGGGCTTTTCGCTCATGCGGGCGCAGGCAGGATCCCGGAGGAATTGGCGCGTCAGATTTATGCGAAGGGGCATATGCTGCGTGGCAGCGTGACGCAGTTCGAGAAATTCCACCAATGCCCGTTCGCGCATTTTGCCGCCTATGGCCTGAAACTGCAGGAACGACGGGAGTATCAGTTCCGTTCCATGGATCTCGGGCAGCTTTTGCATGCCGTACTCAAAGAATATGGCACCGTTGTCAAAGAAGAGTATGATAATCGCTGGCAGGATGTTCCCGAGGAAAAAAGTCGCGCACTCTGCGCAGAGCTGGTCAATACACTGGCGCCACGCCTGCAGAGCGAGATCCTCTTGAGCCGGGATAATTACCGTCATCTCAAGCAGCGCATCGCGCGTACGGCAGAGCAGGCCGTTCATCATCTGTCGGCTTGGGCCGCAGTCTCTGAGTTCCAGCCGGCTTTCTTTGAGGAGGCATTCGGGCATCGTGAAGATCGCGTGCATCTGAAGCCGCTGCCGCTGGCTGATGGCTATGCGCTGTCTTTCAAAGGGCAGATTGACCGGCTTGATCTGCACATGCAGGCGCCGTACTTCCTGATCCTCGATTACAAGACCGGGCAGGTGGCCCTGAATCTCTTTGAAGTCTATTATGGCTTGCGCCTGCAGCTGCTCGTCTACATGATGGTCGGGCAGGAACTGCTGCGGCAGCAGGGGGAGAAACGCATGCCGGCCGGCATCCTCTATTCTTTTTTGCAGAACCCGTTGATGATCGCGAAGAAGAAATATACCGAACAGGAACTCGAGACACGCGTCAATGCTGAACTGCGCATGCCGGGATGGGTCCTGGCAGACCTCGATGTCGTGCGAGCCATCGATTCTTCGTTTGATTTCATCAAGCCGGGACTCAGTCAGGTGCGCGACGAGAAAAACAAGGTCGTCAAGGATGCGGACGGCAATCCCGTCATGGATTTCGATGCCAACAGCAGGAAATACGGATACATCCGCAAGCCGGAAGAGTTTGCTCTCATGCTGTCTTATGTCGATTTCCTCCTGCGCGATACGGGCAATGCCATTCTTTCCGGCGATATCCGCATCAGCCCGTACCGCATCCGCTCCCAGAAGGACCAGAATGCCTGTGCCTTCTGCCCGTATCACGATGTCTGTGGCTTTGATCCTGAGATTGACGGCTTTGCTTATCGCGATATCGATAAAGAGGACGATGCGGTATTGGAAGAAAAAATGGCAGTTTGTACAGAGAAAGGACGGATCTCGGATGCAATATACGCAGGATCAGGAAAAGGCCATCAAGACCCGGCATAAGAATATACTCGTGGCAGCGGCGGCCGGTTCCGGCAAGACTCGTGTGCTTGTCGCCCGCATCATCTCGCAGATCCTGGCACATGAATGCAGCGTCGATGAGATGCTGGTCGTGACGTTCACGAATGCTGCTGCTGCCGAGATGCGCGAGCGCATCGACAAGGCTCTGGGGGAAGCCCTGCAGCAGGCGGAAAAGCGCGAGACGGCAGCCTGGCTGGAACGTCAGCAGGTCCTGCTTTCCGGTGCATCCATCTGTACCTTCCATGCGTTCTGCCAGCGTGTCATCCGACAGAATATCGACGCCATCGATGTGGATCCGCAATTCCGTCTGGGCAGCGATCAGGAAATGACCCTGATGAAACGGGATGTCCTTGAAGATTTGCTGGAACAGGAATACAAGATGCCGGAGCAGGAAGAAGACCGCGCTGCCTGGCAGGATTTCCTGGCCTTTGCTGACGATTATGGCGATGACCATGGCGATGACAAGGTCTGTGAAGCCGTACTGAAGCTTTACGAATTCAGTCAGAGCCAGCCGTATCCAGCGGCATGGCTGTGCGAACAGAAGGAACGTTATGCCAAGAGCGGTGGGGATATCTGGCAGACGCCATGGACAGGCACCATCCTCATGGCCTTCCATCAAGAGCTGGCGCGCACCATAAAGGCTTTTGAAGAAACGTGTTTCCTTGTCCATGCGGAGGAGGAGAGTGAACTCTTTGAAGCTTGGCAGCCTTATATCGAGATCCTGCAGCAGTGCATCGAGCAGCTCGAAGATGTGGAAGGCCTGCGCAAGACGGTTTGCCAGGAAAAGGAGCCGGGCGGTTTTGACGCCTTGGGAAAGGCAGCTGCCGGTGTTAAATTCCCGGCGCTGCGCGGCAAAAAATTCAATGCGCTGAAAGAGCAATTCCCGGAGCTTCGCCAGGCGTTCGAGAAACAGCGCGATGCGGCCAAGAAGATCTTTGCCGATGCCCGTGCCCGTTATTTCGGTGAGAGTGAAGCGGAAATCCTGGCGCGTATCGAAGAATGCGGTGCAACGGTGCGCCGTTATGTCAATCTTACCCTGGATTTCATGACGGCCTTCCAGGCTGCCAAAAAAGAGCGCAATGTCCTGGATTTCAATGATCTCGAGCATTTTGCCCTGGCTGTTCTCTGCGCTGACCCTGAAAAATTGTCCATGGCCACGGCAGAAGACTTTGCCATGCCGGAGGGTGATGCGCTGCGCACAGATGCTGCCCGGGATCTGCGGGAAAAATATGCCGTCATCATGGTCGATGAATATCAGGATACCAACAGCGTACAGGAGGCTATCCTGGATCTCATCGCCCGTGATGACAATCGCTTCACGGTTGGTGATGTCAAGCAGAGCATCTATCGTTTCCGCCTGGCGGATCCGTATCTTTTCCAGGCCAAATACGATGCGTATCCTGAGCATCCTGAGGCAGAGGACAAGAACCAGCTGATCACCATGAAGCAGAATTTCCGCAGCCGGGCAGAGGTGCTGGCTCCCATCAATTTCATCTTCGACCAGGTCATGACGCGCGAAGCCATGGAAATCGAATACGATGAAAAGAGCCGGCTGTATCCGGGGGCGCAGTACCCTGTGCAGGAGCATACCCTGGCAGGCCCCATGGAGCTGGATATCATCCTGCGACAGGATGCGGAGGATGAAGGACAGGCCGAGAAGGGAGAGGGCGAGGAACTTTCCGGCTTTGCGCTGGAGGCGCAGCATATCGCAGATCGCATCGCAAGCCTCATGGCGGATGCGCCGCTGGTTTTTGACAAGGATGCAGGCGGTTACCGGCCGCTTGCTTATCGCGACATTGCCATCCTGCTGCGCGCCGTCAAGGGCAAGGCCAATGTGCTGTTGGAGACGTTGCGCCAGAACAGCATTCCCGCTTACGCCGATGTGGACGGCGGTTATTTTGAAGCCAATGAGGTGCGCCTCGTGCTGGCTCTGCTGCAGGTCATCGATAATTCGCGCCAGGAAATCCCGCTGGCTGCCGTCCTCGTATCCCCACTGGGGGGATTCTCCATGGAGGAACTCGCACGCCTGCGCATGTCTGTGCCGGAGGAAGACCTGTATGGTGCTTTGCTCAAGAGTCATTCTGTAGAAACGGAGCTGCCGGCGAATCTGGCTGACCGGGCAGCGGGATTCTGCGCACAGCTCGATGGCTGGCGCACGTATGCCGTCAGCCACAGCGTGCCGGAACTCATCTGGACGCTTTATCGCGATACGGGGTACTACGAATACGTTGGCGGACTCAAAGGCGGACTTTTGCGTCAGGCCAATCTGCGCATGCTGGCCGACCGCGCGGCCGATTACGAGAAAACGAATTATCGCGGCCTTTTCCGCTTCCTGCGTTTCATCGAAGACCTGCGCAAACGCGATACCGATCTTTCCGTAGCCCGTACGCTGGGTGCCAGTGAGGATGTGGTGCGCATCATGAGCATCCATAAGAGCAAAGGCTTGGAATTCCCAGTGGTTTTCCTGGCCGATACTGCCAAGGGCTTCAATCTGCGTGATACGCAGGGCGCATTCCTGCTCCACAAGGAACTTGGCATTGGCCCGCGCGTCGTCTCGCGTTCCGCCGCCGGGCGCCAGATGTATGATACGGTGCCAGCAGCGGCTGTGGCGGCTCGCCTCGTGGCGGAGAGCAAAGCGGAGGAGATGCGCGTCCTCTACGTTGCTATGACGCGCGCGCGCGAGCGCTTGATCTTGACGGGAACCATGTCTGCGTCTTCGTGGCAGAAAAAAGTGCAGGCCTGGTGCCAGAGCCTGTCGGAAACGGATACTGCTCTGCCTGCCGTGATGATACGGCGTGCAAACAGCTATCTGGACTGGGTGGCACCGGCCATTGCCCGCCATGCTGATGGAGCAGCGCTGCGCGCAGCTGCAGGCTGCGACTGGGGGACGCTTCTCACCGTTGAACCCGATGCCCATTTTGCCGTACAGCTCATTCCTGCCAATGAGGTCCAGCCACATGAGGAAGAAATCCGGACCGATGATCCTATCCTGTTGGCCGTGCAGCAAAAGCAGCCGCTGCCGCCATCCCCGCGGCAGGCATGGGTGGAAAAGCGTTTGGACTGGAAATATCCCTGGCCTCAGCTTGCACATATCACGGCCAAGATGACTGTTTCGGAAATCAAGCAGCGTTTTACGGCCATGGCTCGTGAAGATGATCCTCTGCCGGGCAGTTCCCTGCTGCATCCTGCCGAGACGGTCTGGCGGCGCCCGAGTTTCTTGCAGCGCACGACGGAACTTTCTGCCACGGAGCGGGGAACCTTGTTCCATGCCGTCCTGCAGCATCTGGATCTGCAGGGAGACGTGAGCGAGGCCGGGATCCATGCGCAGGTCCTGGTCATGGCAGCCCGGGGCTTTATTCCGAGCGGCTGCGAAACAGCTGTGGACTATGGCAGACTGTCATCGTTCTGCCAGTCCGGACTCGGGCAGCGCATGAAAAACGCCGTGCAGCTCTGGCGCGAACTGCCGTTCAGCCGCTTGCTGCCGGTTTCTGGGATCGATCCGGCCGTTCAGGGAGAGGAAAGTATTTTTATCCAGGGCGTCATCGATGTGCTTTTCGAGGAGGCGGATGGCAAGCTCGTGCTGCTGGACTACAAGACTGACCGCGACACGCGTCCGGCTCGTGTGCGGGAACGCTACGCCAAACAGGTGGAACTCTACCGCGAAGCCGTGGCCGGGATCCTTGGCCGTCCGGTCAAGGAAAGCATCCTGTACCTGCTCCATGACGGCACGGCAGTCACCCTATGAGGTGTTTCTTAGGGATTTTCGCGAAAGGGAAGGTGTGATTTTATGAAATTGGCAATATTGGGGACCGGGAAGATCGCGCATGATGCGCTGGCAGCCTTGAAACACGTGCCGGAAATCACGGTGACAAGCGTGTTCGCACGGCCGCAGAGCCGGGCAAAAGCCGAACGGCTGGCGCAGGAATGGCAGATTCCACATGTTTATACGGACATGCAGGAGCTTTTGCACAGCGATGTCGATGTAATCTACATTGGCCTGGTCAACTCTGTGCATGTGCCGTATGCGGAGATGGCTTTGCGTGGCCACCATGATGTCATCATGGAGAAACCCTTTGCTCCGTGCGGCAAAGATGTAGCCAGGCTCCGTGCGCTTGCCCGCCAGGAGGGGCAGCTGCTCATCGAAGCCGTCACGCCCTTCTTCCTGCCGAATTTTGAGCTGATCCGGAAGACCCTGCCCAAGCTTGGCCGCATCCGTGCCGTACAGGCCAATTATTCTCAGTATTCCAGCCGCTACGATGCCTACCGGCAGGGAACCGTCCTCCCTGCTTTTGACCCGGAGCAATACGGCGGTGCGCTCTACGATATCAACATCTACAATCTCAACCTCATCATCGGCCTGTTCGGCAAGCCGGAGCAGGCCGCCTATACGCCGAATCGCGGCTTCAATGGCATAGATACATCGGGGGTTGCTGTCCTGGAGTATCCCGATTTCTTTGCCACGGCCGTCGGTGCAAAAGACAGCGACAGCCCCGGCTTCTTCAGTGTCCAGGGAGAAGCCGGCTGGCTGCGGGCAGACGGGGCTCCCAACGAGTTGCCGCAGGTCACCATCTGTCAGGATGGCAAGACGGAGACCTTCCAGGAAAATCGTTATGCACACCGCATGGTCCATGAATTCCAGGCCTTTGCCCGCATTTTCACGCAGCGGGACGCCGATACGGTTGCCCGTCATCTGTCCATTTCCCAGGCGGTCATGGAAACCGTGGATGTCCTGCGCCAGAGCGCACATCTTGATCGTTGACGAGTTCTTGGTGCCATGACGAGAGAAATGAGTTGACGGATGCCTGTCGGCGTGCTATCATAAAAGATACAAAATGTGGAGCAGTCCACACTGGCACATCCTGCGGGATGCTGCATATGTGGGGATGTAAAGGTTTCGACGGGG
Source organism: Selenomonadaceae bacterium (assembly GCA_029338835.1). Taxonomy (GTDB): domain Bacteria; phylum Bacillota; class Negativicutes; order Selenomonadales; family Selenomonadaceae; genus Mitsuokella. The sequence continues at coordinate 22,373 of JAQYBD010000073.1, read as the reverse complement.
TATTGAAGCCACGAAGTTCGCAGGCCAATGGTCATGAATGCCTGAAGCTTGACCGCTAAATTCAACTGACGAAGCTGAATACGCATACGCTGCCTGAGCCTAGCTCAGATAGCCCCTCTGGAAGTACGAACCGTCAGCCAACCCGGAGGCTTTAAATAAAGACGGCAGTTTCCTGTTTTGTATAAAACAGGTGGTGGAGAACTCTGAATCCCAGAGTTCCGCTCCTATGATGCCCGCATTCTCGGGCTATTGCGATAATGCTTTGTGATGTGGATGTATTTCGGACAGGAGTTCGATTCTCCTCATCTCCACCATTTAGGATTCATTGCCGCGTGACGGCTTGGATGGGGCTCGGAGCCACTGGCTTCCGGGCTCTTTTTATATCGTTATCCCGGATTCCCGTTTGTGGCGGAAAGGAGTGTTTTTTTATGCAGGCACAGCAGCGCCCCGTTGTCGTCCAAGGGGCCATGGACGTGGAAACACAGCATATCATCGCGCACTTGACAGAGTCCCATGAGGAGCCGTTTGGCCCGTTCCGATGCGTGCGGGGCCTTTATGAGGGGCAGCCTTTGGTCGTCAGCGAAACGCAGTGGGGCATGGCCAATGCGTCGGCCCTCGCGGCTCTTGCCATTGCGCGTTACCAGCCGCAGGCCGTCATCAGCCAGGGAACGGCGGGGGCGCATGATCCGGCGCTTGATGTCTACGATATCGTACTCGGTGTACGTACGGCCAATTCTTCGGCCTGGCAGAGCCATTACCGGGCGGCAGGCTCGGGCGTGGATTACCGTGGACTGAAGAAACTGGGTGTTTTTGCCTGGGACGAGCGGCAAAAGGCCTTTACGCAGGAGGTCTACCATGAGGGTGACGCTGTCCTGCTCGCGGCTGCACGCCAGGCAGCAGCTTCCTATCGGCGTGGCAGGGTGGTCGAGGGAACCATCACGACTTGTGACAGCTGGAACTGCGAGGTAGACCGCATTGCTTTCCTGCGGGAATCCTACGGTTCGTTGGCGGAGGAGATGGAGGGAGATGCCGTAGCGCAGGTCTGCCAGTCTTTTGGTGTACCGTTCCTGGATGTGCGCATCATTTCCAACAGCATCCTGCGGAATCAGGATCCCTGGGATCTCGGTACAGGCTCTGTCTGCCAGGATTTCGTGCTGGCCCTTTTGCGTGCCTATTGGCGGCAAGGGCATGAGGCAATCGGCTGATTTTGCTGTTGCTATCCCCCTGGGAGGCTTACGGAACTTATGGATATGACGTATAATGATAAGCGTCAACAATTGTTTCGGCATCGTTTATCGTTTTACGTTATCTTGGGGAGATGAAATTCATGCACATTCCAGAAAATTATCTGAGTCCATCGACTTGCGCGGTGTTGGGGGCAGCGATGGTGCCCGTGTGGCTCGTGGCAGTCTCAAAGGTACGCCGTCATGTGCCGCAGGAGCGGCTGCCGCTGCTGGGCATTGCCGCTGCGTTGTCGTTCCTCGGCATGATGTTTAATGTGCCGTTGCCGGGCGGGACGACCGGACATGCTGTCGGCGGCACGCTCATCGCCATCTTGTTCGGCCCTTATGCGGCCTGCCTGGCGGTCAGCGTGGCACTGCTCATCCAGGCTCTGTTTTTCGGGGATGGCGGTATCCTGGCCTTTGGTGCCAATTGCTTCAACATGGCATTCGTGCTGCCGTTCAGCGGGTATGCGGTCTATTCGCTGCTCCGCAGGCACCTGGCATCGCCAAGCGGGCGTTATGTGGCAGCTGGGCTCGGCGCTTATGTGGGAATCAATCTGGCAGCGCTCGCAGCGGCCATTGAGTTTGGCATCCAGCCACTGCTCTTTACGGATGCAGCCGGGCAGGCCCTTTATTGCCCGTATCCGCTCTGGGTCTCTGTGCCGGCCATGATGATCGGCCATTTGACCCTCTTTGGCCTGGCGGAAGTCGTGTTCACGGCCGCAATCCTTTCGTATCTTGCGAAAACTTCGCCGGAACTCTTCGGCGAGGTGCGCGTGAAGACGGGGAAATCCCTGTACGCGCTCCTGGCAGGACTCATCCTCTGCACGCCGCTCGGCCTGCTGGCTGCCGGCACAGCTTGGGGCGAATGGGACCCTGAGGAACTGGCAGGACAGGATTTCCTTGGCACGGCGCTGGGCTATACGCCAGCCGGCATGGAACAGGGCTTCTCGTTCGATGCGCTGTTCCCGGATTATGCGGTGGCAGGATTGCCGGATGCCTTTGGCTACATTCTTTCGGCCAGCATCGGCACGGCGCTCCTGGTGCTGCTCTTCAAGATGGCGGCACCGCTCTTGCGGACGCGTACGGATTACGGTGAATCCGTGTCGAATCACTGAGTCCTTGCAAATTTTTGCTGCTTGAAATGTTATGAGGTGTTCTTCATGATGGATTTGCCTGAGTGGGCAAAGCGGGAAGAAAACTACAGACCAGACAGAGACCGGGATGCTTTCATCTCCCGGTCTCTTTTGCGTCTCCTCGGGGTGCTGCAGGTGCTGCGGGCGCAAGCGGCACGCGGCCATCACGGCCATGCCCCGTTTTGCCTTTTCCTGCTGGTTTCGCTACTCTTGTTCATTGCCACTGCGCGCACATCAGCTTTCCTCTGGCTGGTGCTGGGCGGTCAGCTCGTGCTGCTCTGTTTCCTGTCTGGTTATGTGCTGCGCAAGAATCTGCTCGGCGCCATGACGGCGGGGCTGCTGTCATGGCTGCTCATCTTGCCGGCTTTCCTGCTCTGGGGAGGCGGCCCGTATCTCCTGATCCCCTTCAAGACACTTCTCTGCGTCATTGCCTTGAATCTGCTGCAAGAGTATTTTTCCTGGCATGAGATCACGGGAGCCCTGCGCACCTTCCGCCTGCCTTCGGAAGCGGTATTCATCCTCGATACGACATTGCGTTATCTCGTCTTGCTCGGCGATCAGGCCGGCGCGTTGCTGACGGCACTCAAACTCCGCTCCGTCGGCCACAATCGCCGCAAACAGCGAGCCATGGCGGGCATTATGGGCATCCTCATGCAGCGTTCCCAGCGCATGTCGCTCGAGATGGCAGAAGCAATGCGCTGCCGCGGCTTTACCGGCGAGTATGCCGCTTTGCGGCACGAAGGGAGTTCTTCCTGGCGAGGCCTGCTGATCCCTGCCATCTTGTTTGTTTTCTACACGTGTTTTTATCTGCGCTTGGAGGGATTCCTTTGGTGATAGAACTTGATGATGTTTGCTGCGCCTTTGCTCATGAGCCAGTGCTGCGGCATGTGAGCTGCCAGATCAGGAAAGGGGAGACCGTGCTGCTGACGGGACCGAATGGCTCGGGCAAGACGACGCTGCTGCGTCTCTTGAATGGACTGGTGTTCCCGGAATTGGGCCATTATCGTTTTGAAGGCACGGAAATCACGGCAGCCCGCATGCGTGAACACCGCTATGCGAAATGGTTCCATCAGCGGCTTGGCTACGTCTGGCAGAATCCGGACGCGCAGCTTTTCTGTGCGAGTGTGGAGGAGGAGTTGGCGTTCGGTCCCCTGCAGATGGGCCTGGCGGATGATGACGTGCGCGAACGCGTGGAGGATGCCATTGCCTGCTTTTCCCTGGCGCCTTTGCGGAAGCGGCCGCCGTATCATCTTTCCGGCGGTGAGAAAAAACGCGTCGCTCTTGCCTCAATCTTTACGATGAATCCGGCTGCCTGGACACTCGATGAGCCGGAGAACTTCCTGGATGCCAAGGGGCAGGAGCAGCTCGTTGCTTTCCTGCGGGCTCTTAAGGCAGCGGGCAAGACCATCATCATGACCTCCCATCATCCGGACATCATCCGGAGCCTGGCAGACCGTGAACTGCGCCTTTCGTCGGATCACAGCCTCGTACCCTCTGGTGCAGTGCAGGTGTGACGTAAAAAAAACAGCATTTCTCTAGACAAGATTAAGGCGTTGGTAATATAATGAAGTGCGGAATTGATTCCCCGGCGCGGCCGGGAACATGAATCAGGCAGTATAGAAAGGACGGTGGGAACATGGACGATCACCCTAGTACGATAGATCCCAAACGATGTGAATATCCATCGAGGGAAACGACCGCCTGTTCCCATGCCTTTTCCTGCTAGTGGGATCCGGTTGCTTTTCCCCCCGGAGAAGTGGAAAGGAGACCTCCATCCCATGTTGCAAATTTATAAATCCCTGGAGAGCGGTCCGCTCCAGGAGCTGACGCTGAAAACGCTGGAGAAGGGAGCCTGGATCAATATTGTCGATCCAACTCCTTATGAACTCAAGGTCGTCAGCAATCTGACGGAAGTCGACCCGGATTTCCTGCGCTCTGCACTCGATGATGAAGAACGCTCTCATACGGATGTCGAGGAGAACTCGGTCATGGTCCTGACCAATGTGCCGGTCTGCCGCGGCAAAGACAGTTACGATGCGCTGCCGCTTGCCATCATCGTGACGGATGAGTACATCATCACCGTCTGCCTCGAAGAAACGCCGGTCATCACGGAGTTCAACGAACGGACCTCGCGGCTTTTCCGCACCTACAAGAAAACGCGGTTCCTGTTCCAGATCCTTTATAAGTCGGCTACGTATTTCCTGCGGTATTTGCGTCAGATCTCGAAGCTGTCGGATGAAATCGAGGATCAGCTGCGCCATGACATGAAGAACAGCGAGATCCTGCGCCTGCTGGAACTGCAGAAGGGCCTGACGTATTTCAATGCAGCCATCCGCTCGAATGGCGCCGTACTCGACAAGCTGCTGCGCATGCGCAACAATACGAGCCTGACGCCCATCCTCAAGGCCTATGAAGAAGACGAGGATCTCCTCGAGGACGTCATCATCGAGAACAAGCAGGCGAAAGAGATGGTCGAGATGTACAGCAAGATCCTTGCCCGCCTTGCTGATACGTTCTCGTCAATCATCTCGAACAACCAGAACCTCGTCATGAAATTCTTGGCGGCGATGACCATCATCCTGGCCATCCCGACGGTCGTCTCGAGCTTCTTTGGCATGAACGTGCCCGTGCCGTTTGCGGAGAACAGCCATGGCTTCCTTTACGTCATGTGCATTGCCTTTGGCATCAGCATTGTCAGTGCCTATGTACTCTGGCACCGCGATATGTTCTGAGAGGTGAAGAAATGGTCCTGGCTGAATCGAAACTCAGGGTCGGTGTCATCTACGGTGATCCCGAAAACGATGAATATGTCTATATGCCGGGCAGCGAACTCGGCGTCAAAGATCCTGTCTGTGTCTATGAAGCAGCGGGGTTGCGCGAAGACGTTGACATGCACGAGGCCCTGCGCCTCATCCGCGTGCGGAGCCTGAAGCCCGCCCGTCACCCCGTCTGGGGGGAGAGTTCCTGCTGAGGAACTTCATCTGACGCAGCCGACGCTCTCGCGGCAGCTGCAGGATCTCGAGGAAAAACTCGGCACGCCGCTCTTCACGCGCGAGAAACGCCGCATGGAACTGACGGAGGCCGGCCTTTTCCTCAAGGCGCGTGCCGAGGAGATGACGGCCATCGAGGCGAAGACGCTCAATCAGTTCGCCCATCTCGAGGATTTCATCGCGGGCGATGTCTACTTCGGCTGTGGCGAGACAGAGGCCATGCGCCTCGTCATGCAGGCCCTGACGCCGCTCGGACGTGCCTATTCGCAGATCCACTTCCACTTCATCAGCGGCAATGCTGAACAGATCTTCGATGCCTTGCAGAAGGGCGTACTGGATTTCGGACTCCTTTGCATGCAGATGCCGCCGGCCGATTTCGTCTACCGCCAGATTCCGTTCGATGATACATGGGGTGCCTACTTGCGCAAGGATCATCTGCTCGCACGGAAACCGGCAATTGCGCCGCAGGATCTCTATGAGGAGCAGGTATTCTCGCGCGCTGCTGCCATTGTGCGCGCCCGTCTCGAAGAAGTTTTCGGCTCACATGACTGACGCGAATCTTAATGCTCTGCAGGCATGGAAATAGATTAAAACCAAGTATTGGTAATGGAAGCACCTCTTGCCGTATAATAAAACCAGTTCAGGGAATAGTTTGAAATGGTTTTCAGAAAGCAAGAGGTGCTTTATCATGACAAAGAAAAAACTCTGGAAGAAGATGGCCGCGATGGCCGTTCTCGGCACGGCTTTTGTCTTGGGTGGTCATGCCATGGCCGCAGAGGCGGCGAGCCAGCCAGCTGCAGCAAATGCAACGAAGCAGGTCACGGAGCAGAAAGGGGCAGAAACATTGCATCTGACAAAGGAGTGGGACAAGACGTTCCCCGAGAGCAAAGACGTCAACCATCGGAAGGTCACCTTCCACAACCGCTACGGCATCGAACTCGCGGCGGATCTCTACGAGCCGAAGAATGCCAAGAAGGGCAGCCTCGCGGCCATTGCGGTCAGCGGCCCATTCGGCGCTGTCAAAGAACAGGCATCCGGTCTCTACGCACAGGAACTCGCGAAGCGCGGCTTCCTGACGATCGCTTTCGATCCTTCCTTTACGGGTGAGAGCGGCGGCGTGAATGGCGTGCGCAATGTCGCGTCGCCGGACATCAATACGGAGGATTTCTCAGCAGCTGTCGACTTCCTTTCGACAGAGTCGGATGTCAATCCAGACCGCATCGGCATCCTCGGCATCTGCGGCTTTGGCGGCATGGCCCTCAATGCAGCTTCGATGGACACGCGCATCAAGGCAACGGTCACCTCGACGATGTACGACATGAGCCGCGTGATTGCCAATGGCTACTTTGATTATGAGAAGGACGCTGAGACGCTCGCCAAGGAGCGCATGGCAAACCGCAAGGCACTCAATGCACAGCGCACGGAGGATTACCGCATGGGCACCTATAAGCGTGCGGGCGGCGTCGTTGACCCGTTGCCGGCCGATGCACCCTGGTTCGTCAAGGATTACTATGCGTACTACAAGACGAAGCGCGGTTACCATCCGCGTTCCGTGAACTCCAACGAGGGCTGGAACACGACGAGTGCGCTGTCTTTCATGAATATGCCGCTGCTCTCCTATGCCGGTGAGATTGAGAGCCCGGTACTCGTCATCCACGGCGAGAAAGCCCATTCGCGCTACTTCAGCGAAGATGCCTTCAAGAAGCTCAAGGGCGATAACAAAGAACTGCTGATCATCCCGGGTGCCAACCACACGGATCTCTACGACAATATGGAAAAAATCCCGTTCGATAAGATCACGGCTTTCTTCCAGAAGTACCTGAAATAAATCCTCACAATCCCCCTTACGATAGAATCCTTTTATCCTTCATAGCGATTGCTTCTCTAGCAGCCTGGCAAATATTTGCCGGGCTGTTTTTCTTTGCATGGCAGCAATACGCAAGTCATTTATACTAAGTCAATGAAAAAATCGCTCTTGTGCATACGCCATGATTCGTATATCATATTTAACAGATAATAAATATTTGTTAAATATGATAATACAGATAAGGAGAGATCCCTATGAAATTATTGCAGTACATCAATGACATCCTTGCAGACAGGAAAGACCTCGGCCTGCTCATTTTCCGCATCCTGATCGGCCTTGCTTTCATCTGGCACGGCGTACCGAAGCTCCTGAGCGGGCCGGATGGCTGGACGGCCCTCGGCTCGATGATGGGCGTACTCGGTATCCATATCTTCTCGACGTTCTTCGGACTGCTCTCAGGGCTGACGGAGACGTTTGGCGGCCTCTTCATCCTGCTCGGCTTGTTCTATCGCCCGGTAGCTCTTTTCCTCGTCGGCAATCTCATGATGGCAACGTCCATCGAACTCGCTTTCGGCGCACCGCTTCTGCAGGTATCGCGTCCGTTTGAAGAAGGCGTCTTCTACCTCGGTGCCGTCTTTGCAGGCCCTGGCCGCTACAGTCTCGATGCCCTGCTGCACGGCAAAGTCAGAGAAGATGTGCGCATTACGGCTTGATTGGTTCTCTGCAAGCAGCCCTGCTTGTGCCATCACGGATGGTGGCACAGGCAGGGCTGTTGACGTTATTGGACACCCGGTACGGCGAATGGCGTGAAATCCTGCTCGGATTCCTATTTTTTTCTTTCTATGATACAATATCAATAAGAATGATTGAGAGGAAATGGGGGAGCGAGATGATAGAGATCCTGCTCGTAGATGATCAAAAAATCCTGCTGGAGGGGCTGAAGAAGATTTTTGAGCCGGCATCGGATATCACGGTATGTGCGACATGTGCCTTGGCAGAACTCGCAGAAGAAGCCTGTCGGCGATACCGCCCGGATCTTGTACTCATGGATATCTGCATGGAGAGCCGCACGAGCGGCATACGCATCTGCCGCAGGCTCAAAGAGCGCTTCCCGCAGCTGCGTGTCGTCATGATGACAGGCATGTCAGAACTGGCCTTTATCGGCTGGGCCAAGGATGCCGGGGCGGACAGCTTCATCTACAAGGAGGCATCCGGTGATGCGTTCCTTGCTTGTATCCGCCGGACGATGGCCGGGGAACACATTTTCCCGCAGATCCAGGGACGGGATACCTTTGGCGCGTCAGAAGCCAATCTGACGGAACGCGAGCTGGAGATCCTGCAGCTCATCTGCCGCAGCATGTCGCGCGAAGAAATCGCAGAACGTCTGGATATCTCAAAACGCACTGTTGGCTTTCACATTGGCAATATGCTTGCCAAAACAGGCTATAAGAGCATTGTCGGACTGGCTGTGGAAGCGGCCGAGAAAGGCCTGACGAGCATGGAGGCACAGAAAGAACGCGAGCGCGAAGGCAACGACACCCTGGCTCCCTGATCAGAAATAGGCCGTGATGCTCGTGCCGAGGACGTACTGATGCATATGGCTGAGCAGTGTGCTTTCCTTGCGGTTTTCGAGCCGGAAGCCTTCGATGGCACAGGAAAGGCCGGGCGTGATGACGTAGTCCGTGCGTACACCGAGGCCGCGAAAGCCCTGACGGCGAAAAAAGCCGGCGTCGGCATCCATCGTGTGCCAGAGTACTGAGGCAGATGGCTGGTCGTAATAGCGGATCCAGCTGGAAAAACTCCCGGCCTCTTTTTCGTCGAGCTGGCCATACTGCAGGCAGGCGACGAAGCCGCGTTCATTTTCCCGGTAATCGTCTGCTTCATGGCGGCCCTGGGCCTGCAGGAGTTCGAGTCCCAAGGTCCAGTCTTCCCGCGGATGATACCTGATGGCCGCAGAGAAGATGCGCTGGTGGTCATAGCCATGGCCGGCGCGTCCAGCCGTCAGGCCCAGCTGACGGAGCTGCGGGTAACTCTTTGGCAGTTTTTCACGCTGGCGGAAGTCCAGGTAGGCCGTATGGAAGCCGAGCTTGCCGGTCCGTTTCTTCCAGAGCAGTGAGAATCCATCTTTCTGAGACGAGGCGGTTCCCGTCGTGCGGCCGGCAAAAACAGTCAGACTGCCGTGCGGCCAGTCCTCACCACCCGTGCGGAAGCGCAGCCCGTCTATCCGCTTATCGATGATGTTGCCATCCATGAGATAGTAATTGAAACGGCCGGCTTCGAGTTTGGTGTGGGGATTCTCATGCTGCAGATAGAGTCGGGAGAGCGTCAGATGCCGGTTGCGCGTTTCATCCTTGCTGTCGCGCTTATCCTCGAGCATCGTGCGGATGCTGGTCTCTTTGCTCGTCTCAATGAAAGGGAACAGGCGCAGACGGCGTTCGGCACGGAAGACGGACTGATCGATGCGAGGGGACTTGCCTGTCCGCCAATCGGGCGTTTCGGCGTTGAACCGTCCCTTGCCGTAGAGAAAACGGTAGTCGCCGTGCAGCGTGAGACGCGGGTAGCGGATATCCTCGTGTTTTTCTTCGGCCTTGAGATGAGCCTGTACATCGTCTTCATGTACCTCTGCTGCGGGAAAATCCCCCGTGGTTTCCGCGGCCGCGACGGGGAGTGCCGGCATGAGGAGCAGGGAGAGGAAATTTAAGAGCATACGTTTCTTTAGCATAACAATGTGCATGGAATCGCTCCGTTTCTATTCTTTTTGGTCGTCATGAATCTTGTTCGATTTTATTTTTAATCCCTTTTTCATATTATAAGAAATGATAAAAGAAAACACAAGTGAATGGAAGTGGATCCATGGGACTCTCTTTGCTGCGTTACCTTGCTTATGCGCTGATCCCCGCCGTTACAGTACTCTGGGGGGAATCGCTGCGGGCGCGTCTGCTGTATCGCGGCGGGCGCCGGGCCATCCGCCTGCTGATTGCAGCTCTGCTCATGTGGCAGCTGGTGCGCCTGATGAAATATATGTTTGAACCAGTGGCAGATGCTTCACCGGAGCATGCGTTCTGGTATCTTTATTATGTGTTCCGGGCGGCACTGCCGGTCGCACTGCTCTGGATTGCCCATGTCGCAGACGCAGATGCCGCGGTACAGAAATTGCCGCGCCATCTGCTGTTGCTGCTGCTCATGAATCTTTTCCTGGCTTTTTGTATTCTCACGAACGATTGGCATGAGCAGTTCTTTTCGTTTCTTCCGGAGCGCGAGGGGGAGCTTTGGGAGGAACAACTCGAATGGGGGGCCTATGCCTACTGGGTCATCTGGTTCCTGGAAGTTTTTGCGTCTTTGGCGATTTTTTGGATCAAAGCAGGCCTGCAGCAGAGCTGGCGTCTGCGGATGATCCTGCCTTTCCTGCTCTATTTGGTATTCCTCCTGTACACGGTGTTCTACAATATCTCTCCGGTACTGCGCATCGATGTCACCTTTACCACGACCGTTTTTTTCCTTCTTTTCCTGGAGTTGTGCCTGCGCACGGGGCTCATCTTATCGAATCATGAATATGAAGGATTTTTCCGCCAGGCCTCTTTGGGCCTCAGGCTGACGGATCCATCCGGCAAGATCCGGCTGTCATCCAGGGCTGTGCCGGATCTCGGCGGTCAAATGAAGGAATATCGTATTTCCAGGATGAGATTATCCGGTGGCAGTACCCTGATCTGGTATGAAGATATGCATATGCTCCATGAGCAGCAGCGCTCGCTGGCACAGGCGAATCGTGCGCTGCAGCGTCGCCGTCTGTACTTGAAGCGGGCTGCCAACAGGCAAAGGAAGCAGGTAGCAGCTGAAACGCAGAATCACCTGCACCGGGAAGTAGAAGGGATTCTCGACTCCTTGCGCCCGTATTTCCGCAAGTTCCGCACCAGGATCCTGCAGTCGCACGGAAATGAACGGGAGCAGGCCGTCCGTGACCTCAATCTCTTGGCGACATATACCAAGAAGCGTTGTGTGCTTTTTTTGAAGAGTGAAGAAAACGGAACGATTGCACTCGATGAATTGGAAATGGCTGCTTCCGAACTTTGTGAGGCTGCGCGTAAACTCCAGCTGCATGTGGCCATATCCTGGCAGCTGCCACAAGCGACACCGGCACAGACCGCTTTGACAGCATTCGACTCTTTGACTTCGTTCCTGGCAGAAGCCGTGCATGAACGGGCAGCGATGACGGTCCATGTGACCATGGCCGCGGCACGCGTGACGTTCCTGCTGGAGGGGGATGTTCCCTGGCTCGGCAGGTGGCAGCAGAGATGGCTGCAGGATCATATGGACAGCCGCTTTACTTGCAAAGACCTCGGCTTTGCGCTGTCCATTGCTTGCGTCTTGCGGCAGGAGGAGGGAGAGCGATGATGGAGTATCTTGTCATCATAGGCTGTCTGGTACTTGATTTTTTCACCGTCATCGGTACAGCGTATGCTTTGCGCGCTTCGTATGTGCGCCGGGGGCGGGATCGCGCAGCAGTCTGGGGCGAGGCAGCTGCCCTGCTGCTCGCCTGTGCCATCTTGTTTCAATGCGTCAGGATACGCATGGCTTTCACCTATGATACCGGGCTGTTTTTCCGGGATGGCTGGCAGCTCTTGCCTGCTGTTATCGCCGCTATCATGGCCGTCTGCCTGCGGCATGATATCTGGCGCTCTTTGCTGCTCTCAAGCGCTGCTTTCCTGATGGCTGCCAGTACGTGGCCCGGATTTTTCCCCTGGTGCCTCCTCCTGGCTGTCTTGCTGCTGCTGGTGCGCATGGGGATTTTCCTGTACCGTGCGCATCCGGAAGAACACGAGTGGATCCACGAGGGCCTTGATATGCTGCCGGAGGGCATCCTCTTTGCGCAGCGGGATGGACATATCATCCTGGCCAATCTCTGCATGCTTGAATTCATGGAGGGCGTTGCAGGCATGCATTATCGCAATGCGGAAAGCTTCTGGCACCATCTTGAAGCCTTGGCGGAAGAAGGGCATCATGTCTATAAGAAAGAGAATCAGACGCTGCTTTTCCGCTTCCTGCACAGTGCCTGGCTGCTGCAGCGCAAGGAGATGCCGGGGCAAAGAGGGGGCGCTTTTGAGATTACGGCCTCGAACGTGACAGAACTCGATCACGTCACGCGGGAACTTGAAAAGAAGAATCACCTGCTCGCCGAGCAAGTGGAGGAGACGAAGCGCCTGCTGCAGCATGCCGTTGAGCAGGAACGCCGCAAGACGCTGGAGAAGGTGCGCGTCCGCGTACACGACATCATGGGCAGCCGCATCAGCATGCTGCAGCGTTTGCTGACGGCACCGGATCCTCTGGAGGCAGTCCGGCTCATCCCCACGGTGGACCGGATGCTGGAAGAACTTTGGACAGGGGAGGAATCACCGCAAGGTCTCTTGGACGAACTCATCCGGGCTTATGAGACGTTCGGCATACAGGTACAGGTTGACGGGCAGCTGCCGCAGCAGCGTGCCATAGCACTCTCCTTTGTGGAAATCCTGCGCGAAGCGGCGACAAATGCCATCTGTCATGGACATGCGGATACCATCGCGGTGACGATGGATGAACAGAGGATCCGGATCTCTGACAATGGTTGTGGCGCCTCGCCTGATTTTCACATGGGCGGCGGTCTTTCCGCCATAGCCCGGCGTGCGAAAACGATGGGGGCACGCCTGCTGATCAGCGCGAGTCCGTCTTTCACGGTGGAAGTCTCTATGGGGCGGCGGCAAAATCTTTGACATACAGGCAGATCATTATGCAGGGGACACTTTGGAAGCTGAGCAATCGGCTTCTTTTTTTTGCCTACCTGTCCTTATGCACAGTACGGTGTCCTCATTGGCTGCGGTATACTGATGATGAAAAGGAATCGTAGTGATGGAAAGGCGATGAGCCTTTCAACATCACTGTGCAGGATAAAGGAGGGGTATTATGGGACTCATCAAAGCAGCACTCGGCGCAGCTGACGGTGTCATGGCCGATCAGTGGAAGGAATTCTTCTATTGCGACAGCCTCGACAAGGATACGCTGGCCGCCAAAGGACAGAAACGCACGAGTTCGCGGGGACGGAGTTCCAATACGTCCGGCGAAGACAATATCATCACGAAAGGCTCCGTCATCGTCGTTAACGAAGGTCAGTGCATGATGATTGTCGAGCAGGGCAAGGTCGTCGAGATCTGTGCGGAACCGGGAGAATTCATTTATGACAGCTCGACGGAGCCGACGGTCTTCGGCGGGAATCTCTCGCAGGATCTCAAATCGGTGTTCAAGAATATGGCCAAACGCTTCACCTTCGGCGGTGATGCGCCGAAAAATCAGTGCGTTTATTATTTCAATACGAAGGAGATCATGGGCAATAAATACGGCACGCCACAGTCAATCCAGTTTGAATCGATGATCGGCCCCTACATGCTCAACGTCAATATCCGCTGCTTCGGGGAATACAGCTACCGCATCGCCAATCCAATCCTGTTCTACACGAATGTCTGCAGCAATTTCGATTCGGTCTATGAACGCTCGGAAATCGATTCGCAGCTCAAGAGTGAGCTTTTGACTGCTCTGCAGCCGGCTTTTGGACGCATTGCGGCCAAGGGAATCCGTTACACTCAGCTCATCAATTATACGAAAGATATCCGCCAGGAGCTTTCGGCGGAGCTTTCGGAAGATTGGGGCAAGAAACGCGGGATCGAGATTGTCTCGTTCGGTGTCTCGTCCGTCAAGGCGGATGAAGAGGATGAACGCCGCATCAAGGAAATCCAGGATAGTGCCATCATGAGCAATCCCGATATGAGGGCTGGTCGGCTGGCGACGGCGACAGCCGATGGCATACGCCTGGCAGCTGCCAATGAGGCTGGCATGGGCGGTGCTTTCGGTTTCATGGGCATGGGCATGGCAGGCCAGATGGGCGCCGGAGCCATGGGGGCGTTTGGACAGGGCGGGGTCCCGCAGGGCAATCCGCTCGCCACGCCGCAGGCAGCACCTCCGCCATCTCCTGCACCGGCAGCGGCTGCACCTGCTGCAGGCTGGACCTGTTCGTGCGGCCATGCGGGCAATACGGGCAAGTTCTGTGAAGAATGCGGGAACATGCAGCCCAAACCTGCTGCAGAGGGCTGGACCTGCAGCTGCGGTACGGTCAACAAAGGGAAGTTCTGCATGGAATGCGGCGCGAAGAAACCGGCGAATGAGCCGCTATACCGCTGCGACAAGTGCGGCTGGGAACCGAGCGACCCGAAGCATCCGCCCAAATTCTGCCCGGAGTGCGGCGATCCCTTTGATGAGAGCGATAGGAAGTGAATCGTTCCATGAGATTGTTATCCCCTGCGTGATGGCGCAGCAGAGAAAGGAAGGTGAGTATCGTGGGCGAGACTTCTGTCAGCTACAAATGCCCCCATTGCGGTGCGCCGCTCTCTTTTTTGCCGGGGCATGATAAGGTCACTTGCGAATACTGCGGTACGGAGTATGATGCGGCATCGATCGAGGAGATGTTTGCCCGTGAGCAGGACGCGGCCCGGCGCGCTGCTGAAGCGAAAGAAGCCGATTTCAAGGCCGCAGAGGCGGGCAGTGCGTGGTCGCCGGAGGAATGCGCTGCCATGACGATGCAGACTTGTTCTTCCTGCGGGGCAGAACTGGTCTCGGATGGCAATACGATGGCGACCGAATGTGCCTACTGTGGCAGCCCGAACATGATGCCGGCCAAATTCGACGGGATGATGAAGCCCGACTTCATCATCCCCTACAAGAAGACAAAGAAAGACGCACAGGCGGCCCTGCAGGAGTTCTACAAGGGGAAATACCTCCTGCCTGATGGCTTTGCCGGCGGCAATCGCATGAAGGACATCCAGGCGATGTACGTGCCGTTCTGGCTCTTTGATGCCGATGTGTTTTCACGGGCCAATTTCCGCGCAGAAAATGATGTGCGCCACGAAACGGAAACAGAGATCATCACGGAGACGAGTGTCTATCAATGTGAACGAGCCGGTTCCATGCATTTTGTGCGGATTCCTGTCGATGGCAGTGAGCGCATGGATGATGCCTATATGGACAGCATTGAGCCCTTCGATTATGGGGAACTCATCCCGTTCTCGGCGGCGTATCTTACGGGACATTTAGCCGATAAATACGACGTTGATGCAGAGGCGAGCATTCCGCGAGCCGATGCGCGCATGCGTGCGACGGCTGTCGATGCACTGCAGAAGACCGTCAAGGGATATGACCGCTGCTCCGTCGATGGTGAGCCGTCCTTCCTGCGCGAGCGTGCAGAGATTTCCTATGCGATGATGCCCGTCTGGATCTTGACGACGCGTTATGAAGACAAGCCGTATACGTTCATGATGAATGGTCAGACTGGGAAATTCGTCGGCAGCCTGCCCATTGACAAGCGCAAGTCCTGGCTTTATCCAGCTATTGCACTCGCCGCGTTTTGGCCGGTCTTCTACTTCATCGTCCAGTACTTCATGACATCGTAAGGGGGGAGCTTCCATGACGGCCAAGATTCTTGGGATATCCTTTGTACTGGCACTTGGCGCCGCATTCCTAGTGCGTTATTTCTTGATTGCCAGCATGAGCAATGTACACGCGGCTTCCAAGGCGGATGCCTATCTCGATGAAGAGAGTTTCTCCCTTGTCGAGAGTCACGATACGTTCCTCTACACACAGGTCAAGCGTCAGCCTAAGGCGAAAAAAGAAAAATAGTTTCGTTTCATCAGGAAGGAATACTTTCCATGATCAAGATCAAAAAGAGACTGTCCGTTGTATTGGCCGCAGTCTGCCTGCTGTGCCTGCTGCTTACGGGCTGCATGTCGGATAAATATGAGAACAGTGAATACGTTGGCGTCTGGAAAGCCACGACGGGGTCGATGGGCGGTATCCAGATCAATGTGAGCAAAGTCGTTGGCGGTGAATTCACGCTGGAACTCAAGCCGAATGGTGATGCCAAAGCCATCATCGGCAGCGAGAAAGGCAACGGCGATTGGGAAGAAACGGATAAGGGCTTCAAGCTCAAGGATTCGTCCGACGAGATGGTATTCGTGAAAGTGGAAACGGGAAAAGTCAAGACCGATTATTCCGGCATGACGATCCTGTTTGAGAAACAGGCTGGTGCAAAATGATGATGGACAAGCCTTTCGCTATCTGATGGCAGAGAGGCTTGACACACGCAATCTGACAGCAAAGGAGGCACGACATGAAACGTGTAAAGCTTTGTACCATCTTATTGACAGGCTTGCTGGCAACTGGCTTGATGCTCGGTTGTGACAGCGAGAAACCGCAGCCCGCTGAACCACAACAGCCACCAAAAGTTTCCCTGCCTTTCGAGAAGGTCAAGATGGAGCAGGGCACCGAACTGGGCATCGTAAAACTGAACAACGTGGATAAAATCTTCATCAGCGAGAACTTTTCGCGCACGGGCGCCCTGACGAAGATGGGAGATATCATCTACATCCGGAATGCCAATACGAAGACCATCTCTGAGGCTAAGCTTGACGGTGAAGACCTCAAGATCACGAAGGCCGATATCGTCAAGGAGGTTCCCGAAGACTCCTTTATCTCCAACGATGGCAAGAAGCTGATCTACCGCAATGCGAACCGCTGTATCGATACGCTCGCCGCCGATGGGACGGCCACGCCCTTCTTTGAGCAGCGCATAAATGGCATGCTCGGTGTCCCCGGCAAGGAGGAAGTCCTCTCGTTTGCGTCAAGTGCTGCAGTCATGCGCTATGCAGTGGCGGACGGGAAAGCCGGCAGCGAGATGAATGTCGTGATCCCGCAAGAACGCAATAAACTGCTTCAGGATCCGAATGGCATAACATGTGATGGCACGAATGTCTATATGTACGGCACTACGCTCGATGGCAAGATGAGTGTCGGTGCTGTGGCGGTCTACAGCCTCGATGGCATCCCACAGTATGTTCTCGGCAATAAGCATGATGAGACGCGGAAGCCTGGCTTCCTGGCCAGTGCCTTTGATGTCGCGGTCACGGAGGATTACATCTTTGTCTTTGACGGCAACATCCGCCGGATCCATATCTTCAACAAGAAAGATGGCTCGATCATCGATCTCATGAGTGCCGATAAATTGTTTGATGGCCAGACAGGCGTCCAATTGCTGGCCATGGGAGACAATGAGGTACTCGCCATCGTGAGGCCGGGAGCGAAGACCGGATTCGAAGCAGGTGACAAGGTATTCATGCTGAAAATGTACGGACAGTGAAGTGCTGTGACTGGCCTGCATGACAAGCATGGCAGGAATGGCAAGGATGACAGGCGGATGGCGATAAGCAGACGAGAAGGAAGTGAGTCATGTGAAACGATGGGTTTTGATTTTGCTGCTGGTCGTATCTTCCCTGGCAGCTGCAGGCTGTATCAAGGCGGAAGAGACGGTTACCATCAGGGAAGATGGATCCAGCACGATGGTGACGCGGATGGTCGGCAATATGTTTGCCGCAGAGGCTCTGAAGGGCTCAAAAGATGAATTCATCAAGGAGAATCCCGCTGCCGTCGTCAAGGAAGTCCAGGACGGCGATATGACGGGCTATGAGATCGAGGTGTCCTATCCGGATATCGCGACGCTGTCTGCTAAGGGCGGGGATATGTTCACGGCAGTGGAAGGGCGCAATGCGGGCGTTGCCGTGGCAAAGTCGTGGTTCTATGATACCTACACCTTTGATCTCTTCGTCAAGGGTGAGAAAATGGATACGGGCGCGCAGGATCCCGAGAGCAGGAAGATGGTGCAGGGCATGCTGGATCAGGTCCAGTACAGTTTTACACTGAATCTGCCTGTCAAGCCGGAAACGCAGAATGCGGACAGTGTCGCTGGTGACGGCAAGAGCTTGAGCTGGAATCTCAAGACGACCATCACGGAAGGGAAGGATGCGAGAATCCAGGCGAGCTACCGTCTTTACAACCAGGCACACATCGCCATGACGGTAGGGGGGGTCACTATCCTTCTCCTGGCTCTGGTGGGCGGCATCCTCTATATGCGCAAGAAGAAAGATCCGTCAGCTTCATCATGAAGCGTGTGAGGAAAGTAAAAGAAGCAGATGATAAAAATCTCTTGTCCATTGTGGTTTGGGCAAGAGATTTTTTCATGGGGAGAATTGATAAAAAGTTTTCCAATTATCCTTCTCAATTATCCTTTTGGTGATAGAATAAATACAAAAGCAGTTGGGAGATGAAAACAGATGAGGAAGCAGAAAGGTCAGGGTATTGTTGAATATGCATTGATATTGGCCTTTGTTGTAGGCATTGGAGGACTGCTCTACACTAATGTGAACGGAAGCCTGGCAGATTCCATCCGCTCTGTTTTCAGCAATGTCGATACCTTGTTGGGAGAAGCTTCGAGGCAGCCGGCCACTACATCAGAGGCAATCATTGAACGGCTCAAGGAAGGACGGTATGACGGACTGGCTGATGTACTCCAGGGGAAGCCAGCTTCCCGGATGACCATTGCTTCGGACAGTGAAGCTGGTCGGGAACTGGCTCGCAAACTGAACATCCAGACCAAAGAGGGGGATGGCTGGTTTGTGGATCTCTATCCAACGGGACGGTATGTAATCACTTATTATGCGGCAGATGCCAATGAATTAACCTATTCTGAGCTGAAAAAAGATTACGATGATCACCGTTCCAAGTATTATAATCCGGAATATGGTGAAACGGATACTCGCCGTTATCCCACGAAGGTAACTATCGATGAGGGGAACTACGACAACCAGGGAAATGGCAAAGTATATCCCAGTACCACAGGTCACGTAGGACCGGGGAGTGATGGCAGTGGGATGACTATTTACCCTGGTTCCTATTGACTGTAAAAAGGGCTATGGAGTAACAGTTCCTAAAAGCAAGAGACAGGGACAAAGTGAAAAACATTTTGTCCCTGTCTCTTTTTGTGTTATTTAGAAGTAATATTCGGACTGGTTAACAAGTCTCGCTCAGAGATCCATGCGGTAGATGTGCTGCTGCTTATCCTTATCATCCCAGATGCCGAAGTAGATGTGGTTGTCACCGTCTACGGCAAAGTGGCCGAGATCCGCTAAGACCGGGCGCTTATCGATGGCCCATTTGATGTCGCCGACATAAGCGCTGGTATTCTTGTCAAAGACGCGGATCGCACCGGTCGTGAGGAAGCAGAAGTAATCTTTCGTCGTGCAGACAAGCAGTTTTTTCCCTGCCCATTTCTCCGTGCCGTCAGGGACGCCTGCATCTGGGTTGAGCTGGCGGACTTCCTTGCCGTCCTTGTCGTACAAGTAGATGGGCGACGTCCAGCCCTGGCCGTTCTTGCTGCCATGGCGTGCCGTCCATCTGAGGTAGAAGCCCATCTCATCGGCGAAGATGAGTTTCGGGGAGACCTCATCGCGCTCGTCCTTCATCTTGTGTACGTATTCCTTTTGCGAAAGCAGCAGTACGGGATCCGTGTAACCATCTTTGCCAATCTTGGCGCGCGTGTATCCAGCCGTCTTCAAAGCACCGGACCGGGAGAAATACGCCTGATCCGAGCCGTACACGACCTGTGTGCTGCCCTCTCGGTTGTCGCTCAGCGGTACCTTCGTGAGTTCTTGGCCGTCATAGATGCCGAGATGGCCGCCCTTCAGGAAGAAGTAGACGTTCTTGCCATCCGTCGTCAGGACGGTGCTGGTTGCCTCGCCTAAGTCTTCACGAGCCGTGAGCTGGTCACCCTTGTAGGGGTATTTCCCGAGTACCTTGTCATCTTTGCCATGGGTGTGTTCGATAAGGTAGATGGCTTCTGGTGTCACTGTCATCATGCTCATCTCGAGGGGCAACGGCTCCTCGCCCTTGAACTCGTAGACCGGGATGTCTTTCTCGCCGAGCTTCAGGGTTGCCATGGCTTCCATCTTGATGGGTTCTTCGACTTTCTTGCCAGCGTCCGAGCCGCTCGAGCTGCCGGGAGCCTCGCTGCCGCCGAGGCAGCCTGTGAAGAGCGCGCAGGTCATCATGCTGATGGCCAGTGCCGAAGTCATCCGTTTCATCCAGGGTTTCATGTCGCATCATCTCCTTTTCAAGTGTCATCGGCTTCGTTGCGGTAGAAGCGGAATCCTCTCTTTAACAATAGTATACGACAGTTGATGGTGGTATCGTCCTGTATAAAATGACAGGTCAGATGATTTTCCTTTATTCTGTCACTTGAAACAAAACCTTGCTTGTTCCATTTTGGGACAGATGGGGCTAATGGCGGAAGCTGCCCCCCCGATGCCGGAAGGGGATTCCACGACCACGGAAGATGGCATTACCTGGTATGTGACGGTTACCCAATCGACAATAAAGCAAAAGACGTGGATGACTTGCACATACATTTAGTCAAAAATAATCTGACAAAATTTAATATGAGATCAGCGGAGAAGAATACAACTCAGTATGATACGTTTTAAGAATACCAGATGATTTTTAATAAGCATTTCACATGGCATGCCTATCTTGCTATGATGATAACAACGATGAAGTCGTGAGACAGGAGGTAATCATCATGGAAAAACAGACAGCAGGACGCAAGGCATTGGGCAATTTCGCACCGCAGTTCGCGGCGCTCAATGATGATGTTCTCTTTGGTGAGGTATGGGCCAAGGAAACGGAGCTCTCGCCGAAGCTTCGCAGCATCGCGACGGTTTCGGCGCTCGTCGGCAAGGGCACTGCTGGTGACGCACTGCGCTATCACCTGCAGACGGCGCGGCAGCATGGTGTCACGAAAGAGGAGATGGCCGCATTGCTCACGCATCTGGCTTTTTACGCCGGTTGGCCGAACGCCTGGGCCGCTTTCCCCATGGCCAAGGAAGTCTATGCCGATGCAGCGGATGAAGAAGGTCGCGGCGGCTTCTTCGGTCTCGGCGAGACAAACGATGCCTATGCCAAGTACTTCACGGGTCAGTCGTACCTGAAGCTCCTGTCGAAGCCGGGTGAGCCGCTTGTCATCTGCAATGTCACGTTCGAGCCGGGGTGCCGTAATTTCTGGCACATCCACCACGCCAAGCAGGGCGGCGGCCAGATACTCATCTGTGTCGACGGTGAGGGCTGGTATCAGGAAGAGGGCAAGGCCCCACGTAGTCTCGCGCCTGGTGACATCGTCGAGATCCCTGCTGGCGTCAAGCATTGGCACGGCGCCAAGAAGGCGAGCTGGTTCTCCCACCTCGCGTTTGAGATCCCGGGCACGGAGACGGGAAGCGAGTGGTGCGAGCCTGTTACGGACGCTGAGTATCCGCAGGAATGACGTGCCGAAAGCCGAGTTGGCATATCATACATTTTTAGCATGGCAGATGGTTTCGAATGGGCATTTCACATGAAATGCCTGTTTTGCTATGATGAAACTGTTACAAAGAATGTACATGGATCGTATGTTCCCGCCCTTCTATACGGATTGTGGCAAGAATCTCCACATCGGGAAGAATGTCTTCATCAACAGCGGCTGCTGCTTCCAGGATCAGGGCGGTATCACGATTGGAGACGGTGCGCTCATCGGGCACAATGTGGTCATGGCAACGCTGAATCACAGTGAAGATCCAGAGACACGGGGAAATCTGCATCCAGCGCCAATCCATATCGGCAGGAACGTCTGGATCGGTGCCAGTGCGATCATCCTTCCAGGCGTGACTATCGGCGATGGTGCCATCGTGGGGGCTGGATCTGTCGTGACCCGCGACGTGCCCGAAAATATGATTGTCACAGGCGTCCCCGCCAGAATCCTGCGGTCGGTAGATACGCTTTGAAAATAAATACTTTAAGAATAAATAAAGGAGGTTTCTGATGAATCGTCGGTCTTTTATTCTCGGTGGCCTTGGTTTGCTGGGAGTGGCTGCGGTGGGCGGCACGGGCTATCTGAACTCGCCGCGCTTCGGGCGGCCGTTTCGGCCTGAGCGGCTGGCGCGCATGCAGGCATCGCCGCATTACATCAACGGCCGCTTCGAATGTCTTACGCCTGTGCGCGTCATGGAGGGGGATGAGCAGAACTTCCTGACGGGCTGGCTCAAATATTTCCTTGAGGACAAGACGGGGCGCGTGCCGGATGTACCGCTGCCGAGCCGGAAGACGGACTTATGGGCGCAGCGCCAGGACGAGGACTTCGTCGTCTGGATGGGTAACTAAACTGTTGCCAGATATTTACTCAAACGGATAAATATCTGTAAAAATTTATCGACAGAATACCCTTCGTATCAGGAAAACTGGTGCGAACTCAGTGTTAAATGCTTTTAATCCCTAAGAGCCTCACACC
>JAQYBD010000072.1 GCA_029338835.1 Selenomonadaceae bacterium | reverse complement strand
CGTGCGATATACGAAAAAGGCTGTCGCGAAGAGCAACAGCCTGATAATTCTGGTGACACCTATGGGATTCGAACCCATGAACCCGGCGTGAGAGGCCGGTGTCTTAACCGCTTGACGAAGGTGCCGATGGTGACGCCTATGGGATTCGAACCCATGAACCCGGCGTGAGAGGCCGGTGTCTTAACCGCTTGACGAAGGCGCCGTGGTGACACCTATGGGATTCGAACCCATGAACCCGGCGTGAGAGGCCGGTGTCTTAACCGCTTGACGAAGGTGCCACGTAACTGACTTGATTAATTATATTACAACTCCTGCAACTTTGCAAGACTTTTTTTCAGACGCTCCAAAGAAATTTCCTTGCCGAGGATGGAAAGGATTTCTGTAGCACCGCCCGGCGTGACTTTCTGACCTGCTGCCGCAATGCGCAATACCCACATCGCGAGCCCCTTCTTGATGCCTTCGGCTTCGATATGGGCGTTGAGCTGCTCGTAGAGGAAATCGTTGTTCCAATTGTCTTCGGCGATGCCTTCGAGCAGGGCAATCATGCCCGGCAGCAGCTCTGCTGCTTTTTCCGGCGTGACCTTGTTGCGCTTGTTGACATAGAGTTCGGCGTCAAAGGCCGGCTGCTCCACGAGGAAAGCAATCTCCTGCGGCAGATCGCCAAGGCGCTGGATGCGTGTCTTGAGGAGTGCGCTGAGCTGCGGCCAGCTCTTTTCGAGATAGTCAGGCATGTTGCCTGCGAACGGACGGGCCAGCTTGGCGAAGTCTTCATCGCTCATGGCCTTGAGGTATTCGCCGTTGATCCAGCCGAGCTTGTCGTAATCGAATACGGCCGGGGATTTCGAGAGGCCATCGAGGCTGAAATGGGCGATGAGTTCATCCATCGAGAAGATTTCCTGGTTCGTCGTCTTGGGGTTCCAGCCGAGGAGGGCCACGTAGTTGACGATGGCATCCGGCAGATACCCGGCTTTGACGAGATCATCGAAGCTCGTGGCACCGTGGCGTTTCGAGAGTTTCGAGATGGAGCCGTCTTCATTCTTGCCCATGACCGGAGCCAGGTGGATGAAGGTCGGGACTTCCCAGCCGAAGGACTGGTAGAGCAGGATGTATTTCGGCGTGGAGGTAATGAATTCTGCGCCGCGCATGATGTGCGTGATGTGCATGAGATGGTCATCGATGACGTTGGCGAAGTTATAAGTAGGCATGCCGTCACGCTTCAGGAGTACCTGGTCTTCGAGTTCTTCATTCTTGATCGTGATGTTGCCATGCAGCACGTCAAAGAATGTCGTTTCACCCGAAAGCGGCATTTTCTGGCGGATGACATAAGAATCCCCGTTCTTCAGATGCTCGTCGATGACCTCCTGCGGCAGATCGCGGCAAGTGCGGTCATAACCGCCGAATTTGCCTGCGGAGTGATCTTCATCCGGGTCACAGAAGCAGTAATAGGCATGTCCTGTTTTGACGAGTTCTTCTGCGTATTTCTTGTAGAGATCCATGCGTTCGCTCTGGACATAAGGGCCGTAAGGACCGCCGAGAGCCGGGCTTTCATCTGGGATGATGTGAGCCATTTCAAGCGTGCGGTTGATGAAATCGACAGCATCGGCTACGTAACGCGTGCGGTCTGTATCTTCGATGCGCAGGATGAATTGGCCTTTCTGGGCTTTGGCATAGAGATAGCCGTAGAGAGCTGTGCGCAAATTGCCGATGTGCATATACCCCGTTGGGCTCGGTGCGAAACGGGTGCGGACGATCTGTTCAGTCAATTGATATTCCTCCTATTAAATCCCATGGTAAATGAATTGCGTGCGAGATATCTTGTTTTTACTATACTACAGAAACAGGCTCTAGACAAGAAAGGCAAAGCGTCTGCTGACGCCTTGCCTAAAAATCATTCGTCATTTCTTCAGGAAGTTGTAGAACGCACGGTACATGATCATGGAACTCACTGCACCGGGATCTTCGTGGCCAATACTGCGTTCGCCGACGAGTGTGGCACGGCCGCGCCGGGCGACGATGGTCTTGGTATAATCCACACCTTCCTTGGCAGCATGTGAAGCATCGAGCAGGACTTCAAAAAGCGTTTTGCCTTCGGCATGTTCAGGCAGGAAGCATTCGTGGATGGGGATGAGTACGTCCAGCATGGTCTTATCGCCCTTCTGGGAATGGCCGCGGCGTTTGATGGCTGCGATGGCAGCTCCCAGCAGTTTCTCACAGCTTTCGATATTGAGTCTCGTGTTTTCATCGCAGACTTCCGAGGCTTTGACGAAGCCGGTGCCGTAGAGCGGGCCGGCGGCGCCGCCGACATTCTGTATGAGAGCCTTGCCGATTGCATGGAGGACGGGACCGGGGGCGGAGGTATCATCCATTTCGTCAACAGCTTCTACGGCAGCTTGGAAGCCGCGTGCCATATTGATGCCGTGGTCGCCGTCGCCGATTTCGGCATCGAGTGCCGTCAGATAATCTTTCTGTGCGATGATGGCAGCCGCGACGGCATCGAGAGCATCTTTGATCCTAGTCATAAAAAACTCCTTTATCATTCAATATTACTTGCGGATTGCGCTGCTTTCTTTTAGGACAGTGCATTTTATTATCATT
Organism: Selenomonadaceae bacterium; assembly: GCA_029338835.1. Lineage (GTDB taxonomy): Bacteria > Bacillota > Negativicutes > Selenomonadales > Selenomonadaceae > Mitsuokella. Next base: position 7,885 of record JAQYBD010000072.1, on the reverse strand, counting down.
TGTCATAAGGAAACAATACCACACTATATTATAGCATGAGCAAGCAAAATCACAAGTGTGAATAGACAGAAATATGGGAGAACATCAACTCTTCGCATTGCTTTTCCCGGTAGAGAGGCAGGACTCCTATAATTTCTTTGAAAAAGATTTGCCTATTTTTTCCGGAAAAAGTATAATAGCAGAAAGAGATTATAGAAAGTATGAAAAATTGCTATAGATTTGTTGGGATTGGCAGGCTCCCTGCCAGAAAGAGAGAACACAGGATATGGAAATCAAAGATATGCGTGCGTTTTACGCCATTGTCGAGGAAGGGAATATCAGTCATGCTGCTCAGCGCCTTGATATTGCCCAGCCTGCGCTGTCGCGGCAGATGAAACGTCTGGAGAATTCTTTGGGCGTACAGCTCTTTGAGCGAGGCAGCCGGCGTATCCGCCTGACGGATGCCGGACGTGTGCTTTATTCCCGCGTCGAACACATCCTTGGCATGGTGGACGGCACGGTACGCGAGATTACCGAGATCGGTTCTGGCGTTGCAGGCTCCATTCGCCTGGGGACAATCACGACGTCCGGAGCCTTGCTGCTGCCGGAACTCATCTCCGAATTCCATCGCCGTTATCCGCAGGTGACGTACCAGATCTGGGAAGCAGAGGGGGCGCGCATCCTAGAATTGCTTGACAATCGGGTCATCGAGATCGGTATCACGCGCACACAGGTGGATGCCAAGGTCTATGAATCAATCGTGCTGCCCAATGAGCCACTGGTACTCATCATGAGCAAGGAACAGGAAATCGGCAGAGATGACAAAGTCGTGCGCCTGGAAGAACTCAAGGATGTGCCGGTCATCATCCCGCTGCGCTGGCAGAGCATGTTTGTGGCGGACTGCCGCAAGCTGGGCTTTGAACCGAATATCGTCTGCGTCAGTGACAGCATCGTGCAGGATCTGCTGCTGGCCAAGATGGGGATGGGCCTGGCCATCCTGCCGGTATCGTCCAAGACGTTGCTGACGGATGGCAACCTTATTTATAAGAAGATGGTGGAACCGGAGATGAGTACGCACACGGTCATTGCCTGGCTGAAGAATCGCACGCTTTCTTCATCGAGTGCGCATCTCATCAAACTGTTCCGTGAGATGTTCCTGGGTGAGAAAGGAGAATGACGATGGCAAACGTAGAAATGGCATGGCAGGATCTTAAGGTAGGGATGACGGGGAAAGCGGAGGAGCAGGTTACAGAAGCGAACCTTGCCAAAACGCTCGGCAGCGGCAGCTTGCCGGTCTATGGCACGCCAGCCATGAGCTGCCTGATGGAGCGCGCTGCCGCGGAACTCCTGTCGGCGCATATGCCTGCTGGCTGGACAACGGTGGGGATCTCCATGCAGATAGCCCATAAGGCTCCGTCACCTTTGGGCGCAAAGATCCGGGCAGAAGCGGTGATCACGGCCATCGAAGGCCGCAAGGTGTGCTTTGCCGTACGGGCTTTTGCCGGTACACAGGAGATTGGTTCCGGTACGCATGAACGCTTTGCCGTAGATGCGGATCGTTTTATGGCAAAAGCCCGAGCTGCTTCCGTTTGAGGCTTTCGGTACAGTGAGTTAAAAAAACAATTAGATTTTTGCCCGGGCTCTTTTCTTTGGCTGAGACACGGTATATAGTGGAAATGTGTTTACTTTGAAGAAATGTAGAACATGGTTGTATCTGCATATTCAGGAGGGGACGATATGGACAGAACGGTACGCATTTTTATCGTGGAGGATGAGCCGCGCATTGCGCGCTTCCTGCAGATTGAACTGGATCATGAAGGGTTTGAGACAGCGATTGAGGGCAATGGCACCCGTGCGTTTGAGCGCATCATGCAGGAACCTTACGACCTGGTCTTACTGGATGTCATGCTGCCGGGAATGGATGGCATGACCATCTGCAAGAGAGTCCGTGAGATCACGGATATCCCCATCATCATGCTGACGGCCAAAGACGATCTGGAAGATAAGGTCGCTGGTCTGGATCTGGGTGCAGATGATTATATCACGAAGCCGTTTGCCATGGAAGAACTCTTGGCACGCATCCGCAATGCACTGCGTAAACGCACTGCGGTGCAATGCAAAGCGCCTATCGAGGAATGCCTGCGGGTCAAGGATCTGGTGATGTATCCGCGCCGCTATGAAGTGGAAGTCGGGGGCGAATCCGTTCATCTGACGAAGAAGGAGTATTCTCTGCTGGAATATTTGCTGCGCAACAAGCGTACCGTCCTGACCCGTGACCAGATCTTGCAGGAGGTATGGGGGTATGATTACAGCGGGGACACGAATGTCGTCGATGTCTACATCCGGTATCTGAGAGCCAAGCTCGATGACCATTTCCATGAAAAGTTCATCTATACCGTCCGGGGCGTAGGCTATGCCATCAAGGAATGAGTGCCAACGTCAATGGACGCGTCTGCGTCATTTCTTGGGGCAGACCAAGATCTCGACGAAGATCACTTGCCTGTATGCAGCCATCCTGTTTGTCATCTTGATCTTTACGAGTATCATCATGGGGATCGGTGTTTATGCCTCGTTTTACCATCAATCGGAAACGGAGATCCACATCAGCATGGAGCATATCCGGAACCGGCTGTCCGATGGGGATCATCTCGGCGATATCCTCAACAGTGAGAATTTCGTCCTGCCGGGCGTCATCTTATCGGTCACGGATATCACAGGGCAAGTCATCTACAAGAACGATATGCACTATCCTTCCTTGGCAACCATCGAAGCGCATCGTGTCAAGAACCCGCCTTTCTGGGCAAACAGATCCATGGAAGTCTCAAAACTTGACAAATTTTCGCTTTATCATGCCACCATGAATGTCATGGATGAGGGTCAGATTTATCAGCTGCATTTCTTCCGGACGATTACGGCGGAACAAGGATTCCTGGCTCATCTGCAGCGTGTCCTGTTCCTCATCACCATCATTGGCTTCCTGATTGCATTGCTCGCTGGATATTTCTTGAGCAGCCGTATCCTTAAACCCATCCGTGACCTTACGCAGACAGCCCGCAAGATTGAAGTGGAGCGCATGGACCGGCGCATTGAGGTTCCGCCTGTACATGATGAATTGGCGGAGCTGGCCATCACCTTCAATCACATGCTGGATCGCCTGGAAGCCGGGTTCCGCCAGCAGCAGCGTTTTGTTTCCGATGCTTCGCATGAACTGCGTACGCCGGTGACCGTGATCCTGGGATATTCGGATCTCCTGTCACGGTGGGGCAGTTCTGACAAGGAAGTGCTGGAAGAAGGCATTTCCTCCATCCGCACGGAGGCTGAGGATATGCAGCAGCTCATTGAGAAGCTGTTGTTCCTGGCGCGTGCGGATCAGAAACGCCAGGTGATCCATAAGGAATACCTGGAACTTTCGGAACTGGTGGACGCTGTGGTGCGAAAGATGAAATTTGCCGTTGGCAAGCACAGTCTGACGCTTGGGGAAAATGACGAGGGACGCATCTTTGCAGATCCTGTCAGCATGCGTCAGATGCTCCGCATCTTCCTGGAGAATGCTGTGAAGTATACGCCGGATGGCGGTCACATCCAAGTCTCCTCGAAATGCATGCCGGGTGAACAGATCATGCAGGTGGAGATTGCCGACGACGGTATCGGCATCTCGTCGGAAGATCAGGGTAAGATCTTTGACCGCTTCTACCGCGCCGACCCGTCCCGTACCAAAGCAGTCGGCAGTGTCGGCGGAACAGGGCTGGGACTTTCCATTGCCCGCTGGATTGCGGATCAGCATGGGATCCAGATCGATCTGGTCAGTGAGCTGGGCAAGGGGAGTACGTTCCTGTTGAAGATCCCGCTGGTGGAGGAAGCAGAAGCTTGCGGTGAGCTGGAACATGAATAACGGCAAACGAAAAAACGACTGGAATCGTTCCAGCCGTTTTTTGTTTGTGAGGGCTTTACCTGCCGGATCTGGTACCTGTGATGCTGCAAAGAGAAGCGTGAGAAGGATTTAAAGCGCCGCTTGGCGAACCTCTAAAAAGATAAGGAACCGAACTTTGAACGGAAGAGGTGTAGAAGATGTTTTGCATGAAATGCGGCACGAAACTGCCAGATAATGCTAAATTCTGCTTTAACTGTGGAGCCAGTATCCCCGAGGGGTTGGGTGGCACAGCTCCTGCCGCTGCAGAAAGACAGGTGTCAGAGGCTCCTGCGCAGACGAGCCCGCCGGAGACCTCGTTTCCTGCCGTTGCGGGCAGTCATTTCACACTGCTCGGGAGGTATCCGGTAGAATTGCCGCAGGCCACAGCCATCTACAACCAGCTGTGGGCGCCGTTCAATCGGGAAGGGCTGCAGCTGGCTCTGATGGTCCGGCACACGATCCGGGATCTCCTGAAAGGACATGAGGTGGAAAATCCTGTGGAGTTTTCTGCTCAGACACTCCAGTATTGCCTTACTGCCTGCAATCCACTTTTTGAAAAGGCTGTGGATTTCCTGATCGACCACGATATCGACTATGTGACGAAAGAAGATCTTTGGGACAGGCTGCATGATGCGGTAGCTTCGACGGATCTGGTAAAGGCCATGCAGGAGGATAACGCAGCCATCGAAGCGTATCAGAAGGACTTGGCGGTGGAAAAGGAGGCTGACAAGGCAAGCTGGAAAGGGGGCGGTTTCAGCATCACGGGGGCCATTACGGGTGCTATCAAAGCGTCGATGATGAACACGGCTCAGGATGCCTTGAGTTCTCTAGGGCGCAGCATCATGGGCAATTCCTATTCTGACCGGCTTGAATGCTTCATCAGGGATCGGAGTGCTAAGCGGAATTATCCGGTCATGGCCAGCGCTTTCATCAGTGCGGTCTGCCGATTTGACCTGTTTGGGGAAGTCTATCGTCTGTTGGTGGCCGAAGGCGCTGTACCGCAGGTATCGTTTGCAACGAGCAAGGCGGATAGTCGGCGCAAAAACCTGCTGGAACGCTTTGCCAATGGCAAGATTGAGAAGGAGGAAGTGCTGGAAGGCCTGTGCAGATGCCTGGAAGTAACGGGGAATACACTGCCGGTCTATGAAACGTTGCTGGAGCTGGAGCCATCTGCCGCAAGGGATGTGTTCCGGATGGCAGAGGCCGAAGGTGAGGAACTCCAGCTGGCCCGCTCTGTCTGGGGCGAGTATATGAATAAAAAGAAAGCGGCAGAGAAATTCCACATCCCAGACTGGCTGCCCACCTTCCTTTCCCGTTCCTTTTTCCTGGTATCCGGACCGGCTATGTTGACCGCGTTGCTAGTTCAGCTCCGGGAACTGCCTCGGATATTTTACGGTGAGGAAAGAACCTGTATCAATATTGCCTTGTCTGCGGATACCTACTGGATCCCAGCGAATGTAGAGAATGTGTGCTTCTGGGGCATGGGCAAAGAAGTGAAGTTGGCTCTCGACAATCCGGGAGATACGGATTGGAATGGTCACAATGTTCATTTTCACCTGGTGAAATTCATCGGCCCGGCAGAAGCCTGGGCTCGCCATGTCCGCGAGCAGGAACTCCAGGAAGCACAGGAAGACCTCCTGGCTGGAGCAAAGGAGCGTGCGCTGCAAGCTTTCCAACTGGCCGGAGAAATGGGCAGCGCAGAAGCGTTTTGGCAGCTGGCGAATCTGTATAAAAAAAAGAAACAAGAGGAAGACGCCCAATGGGCTCTCGTGGAATCTGCTGTGCTGGGCAAGAGGGAAGCCGCTTTGGTGATGTATCTGCTGCTGAAAGAGAAGCAGCATGAGCAGCGATTCGTTTACCGGAAACTGGCCGCTGAAGGAGCCCAAACTCTGGTTGCACAGGGCAAATATGACGAGGCCAAAGCCTGGTACGAAAAGCTGGTAGAGGAGAAAGACGGCACCGCCTGCTTATTTTTGGGCCAGATGGCCAGTCGAGGACAAGGCATGGAAAAAGATGAAGCCCTGGCCATGGAATGGTTCGAGAAAGCAAAGAGCTATGGCTGCGAAGAAGCAGGAGCGGCCATCGGTGCCTTGGCTTTTGAACTGGGACAGCGTCTGGAAGATAAAGCTGGGACAGAGTGTGGAGAACAGGCTCAGGCAGACTGGCAGCAGGCTTGGCATTATTATCAGTGGGCTCTGAGCGAGAAAGATCCGGATGCTGAGAAAAAGATCCGGGCATTGGGACTCCAGGTTGGCAAGGCCATGGAAGCGCAGGGCGAGGCACAAAAGGCTCTGGAATATTATCAAGAAGCCTTGGAACTGGGCAATCAGGAAGCTTTGCTCCGGGCAGCCCGGCTGTGTGCAGACCCGCGGAAGGAAACGTTTGACCTGACTGAAGCTTGGCACCTGTACCGCAAGGCGGCACAGGATGCTGAGAAGCCGGAAGACGTCGAGCAAGAATGGGATTGCCGCAAAGCACTCGTGCCCTTGACGCTGCGCGTGGCCTGTCTGACGGAAGTCATGGCAGACCAGATGGAGAAGGCCGCTTACTACTACATCGGTGAAAGGATAGCCGCTCCTTTGGACAACGCCATGAAATCCTATGGATCCCGGGCAGGTGTCCAGCCGGATCAGGTAGTCATCCTCTGTGATTCTACGCATTCCCTGTTCTGGGGCCAGGGAGAGCAAGGCTTCCTGATTACCCGGGATGGCCAGTTCATCAGTTCCCTGGGCATCCGCATCTCTTTGGACCAGCTGGGACCGGTAAAATGCAGCGATGAGGAAGCTGTAGCGATCACATCCGGCACTGTGTTGGTTCACTTCAAAGGGCAACAAGCGGAAGATCAGGATTTTTGCAATCTCCTCAACGAGATCGTGCTGCCGCCCCGGCCAACAAAATAAGAAGAAATTTTGTCGGCGGTGGAGTTTTTATGGGTAAGCTGTACTCGGCATCATGCAGCCTCATGCAGGCGTATTGAATTTTCGCCGGCAGCAGGAAGATGGCTGCTTGGAACGAATACTATAGAAGAAAATATTTCGTGGGAAGGGGAAGATGAGGATGAAGATTTTGGTCACAGGGGTCACGGGCCAGCTGGGGCATGACTGTGTCAAGGAGCTGGAGGATCGCGGCTTTGAGGCATGTGGTGTCTCCAGCCGGGATTTTTCGCTGACGGATCAGGCGGCAGTGCGGAGTTTCCTGCTTGCGTATCATCCGGATGCCGTCATCCACTGCGCCGCTTACACCGCTGTGGACCGTGCGGAGGATGAAGTGGAGCAGTGCATGGCTGTCAATGAGGGAGGGACGCGTGCGCTGGCCGAAGCCTGCCGCGAGATCGGAGCTAAAATGCTCTATATCAGTACGGATTATGTGTTCCCAGGGAATGGAACGGAACCTTATGAGGTGGATGATGAAAAAGACCCGCAGAATGTTTATGGCCGTTCCAAGCTCGCTGGCGAGCAGGCTGTCCGGGAACTTCTCGATGCGTATTTCATCGTGCGCATATCCTGGGTCTTTGGCCTGAACGGCAGGAACTTTGTCCGCACGATGCTGCAGCTCAGCGAGACGCATGATATGCTTACGGTCGTGGATGATCAAATCGGTTCGCCGACTTATACGCGCGATCTGGCTGTCCTGTTGGCAGATATGATCCAGACCAATGCTTACGGTGTTTACCATGCAACGAATGAAGGCTTTTGCTCCTGGGCGGATTTTGCCAGAGAGATTTTCCGGCAGGCTGGCCGCGATACGGTCGTCACGCCCGTGCCGTCATCAGCTTATCCCACCAGGGCTGCCCGCCCCAAGAATTCCCGCCTCAGCAAGAAGTCCCTGGACCAGATGCGATTTGCGCGGTTACCACGCTGGCAGGATGCGGTCGGGAGATATCTCATTGAACTCGGCACGATGAAAAATACGAAATGAATCATAGGATCAATAAAGACGGCCTGCTGACTATTTTGTCAACAGGCCGTCTTGGTCGTTAGGGGAGGCACAGCTCAT
>JAQYBD010000071.1 GCA_029338835.1 Selenomonadaceae bacterium | reverse complement strand
GAGATCCTTGATCTCGACAATCTGATGTGGGTTCGAGAACCAGCTGTCGAACAGGACGTATTTGGCCCGATGGCCTGAAGCCAGCGCCATCTTGAGAAGCTCAATCATGACTACTGTGGCCTTCTGGCGGGCCATGACGCGGCGCTTGCCGGCATTTGTCCGCCGGTCGATCTTGCCGCATGGCCCGAGAATGTTCTCCTTATTGGCAGATGCCAGCAACGAGTAGTTGATGGGCAAGAAGCTGCAGCCATCCGTCCAGCCAAGCGTCAGCAGGCGGAAGCCTTTCTTGAACCGATGGGAAACGTGGTCGAATACACTTGAGGCCAGCTCGGTTCTCCGAAAGCCAATTCGCTCATAGAGCGAGTCGTCAATGACAAAGCAGTCATCGCGGTTCTCCGAGGAGAGCCGCCGGAGATGCTGATTGATGATACGCTCAGACAGCATGGTGGTGAAACGGAGCCAGTTCGTGCGCGGATTCATAAGGAAGCGGTAATAGGTGTTCTTGGCAAAGGCAGCCGGGACACGACCGAGCTTCTGCTGCATATAGAAACTGCCGCTCCGGAACACGTTGGTCAGGATGTAGGTGAAAAGTTCTGCCGCAGAGAACCCCTTGGCTTTGGTTCCACCGCATCTTGCCAGCAGGTCGACTATTCCATAAACGGAAATAAACTGGGTGATGGCATGAGAAATACTCTTTTCATCTGTGCGAATCGATGGTACAATAGACATAGCGTAAACCTCCTTGGTTGATGGGCTTTGTCACTTCTATTATACCAAGAATTGAGGCTTTACGCCTTTTTTATCTTCTGAGATATGCAGTTTTCAGGGTTCAGGCCGATTTTCGGTGTGGGAAGTTTAAGTATCATAATTTTTGATCTTTTTAAAGGATTATAACGATCCTGCTATTCATCAACTATATAAAATTGCCATTCCGTACGCTCACAAGTACACAAAAACCTCACGAAGTAACTCGTGAGGTTTAACTTGCTATATGGTGCCGGGGGCCGGACTTGAACCGGCACGCTGTTGCCAGCGGCAGATTTTGAGTCTGCTGCGTCTGCCAATTTCGCCACTCCGGCGGCTTGGTCGCACTGATGTGTTACCAACAAGAAATATTATACTATGCGGACTTTCTTTTGTCAAATCTGGCCGATCATCTTGTGCGTCTGCGGTATCACGCGGACGTCATGGAGCTGGCTGAGCGCGTAGTTCTGGCATTCGAGGATCTTCTCGGGGCTCGCGGCCTTGCAGCCGCCGTACGGTGTAACGGGCTGGATGATGAACAGCGCGTCCGGCGCCTCCTCGCTGACCAGCTGAACGGCTTTCTCGAATTCTTCGCGCGTGGTTTCCTCCGCGACGACGAGCTTGATGTAGAGGTCTTTCCCGCGCGCCGTGCGCAGGAATGCGCGGTGCGCGTCCCATTGGGGCTTCGACACGATGCTCGGCAGCTTGATGTCCATGCTGATGATATCGGTGATATCGAGGATGCTCGCGAGCTGACTGGCAAGCGTGCCGTTTGTCTCGAGCATGAACGGCAGACTGGATGCCAGATGATTCCGGACCTCGCGGATGAACGGTGCGTGCAGCAGCGGCTCCCCGCCGGTGAAGCTCACGGCCTGATGCGGCACCTCCGCGTGCATCGCGTCGATGGCCGCCGCGACGTCAGCCGCTGAGAGCGGGTTCTGCCGCTTCTCGAACGCACGGCTCCCGGCGTGCGTCTCCACATCCGCATACGGATGCATTCCAGGCGCGTTCTCCGTATCGCAGTAGGCGCAGTCGAGATTGCATCCCTCAAAGCGGACGAAGACCTGCCGGCAGCCGACGTATTTGCCCTCCCCCTGAATCGAGGAGAAGATTTCGATGATGTTTTCCATGGAACTAGCCATCGCGCTCTCCTCTCTCAGTCTTCCGTATAGGTCACGCTGGATTTCGGGGACTCGAAGACCGTCACGGCCTTCAGGTGTGCCTTTCCGTCGATGGCAGGCTTCATTTCCCCGTAGATGATCCGGGACAGGTTCTCTGCGGTCGGATTCACGCCGTCCGAGAACGGCTTCAGCTCGTTGAGAAATCGATGGTCAAACCGGTCAAGCACCGTGTTCAGCGCTTTCTTCACATCCTTGAAGTCGATGAGCATACCGAGGTCATCGAGCTCCTTCCCCGCGATGACCGCCTCGACCACCCAGTTATGCCCGTGCAGCCGTGCACATTTCCCGGGATATCCTTTGATCTGATGAGCCGCCTCGAACGCACCCTCTACCTTTAGCGTATACAATGTGTTTCCTCCTCCACGCAACCGGCCTTCTCCATCAAAGCCGCCCGCAGGATGCGGGCAGCCCCAAAGCAGAAGGCCGGTTGCTTTCTATTTTCGTTTTTCCGTTTTTTTTCGTTTTTCCGTTTTTGCTTTTCTCTTTGACTTCGAAACGCCGTTTGCTTATTTCGTGATCTTCGGCGTGATGTTCTCCGTGTTCTTGACGTTGCCCATGATGTCGGACATGCTCATCGCGCGCGTATGCTTCGTGTGGCTCCACTCGTGGTCATTGCGATGGATGAACCCGAGGAAGATGATCGGAATCCACGAATAGATGAACACCGGATACAGGAGCATGTAGAGCCAGGACTTCCATTTCGCGCGGATCTTGAACAGGATGATCATCGGCAGGATGTACTGACCGAGCATAATGGCCGTCATGAGCTGGGACGGCATGATGGAATAGATGTTCGTGTAGAATGGCGGGAACGCGAGCTGGATATAGCTGATGATGACGAACACGGTCGAAATCATCAGGAAATGCGGCTGCAGCAGGTAGATGCACTCATCCCACATGCGGATGTCCTTGTGCTTCCAGCCGGCCTTGAGCATCTTCGGGATGTAGCGGTTGCCGACATCGAACTGGCCCTGCGCCCAGCGCTTGCGCTGGTTCCACGACTGCTTGAACGTCAGCGGCTTCTCATCGTAGACGATGGCGTCATGCGCCCATGCCGTCTTGATGCCCTCGGCCATGCACTTCATCGTGAATTCCATATCCTCGGTCAGGCAGGTGGCCTGCCAGCCGTGCTTGCGCAGGATCTCGGCATCAAAGCACATGCCCGTGCCGCCGAGGCACGCAGAAAGGCCGATGTTCGACTTCGCGAGATGCGAGATGTAGCAGATGACCCAGAACGCGATTGCGAACGTACCGGATACCCAGGTATCGTACGGGTTCTTCGCGTCGAGATAGCCCTGGATGACCTTGTCGCCCTTGCAGAGGCGGTTATTCATCTCCACGAGGAACTGCGGATGCACGAGGTTGTCGGCATCGAACACGCAGACGGCA
>JAQYBD010000070.1 GCA_029338835.1 Selenomonadaceae bacterium | reverse complement strand
CGCAATGGCCGCATCGACTTCATCGAGCAGGGCGTAGCGCTTACGGTAATTCGAGCGCTTGCGCGTCGGGATTTCTTCCATGGTCTTACGGTATTCAGTCATCGGCAATTCGTAGAAACGCTGATCTGCACAGGGTCGGCCGCCGGATTCTTTCCAAAAGTCGCTGAAGCTCGTCTTGAGCTTGCGATCCCGGCGAATGTGGTTGTTTGCATAATAGCCATAGTTCGTGACGGCATAGATCTGTTTGAGCCCCAGTGCCTTGGCCGCCTCCTGCGTCGCATGCAGGATGAAGTTCTTTGTGCGATAGGCATGGCAGCGTTTGGTGACCTTCTTGACGACGTCTTTGGCATTTTCCATGTTGGGTCCCTGCATGGCCCCGATCCAGAGCGCCCATTCGCCTGCTTTAGTCGGGGCAATCCAGAACATCATCTGATAAAGGTCATGCTCGTCAAGACGCAGCACGATGGACATGAGGCCTTCCTTGCGCTGACCCGGATGATAAAAAAGCTCAAAGCGCAGATGCCCCATTTCATCCTGGCTCTCCCAAAGTACGTAAGGGTGCCTCGTGTAAAGACTCAAGACAACATCTTCCCGCAGGTGTGTGACGAGGAACTCCATATGCTTTTCGACCAGGCGGGCGCGTTCGTCAAAGGTCGATTTGTTGTAGAAAAATGCCCGTGTCGGCTGTTCATAGACAAATGGATATTCGTCCGCGATGTTCCGATAGATATCGCTTTGCGAAAAGAATTGGTGCAGACGCCGCATGCGGCCGTTGTTCAGCAGGCAGCGTACCACGAAGACAGCCATCCGTCTTGCTTCACGCGGATTATCGGTGTTATAGATCTTTTTTCCTAAACGTATATAGTCAAGCATGTCGTATCCCTTATGAACTATCTCTTATCATCTGATTGAACGTCTTTATCTTGTTTCATTCTACCTTATTCGGTGACGATACGCAAACGAAAAGCCCCATCTTCTGACAGGGCTTTGCAGCGCTATTATAAAATTACGAGCTGGCTTTGCAAGCCAGGCCAGACTTTACCAGCTGATACAGGCTCCCGCCCTTGTAATGCAGACCCGTAAGGCCGGCGTTCTTTGCACAGAGCATGTCGCTGTCCCGGTCACCAACAAAGTAGGAAGCGGAACGATCGATATGGAAGCGGGCACAGGCTTCATCGATGAGTCCCGTGGCCGGCTTGCGGCAGTTGCAGGTCCTGGTGTAAGCCGGGATGGAGCCTTGTGGATGATGCGGGCAGTAATAGAGCGCATCGAGGTGAGCGCCCATCTTCTGAAGCTCTGCATTCATCCAGTCGTAGACGCACTGGACATCGCTCTCGGGATAGTAGCCCCGGGCAACACCGGATTGATTCGTCACGATGATGGCGAGGTATCCATGGTCGTTGACGTATTTGATGGCTTCCTTGGCTCCTTCCAGCCAGATGAAATCCTCCGGGCGATGCAGGTAGGCGATGTCAAAGTTGAGCGTGCCATCGCGGTCGAAGAATACGGCCCTTTTGGGGATCTCATCCACCGCTTCGCGGTTCCCCTTCTCCAAAGGAGAAGGCTTCTTATTTCTTGTATTCATAATAACCGCCGTTGTCGAGGAAGTCGACGTATTCTTTGACGGCTTCTTCCATGTCGGTGAAGCCCTGGTCGTAGCCTGCTGCGAGCAGGTGGGTCGGGTCGGATTCCGTGAAGTTCTGGTATTTGCCCTTGAGGACTTCCGGGAATTCGCGATAAGCGATCTCACCCTTGCCCATGGCCTTGATGACAGCCTGTGCTACTTCGTTATAGCTATGGGCATGGCCAGTGCCGCAGTTGTAGATGCCGGACGGGCCATGGTTCTCCCAGAACCAGAGGTTGACGCGGACGACATCCTTGACGTAGACGAAGTCGCGGCGCTGCTCTCCGTCTTCGACCGGCTTGCCATTGATCTCACCCCAGCCGCGGAACAGGCGCGCCTTGCCCGTCTCATTGATCTGGTTGTAGAGCTGATAGAAAATAGATGCCATCTTGCCCTTGTGATGTTCCTGCGGGCCATAGACATTGAAGTACTTGAGACCGACAATCTGGCTATGGGCCTCAGGCATGACCTGGCGCACATAACGGTCAAAAGCAAGCTTCGAGAAAGCGTATGGATTCAGGGCATCTTCGCATTCGTCCCCTTCGCGGAAGCCATGCTTGCCGCTGCCATACGTCGAGGCCGAGCTGGCGTAGAAGAACGGGATGCGATGCTGCAGGCAGAAATGCAGCAGCGATTTGGAATACTCGTAGTTGACGCGCATCATGAAGTTGACATCATACTCCATGGTATCCGAGCAGGCACCTTCATGGAAGACGGCATCGATATCCGTGCCGTCGAAATCATCGTCCTCGATGGACTGAAGAAAGTCATCCTTGTACTGGTAGTCAATGAACTGCAGGCCGCGCAGATTCTTGTAATTCTGGCCATCCTTGAGGTCATCGACGATCAGGATATCCGAACGCCCGCGGCGATTGAGTTCTTTGACGATATTGCTGCCGATGAAGCCGGCACCACCCGTTACGATAATCATAGAGAAAATCCCCTTTCCAAATAAAACTGCCAGGCACATTGTCCCGGCAGGAAGATACCATTACAGCGCCTTGAGGACCGTCAGGAGTTCTTCACGGCTGACAGCGTATGTGCCGAGCTTCGCGACGACGACGCTGGCGGCCAGGTTCGCCATATAAGCACCATCGGCTGCCGAAAGGCCTCCGGCCAGAGCCATGGCAAAGACCGCGATGACGGTATCGCCGGCACCAGATACATCGAAGACCTCCTGTGCCTTGGTCGGGATGTGGACGATCTCGCCATCGCGCACGAGAGAGAGGCCATGTTCCGAACGCGTGACGATGATGTTCTTGAGCTTGAACTTGCGCATGACGTAATGCGCGGCCTTCTCCACGGGTTTGTCTTCGTTGCGGATGGGTTCCAGCAGGACCTGGTTGATTTCCTTCAGGTTCGGCGTGATGTAGTCCGCATGCGCATACTTGACCCAGTTCGTGCCTTTCGGGTCTACGACCACAGGAACCCCGTGTTCATGACAGAGCTTGATGATTTTCTGGCAATTGGCCTCCGTGCAGGCTCCTTTGCCGTAATCCGAGATGATGACACAATCCAGACTCTCATTGAGTTTCTGACGGATATAGCCGAGGAAGCGCTCTGCATAAGGACCATCAATGGGAGCCGATTCCTCAAAATCGAGGCGCAGCATCTGCTGATGACCGCCGATGACGCGCAGTTTCGTCGTCGTCGGCCGGTCCGTCGTGATGAGTCCGTGGTAGTCGATGCCACGAGCCGTGAATTTATCAAGCAGGCTCTGGCAATGGTAGTCATCACCGACAAACCCCGAGATACTCGTTTCACAGCCCAGGAGGGCCAGGTTGTGTGCTACGTTGGCAGCACCACCGAGTGTCTCTTTCGTATCGAGTACATGGGTAATTGGCACTGGTGCCTCCGGCGAGATACGCGTAACCTCTCCGTAGTAATACTTATCCAGCATGACATCGCCGACCACGAGAATCTTGCACTTTTCGGTCTTGCGGGCAACAAAATCGTATAAGGCTTCTTTATCCATCTGGCACCTCTTCCTGATAGTCTGTCTTTTGAGGACAGCTCACTCAAAGTTCTACGACACGGCATTGATACTGCCCCTGCGGCCGGGGAAGCTTGTACGCAGGCTCCCCATGGTACGCAGCGAGCAGCTCATCCACATACTTCATGACGACATCTACGGGTATATTCTTCATGCAGGCCATGTTATCCTGCCCCTGGCGCGGACATTCATGGATGCCGCAGGGATGGCATTTTTCTGGGGTCTTGATGAGGATATCCTTGCCGTCATAAGGATAGAACGTCGGCACCGGACTCGCGCCGAACATCGTGACAATGGGTATATTCATGGCCACGCCCACGTGCATGGGGCCAGAATCCGTCGTCAAGAACAGGCAGCAGCGCCTGAGCAGTCCTGCCAGGACGGTCAGACTGACCTTGCCCGTGAAGATATGGACGCGCGGACTCTCACGCTCCTCCATCTGCGCCACGCATCGGTCGACGATGGATACATCCGTCGGCCCGCCGAGGAAGGCAATATCATAGCCGCGGCGGATGAGCTGATCCGCACAGGCGGCAAAGTAGCTGTCAAGCCAGCGTTTCGTGAGCCAGCTCGCGCCGATGTTGAAAGCCACGACCTTGGCATCCGGCTGGAATCCAGCTTGCCAGAGCCGCTGCGTTTCTGCTTCGGCTTCCGGCGGCAGCCACATCTCAAGTCCGCGGTCATCGATGGTCTTGACGCCCACAGCCTTTTTGAGTACATCGAGATGACACAGCACCTGATGTTTGACCTTGTCCTGCGGGGTATCTGCCATGGCGCAATTGGGCAGCACCATATCGAAGAAGCGCTTGAACCCCGGCTGGGAATAGCCAACAATGCGCTTGCCGCCCGAGAACGCGGCAATGGCAGAAGCCCGTTCATTGCGATGGAAATTGATGACCAGATCAAAATGGCGCTGGCGCAGCTTGCGAATAAAGCGCAAAAGAGCCAGGAAGCCCTTGTCTTTGCCATGCTTGTCGATCAGGATGCACTCATCGATATTCTGATTGCAGCGCACGAGATCACCAAGCGGTTTATCGGTAAGCAAGGCGATATGTGCCTGCGGATAGTTCGTCCGCAGCGTCCGAAGTGCCGGCGTCACCAGCATGAGGTCACCGATATGCATCGTATTGATGACCAGGATATTCTGATACATGAAAAGCCCTTTCTTCTTCCTGACGTTTTATGATTTGGCCGCTTGCCCGGATGGTGTCCGGGGGCCAGCCGGCAAGAGCGGCAGCAATTTTTCTTCGACTTGTGCCGGCGTGATGATATCGAGGCAGTCATGGCCAAGCGGGCAGGCACGCTTCATGCATTCCTTGCAGCTGCGATCCGCTACCAGCAATTTGTCCATCTGCCCGTAAGGGCCGGTGCGTCGCGGGAACGTCGGCCCCATCATCATGATGACCGGTGCCTGCAAGCCGACAGCCAGATGCGTGGGGCCAGTATCCCCGCCCACGACGGCAGCAGACTGCTGGAACAGATAGGCAAGCTGCTTGAAGTTCAGGCTGCCCACGAGATTGATGGGAGGGATCTCCATCTGCTTGGCGATTGACGCCGCCTTCTGGGATTCGACCGGGCCGCTGCCCACGAGGATGGGGATGATCCTCTGTTTGTAGAGCCAATCCCCAAGGGCCGCAAAATGCTTGTCCGGCCAGCATTTCGTCGGCCAGCTGGCGCCGATGACAAGCACCACATAAGGATTCCTCATATCGGCTCCTGCCTGCGAAACGATACGGTGCGTCAGATCCTGCTCTCTTGCAGGCACCACCAGCGGCAGCCGGACCTCTTTTACCTTGCAGCCGATAGCCCGAGCCGTATCGAGATAACGCTCGATGACATGCCCATGTACATGTGCGCCCCTGACGGGCTGCGAGACGAGCTGACTGCCCTCGCGCATATTCCACATGCCGAATTTCATATGTTTGGGTGCCTTGGCCAAAAAGGCGATGGCTGCTGATTTAAACAAGCCCTGCAGGTCGAGGACAGCATCGTATGTGCGCTCCTGGATTTTCTGCCGGAACGGGCCGATATGTTTGAGGAATCTGCCCAAGGAACGGAAATCCTTTTTATGGAAGACGATGATCTCATCCACACATGCATCCATGGCAACAATGTCATAGGCCGGCGGCTCCACGACCCAGGTCAGATGGACATCCGGATACGTTTCCTTGATGGCATAGCTGACCGGCAGGGCATGGATGACATCGCCAATGGAGCTGAGTTTGACAATCAGGATATTCTTCATGATACGCTTTGACTCTCCGCCTGAATCTTCTTGATGATATTTGTCGTAGAACGGCCCTCTACCATATTGACAAATTCTACCCGGCCGCCATAGCTCTGCACGATCTTGGCCTCCGGCAGCGTGTCCAGCGTATAGTCGCCGCCTTTCACATAAACGTCCGGCTTTACCTGTGCGATGATGGTTTCCGCTGTCTTCTCACCGAACAGGACCACGTAATCCACAGCTGCCAGGGCACCGACGACTTCCGCACGGTCAAGCTCATGATTGATGGGTCTCGTCGGCCCTTTGTTCTCACGCACGGAAGCATCGGTATTGAGGCCAAGGACAAGCACATCGCCAAAGGAACGTGCTTTTTCCAGATAACGGACATGGCCGGCATGCAGGATATCAAAGCATCCATTCGTGAATACGATTTTTCTGCCGGCTTCTCGGAGAATACGGCAAAATTCAGCAATATCTTTGCTAGCGATCAGCATATTTACACTCCTCACTTCCATCCGATCCTGCAACTCAGCGTATAAAAAGACCAGGTATCCCCGGTCATTCCTGCAGAGATTGCAAGAGTTCCTGCGAGGAAACGGTACTCGTCCCCAGCTTGCGCACGGCAATGCCACTGGCAATGTTGCTGAGTTCGGCGGCCCGGGCCGGCTCTACGCCGGCTGCCAGGGCCAGGATGACCGTCGCCACGCAGGTATCGCCGGCACCGGAGACATCGAACACTTCACTCTTATCTGAAACGGGGATGTCGTGAACGGCACCATCCTTCTCAATGAGGATCATGCCGAGTTCCCCGCGTGTCACAAGTACGCCATCGGCCTCAAGCTCATGCAGGAGTTCACGCCCTGCAGCAATGATCTCATCTGCCCCGTGCAGGGAGCGGCCAACAGCCGCCGCCAATTCCGCATCGTTCTGTTTGACGTAGCCGATATGGCGGAAGCGATGGATGGCATAACGGGAGTCCACCATGCTCGGCAGGCCATGACGGCGGCAATATGCAATGAGCGTCTTCTGCAGGGTCTCCGTCACAGTCCCGGCGCCATAGTCGCTGATGACCACGCCATCGATCTGCGGCAGTACCTGCGCCAGATACCGCTCCATCTCCGCTTCCAGGACAGGGCTCATTGGCTCGCGGCTTTCTCTGTCTATGCGCACGATCTGCTGGCTGACGGTAGCCCTCCCGCCCGCGATGATGCGTGTCTTGGCAATCGTCGGGCGCGCCGCATCCGTCAAGAGGCCCTCTGTATGTGCGCCATTCCCTGCGAGGATATCCTTGAGGCCCTGGGCTTCTTTATCGGCACCGACGAGTCCCGCCGCGTAGGCCGTGCCGCCCAATGTCGCGATGTTATTGACGACATTGGCTGCACCGCCTGCAACGATTTTCTCACCGGCCTGTTCCAGGACCAGGACCGGTGCCTCCCTGGAGATGCGCGAGATGCGTCCATCCAGATAGATATCGGCCACCATATCGCCGATAACCAAGATGCGTTTCCCCTGCAGGGCTGCAATGGTTGAACGGAGTACCTGTTTCACTTTCTTCATCCTTTCATCCCGGCAAACAGCCAGCTCATCATAACGGCAGGAAATGCCATTTGACTTTCCACGTTTTGTCGCGCCCCTCGTAATGCAGGATGATCTGCGAGCAGTGCATGTCGTGGAACCAGTAGTAATCCAGTTTGTCCCACTCGCTGCCTTCAACATTGTATTTTGCGCCAAACGCTACGCGGTTCTTATCATCGAACCGATAGCTGAAGCCCGTTTCAATCTTGCGGGAGAAACTGTCGTTATCAAAATCGAAGAGCGAATTCTGCGTATTGTTCTTCTGATACCGGTAGGCGGCATAGCCGGCCCAGCGGTCATCGAAGTTTTTCAGCAATATGGCATTGTAGTTGAAACCGCGGACCGTCGACTCATCATAGGATTCCTTGGTGACTTCATAACTGGTATTCAGGCGCAGCTGCCAGCCAGAAAAGACGATGGCATCCCTGCTGATGCCAAAGGTATAGCGGTTGTGATTACTGCGGATGCCATTCTGATACCAGCGGCCATACTCACCATTGATACCGTAATGGAACGGCGTATGCCCGATGCGCCTGTTGTGCCCCCAGAGCAAAGATGGTTCTTTTTTCAGCCAATTGTCATCATCATCATCAAAATAGCCATAGACCACCCGCGTATAGATCGTGCGGTTCGACCAGCCGATATTCGCATCGTTGCGCCAGCTCTTCTTCGTCGTATACATGAGATTGAGATTGGCATCCACATGCGGCGCGACAGGCGTGTTATAGTGTTCCTGGACCCAGACGCCATTCGTCTTGTCGTAGCCGACGCGCGGCAGCCAGTCCGTCGGATTCTGGTCCTTGGTCAAATCCACGGTATAAAGGGCTTTCGTCATGATGACATTGCCTTTCAAGAGGAATTTGACATTGTGCATGATCATCTTGTCGTTGGGATAGATCTCAATCTTCTTCGCATAAAGATTGTAGTCCGGATGCTGCGCGCTGCACTTGGTCTTCGTGCCATCGTAGATGATGATCTTGTCGGGATAGAACTCAAACCGCTTGCCGGACATATAGTTGTCTGCGACCTGCCCCTTGGCACGCTCCATCGTGCCCGTGCGGTCCTTGTAGTTGTAATTCGTCTCATAACCGTCGAGCAGCACCTTCGTCTGCCCCGGCGTCAGCTGCATCATATGCCCCTTGCCGGGGATATGGATGCGCTGCGTGATGGTATTGCCGTCAATATCCTCGCCGGTAAAACGATGGTTATCAAGCTGTGTTACCTTGACCTTGCCTTTGGCCTCAAAATCTCCCGTTGCCTGATTCCAGGTAAGGTCATCACCTTCAAAGGCCACAGGTGCGGCCTTCGTCGGATCTACCGGATAACGCAGGTGCTTGGCCATTTCCGCCGTATCCTTCAGGAGCTGCGTCTCTTCCGGTGTCACTTTCTGCTTCTCCCGGGCAGCACGATGTTCATTTTCCAGGTAGTCGAGAAGCCCCAGGCTCGTATCGGAATCGGAACGATACGTCGACGCACTGACCGTACCCGGCACGAGCAGCGCTGCGGCTATCAACCCCGATAAAATCTTATTTGATACCTTCATCCAAAAAATCTCCATTCAAAAAAGACTGCTAACCTCTATAGTACATCATAGCCGCCCGCAGCGCAAATATCAGTGCGATGCAAGCGCTTCATTCATGCTGCCGGTACGATACCCGCGAAGATCCAAGGACGTGTACAGGAACCCGATACGCCGGAAAAAGGCTGCTGTCTCTTCCCGCAAATCCCGCGACAGCATGCGCGGGATATCTTCGGGCAGGAGTTCGATGCGCGCCTGGTCGCCATAAGCGCGCACGCGCAGCTGCCGGAAGCCCCGTGCCATCAGGAATTCCTCGGCCTGATTGACACGCGCGAGACCTGCTGGCGTAAGCTCCGTGCCATACGGGAAACGCGAAGCCAGGCAGGCAAACGAAGGCTTGTCCCAGGTTGGCAGCCCCAGCATATGGGAAAGGTCGCGGATATCCTGCTTATGGAGCCCGGCCTGGTGCAGCGGACTCACGATGCCGAGTTCCCGCAGCGCACGATGTCCCGGCCGGT
Organism: Selenomonadaceae bacterium; assembly: GCA_029338835.1. Lineage (GTDB taxonomy): Bacteria > Bacillota > Negativicutes > Selenomonadales > Selenomonadaceae > Mitsuokella. The sequence continues at coordinate 33,542 of JAQYBD010000070.1, read as the reverse complement.
AATCGCCATCGTCGTCAAGATTCGAGCCATCGACGACACAGGCCAGACCGTGCTGCTCCGCGAGTTCCTTCATATGGGAAAAGAGTGCATATTTGCAGTAGTAGCAACGATCCGACGGATTTTCTCTGACATGCGGGACCATGAGGATGGGAAATGGCACCCGATGGAACTCGATGCCTTCGTCGGCAGTAAACGCCGCCGCTTCCTCGACATCGCGCTGCGGCACGAAATCAGAAGCAGCGGTAAAGGCCACCGCTTTTTCGCCCAGCACATCGTGCGCCACCTTGACCAGGAACGTCGAGTCAACACCACTCGAAAAAGCCACGGCCACACTGCCTAAGTCCTGCAGGATAGCCTGCAGATGTTCATATTTCTTGGCCAGTTCCGGGCCAATCGATTTTTTCATAGAGAACCCCCATTGATAGATGCATATCACGACTGCGGCTTGATCAAGCCGTTTTGATAAGCAAGCAACAGATTATAGAGATCGGTAATCTCGTCCTGGATGGTCCGGCCCTGATCCGTATCCCCGACGGTATTGTGGCAGGACTGGAGTTCCAGCGTTTCCGACACCGATTCAATATCATGATTGGCTCGCAGCGCTTCCCGGACGTCGGCAATCTTCTGGTGCTGCAGGAGGCGCAGGCCGCGGGAATTGGAAATCAGCGTATAGCCGGAAATACCCGTCTTGCTGTGGTAGGCCCGGCAGAAGCCGCCATCGATGATGATGGCCCGGCCGCCTGCTTTCACTGGGCTTTCCCCTTTCTTGACTTTGACTGGCACGTGCCCGTTGATGATATGCCCGGCTTGCGGATCCAATCCGAATTCCTGCAGCACATGCTCACAGCAGCTGACGGTATCAATATAGCGGAAATACGGGTCTGACGGTTCCTTCCAGGTGCGTTCATCGGGGATGAGCGCCCGCTCAAACGTCTTGAATTCGCGGCCGGAAAGCGGTGACAAGCGTCCACACCAGAGGAAATACATGAAATCCAGGGTCTCCTGGCTGCCATGCAGCCAGGCTGAGCGTGCCATCTGCTCACAAAAATCAAACCAGCTGCGCCCGCGGTACTCTTTCCCCGCATACACGATCGTACGGAAACTGCCATCTTCATTCAAAGGCACGCACCCATGGAAGAGCAGATTGCCATTGCAGCGCAAATACATGTTGCCCTTCTGATACAGATAGTCCACATGGCGATGCAGCACTTCACTTTCCAGGAAATACGAGCGCAAGTCCGCAATGATGGCCTGCTCCGCTTCGGTGAGTGCGTAAACATCCGTGTCCGCAGCTGCCGTATCAATGGTCGGGAAATAAGCGCTCTCCAGCTCATAACGCTGCCCGTCTCCGAGTTCAGCATGTGAAGAACGGAAATCGATCCGGTCGAGCAGGCGGCGGCTCTGCATCTGGAAATCAGGGCGGCGGGCAATCAGCTGGCCTTCCAGCTTGAACATCATCATGGTGATGGCTCGTTCTGCTGCTTTGAGCGGAGCCTCATCCGGGTAGATGCGTGCCGCAAAGGTCGTGAGCGGGCGCAGACTGATGCCATAGCCGCGTTCCAGCACATCGGTATTGTGATAGCGCAGGGAGTTGCGCACCACGGTCGCAATGCAGGCTTCACTGCCAAGCGCTGCCCCCATCCACAACACATCGTGGTTGCCCCATTGGATATCGACAGCAGGATGCTCCATCAAAAGGTTGAGGATGGCATCGGGCCGGTTGCCACGGTCAAAGAAATCGCCGACGATATGGAGGCGATCGACTGCCAGTCTCTTGATGAGTACCGTGAAAGCCTCGATGAAGTCTGCACCACTGTCGATCTGCACGATGGTATTGAGGAGTTTCTTCAGATAGATGAATTGCGCATGGTCGGCTTCCGGCCGTGTGTTCATGAGTTCCACGATGACCGAGGCATACTGTTGCGGGATAAAGCCGCTGACCTTCGAGGCCGGATACTTGTAGCTCATGAGTTTTGCCAGTTCCAGGAGCCTTGACAGATTCTCCCGGTACCAGGCCGGCGTAGCCTGCCGCGATTCACGCATCTGCTCGATCTTTTCCCGCGGGTAGTAAATGAGCGTACAGAACTCTGCTTTCTGCTCCTCCGTCAGACGCACGCCAAAGACGTAATCGACCTTTTCGCGGATGACGCCGGAACAGTTGTTGAGGATATGGAAAAAGGACGCATATTCGCCATGCAGGTCGCTCATGAAATGCTCGATGCCTTTGGGCAACGAGAGGTATGACTGCAGATAGATGAGCTTTTCATAAACGGCTTCCTTGGTCGGATACTTCTCTGCCATCAGGCGCAGGATCTTGCTGATTTTTTTGCCAGTATTGGGATCATTCGGATACATCATGCTGCATCGCTCCATTCGCTTAGAAAAAAATTCCCACCCGTCTTCATCTTGCCATGATTGTCCGGCCATCCCGCCCTTCGTCAGGCCAGGTACGTGCGCAGCCCATAGCAGAGCAGCACGGCCGCAATCGTAAAGAGATATTCTGCCACAGAGCCCACCTGGAAGAGGCGGACACCGATTTTCTGATATGGAGTCAAAAACGGCACCTTGCCGCAGACGGCATCCTCCGCGATGTGCAGCAAAGCACCCACGCAGAGGAACATGCCGATCCGCGAAAGATCCATGAGAGGAAGGCTCTCAAGCGGCTGCGTTTCCCAGTGCAGGATCAGGCCAATGATGCCGAGATACAAAAGGGGCCAATGCGACCAGCCGCGATGGCGGCTGCGCCAGAGCCAATAGTTGCCGGCATGCGGATTGCCCTCCACTTTGTCCGGCAGGATAGCCCCAGCCATACTATAAATCGTCAGCAGCATATCGTCCGTCGCAGCATAGACAATCACGCCTGTCAGCACCTGATGATTGACCCATTTCATAAAAGAATTGAACCCCTTCCTTCTCATTTCCTTCTTTATCCAATCTTATCACAATCCCTGCATAAAATCGACGAAATTTATCGCGCACATCCCCGTGATATCCGCCTTTTCCAACCTCCCCTTGGACGCAGGCAGGGCGGTATAGTATAATAAAAAAGACATGCACAGTACAAACGAAATGGAAGGACCAGAATGGACGACTATACTTGGAAAAAAACGATACGCAGGCGACGCATCCACAGGAACCGGCAGGTCTTCGGACTCGTCGTGCTGCTCATCATCACGGCCCTTGCTGGAACTATCTGGTATTTCTACAACCAGCGCCATTCGCCAGAATACGCGTTGAAGGAAATCCAGACTGCCGTAGAAAAGCAAGATGCCGATGCGTTCCGGCATTACGTGAATCTCGACCTCCTGACTTCGCGCGCCTACGATGACCTCACGGCGGATCTTTTCTCCTATGATGCAACACTGACCGCAGCCACCAAAGCCTCTTATGAGAAATTCTACATCATGGTGAAGCCACAGCTCACGAACGGCACAGAGGATACCATCCTGCGCCGGGTATCTTCTGGCAGCTGGACGATGCCGGAGGGTACGGATATCCTCAAGGGTCGCCAGCTCGGCATCGATTACGAGCGCTTCCTCGAGCGCACGCAGATGCGCCACACGTCTTTCGTCAGCTTTGGCAAGATAACGCGTGATGGTACGACTGCCACAGCGGAAATGACGGTGAAAGATGACGATACCCAGACGGAATTCACGCTGGAACTCGCCATGGAACAAGCTGCCGACGGGCACTGGCAGGTCACCTATCTCAAGAATTACCGCGCGTATCTCGATGCAGTCACGCCGCTGCACAACAATGACATCGCTCAGTACATCGACAGCACGAAAGACATCATATCTGCCTATAACGAAAAATTCACAGCGTACAAACAGCGCTTTACTGCTCTCTCAAGCACAGGGCCTGGCAGTTTCACGGCTGCCCAGAAACAGGGACTCACGGCGCTGCTCCAGCAGGAAGTCATTCCCGCGCTCCAGGAACGCCAGCAAAAACTCGACGAAATCGATATCCCTTCAGGAGCCCGTTACCTGGCTGACCAGCGCCAGCAGTCCACAGAACTCACCATCGAGGCCTGGCAGCATTTCCTGCAGGGACTTGCCGATGACAATCCCGATGAATTTGCCAAGGGCGAAAGCCTACATAAAGAAGCGCTGGCCAGAGACCTGCGTGTCGATGATATCATCCGTCACACAGCGGTAAGCCGCAATATCCCGAACTTGCCATAATAAAAAACTCCGCTCAACCGGGCGGAGTTTTTTGCTTTCATCATTCTGTATCCTTGTGGATCTTGTACATGGCCACGTACATGGTCGGCAAGACCAGCAAGGTCAGCACGGTCGCGACCAGCAAGCCGCTGGCGATAGCCACAGCCATCGGCCCCCAGAAGGTGCTGGCCATCAGCGGCAGCATGCCGAGGATGGCTGCCGCCGCCGTCAGCATGATGGGGCGGAAACGCAGGACAGCCGAATCGACGACGGCGTTCCACGGGGATTCTCCATCTGCCAGATGCTTCTGGATCTGATCGATCAAGATGACAGAGTTGCGGATAATCATGCCCGAAAGAGCCAGTACGCCGAGGATGGCGACAAAGCCCATGGCTTTGTCAAGCAGGAGCATGCCTGCCGTCACGCCGATGATGCCAAGCGGTGCCGTCAGGATGGTCAGGATCATGTCCTTGACATTCCGCAGCTGAAACATCAGGAGCGTCATGATGAGGAAGATCATGACAGGGATTGGCTTTATGAGATACTTCATCGAATTGTTGCTGTCCTCCAGAGAACCAGCTTCTTCGATGGCACAGCCAAGCGGCAGATCCTGGCGCAAGGATGAAGTCGCTTCATATGCTTTCTTGGTCGCATCATTGGCCGTACCTTCATGGACATCAGCATACACCGTCACCGTCGGCATGAGGTTGCGCCGCTTGATGAGTCCTTCTGCCGCATCGTAGGAAATCTTGGCGATCTGCCCGAGCGGCACATAGCCCGCCTGCCCGAGATAGATGGGCAGCTCCTTGAGTTCCGCAAGATTCGTGCGGTCAACGGCGGCCAGGCGCAAATCGATATCGATCGTGCGGTCGCCCGTGTAGAACTCCGCGGCCTTGGCGCCCGTGACTTCCGTGTAGATGGTCTTGGAGACTGCCTCAGTCGAGATGCCCAGCGAGCGCAATTTATCCTGGTCGAGTTCCAGATGCAGGACCTTGCTCTTTTCGCCCCAATCCAGGCCGATATTATAATTGTTCGGGTCTTTGGCAACGATATCCGCCACATTTGCTGCAATCTCTTTGGCCTGTTCCACGGTATAGCCCGTGGCCCGCAGCATCAGCGGATGGTCGGCCGGTGGGCCCGTCTGGATGTACTGGATATTGCCCCGGACATCCGAGAATTCATTCTGCAGCGCATTCTCGAGTTCCTGCTTGAGCTGTTCCCGGGTCTCCGTGTCCTTGGCCACGATGATGAACTGCGAACTATTGTCCGCAGAAGCCTTCGGATCGACGGTCAGCACAAAGCGCGGCGCATATTGCCCCACGTAATACGAATAATTTTCCAGTTTATCGCTGTGTTCCTGCAGGAACGCCGACATGCGGTCACAGACTTCCTGCGAAGCAGCCATCGAGGAACCATTCGGCAGCTGCAGTTCTACAAGGATTTCCGGGCGCAGGGACGGCGGGAAAAATTCCTGCTTGATGAATTTCATCATGAATACGGAAACGGCGAAAACACCTGCCGTCGTCATCAGCACTACCTTGCGATGTGTCATGAACCAGGTAAGGATTTTGCGGAACCAGACGTAGAAGCGGCTCTGATACGGGTCAATCTTGCCTTCCGCATCCTTCTTGACTTCCACCCGAATCAGGTAATAGCCATAGAGCGGTGCCACCATGACGGAAACGATCCAGGAAAGCAGGAGCGCTGTCGCAATGACAGGAAAGAGCGCACTGCAGAACTCGCTAGCCATGCCATCGGCAAATGCTACAGGAATGAAGCCGCAGCAGGTGATGAGCGTACCCGTCAGCATGGGTTTGGCCGTAGCACGGAACGCATAGCAGGCCGCATCAAAGCGATTGAGTCCCATCTCGAGCTTGACACTCATCATCTCAACAGCGATGATCGCGTCATCGACCAGCAGGCCCAGCGCGATGATCAAAGAGCCCAGCGATACCTTATGCAGGTCGATGCCCACGGCATACATGATGACAAAGACGCCACAAAGCACCAAGGGGATACAGCCGGCCACGACGAGCCCCGTACGGAAGCCCAGGGACAGGAAGCTCACAGCCAGCACGATGACGATGGCTTCCACCAGGGTCTTGACAAAATCGTGGATGGATTCATTGACAACACTCGGCTGATCCGATACCTGATGGATCTCAAGGCCCACTGGCAGATCCTGCTGGATCTTGCCGATCAGAGATTTCAAATCCTGCCCGAGCTTCAGGATATTGCCGCCATTCTCCATCGAAACGGCAATGCCAATAGCCGGCTCGCCATTATAGAACATCTTTGGGGCTGCCGGTTCTTCATAGCGCCGTTCCACTTTGGCAATATCCCCGAGACGCAGGATCTTGCCCCCTGCATTCACGGGCATCTGGCGGATGGCCTCGACATCATCGAACTGCCCCGTCACACGGATGTAGACATTGTCAGAATCCGTCTCGATCTCGCCGGCCGGCGTCATGGCATTCTGCGACGAAAGCGCATTGGCAATGACTTGCGGACTGATGCCGAGTTCTGCGAGCTTGGCACGGTCCATCTCCACATAGACCTTCTCTTCCTGCACACCGATGAGTTCCACCTTCTGGACGCTGTCGACATTGAGGAGCAGCCGCCGCGTCTTTTCTGCCTGCTGGCGCATCTCTTCATAAGAATACCCATCGCCGGTCACGGCATAGATGGATCCATAGACATCATCAAAGCGGTCATTGTAATATGGGCCGTAGACACCTTCCGGCAGATCCTTCTTGATATCCTCGCAGAGATTGCGTACATCCTTCCAGGTATCCCGGATCTTGGCCTTGGGCAGGGCCTCATCGAGGGAAATGTAGATGACGGTCTGCCCATCGCGCGTCTCGCTCTTGATATAATCGAGGCCCTGCGTATCCTGCAGGCGTTTCTCGAGCTTATCCGTGACCTGATCCTGCATCTCCTGTGCTGTCGCACCCGGCCAGGCCGCGGAAATGACCATCTGCCGGATCGTGAACTGCGGATCCTCCATGCGTCCGAGCTTGTTGTAGGCAAAAATGCCGCCAATGGCCGTCACGATGATGAAATACCAGACGAGAACCTTATTTTTCAAAGAGACTTCTGTCAGATTCCTCATTGTCCCGCCTCCGTCCGCACAACCTGCCCTTCGCGCAGCTTATGGACGCCGGCCGTGACCACGAGATCCGTGGGCTGCAATCCATGGACGAGTACGGTATTATCGCCAAAATCCTCGACTTCAACGGCCTTGAGTTCTACCGTATCGTCATCGGTGACCACCCAGACCTCCGGAGCATCGCCCGTCTGATAGATGGCCGAGAGCGGCAGGATGGCGCCAGGCGCCGCAGCAGTTTCGTCAGCCAGGGTAACGCTGGCCGTCATGCCGAGCTGCATGCCCTCCGGCGGCTGCGGCACAGAAACACGTACTTTGTACGTGCGGGAGGCACTGTCCGCCATCGGAGAGATCTCACGGATCACACCATCGGCCGTCGTGGAAAGAGCCCAAAAAGAAACCTTGGCCGGCATGCCCGGACGGAGATCCTGGACCCTATTTTCCGGCACGTTGATCTCGATCTCAAGTTCCCCGGTCTGCACGAGTGTCATGACCGTCTGGCCTGCAGCCACCACCTGGCCTTCTTCTGCATTGATCTGCGAGATGACGCCATCAGCACCGGCCGTCAGATTCGTGTAGCCCACGGCATTATGCCCCTGGGCAGCAGCCGCGAGTGCCTGCTGGTAAGTGGCAAAAGCCGCATCGTAATTGGCCTGATACTGATCGAGTACCGAAGCTGCCACGGCATCTTCCTGATAGAGTTCACTGTAGCGGGCCAGATTCCGCTGTGCCAGATCCAGCTGAGCCCGGGCCTGCGATACCTGTGCATCGCCTTCATTGGCTTTCTGTACGACATCCTTGGCATTGATGACCATGAGTACATCACCTGCTCTGACCCGGCTGCCGGTCTGGACATTGCGCGCGAGGATCTGCCCGCCGACCTGGAACGAAAGATTTGTTTCATAGCGGCCGCGCACCGTCCCCGAATACGTGTCCTGATTATCCTGCACACCGCTGCCAGCCTGCTGGGTCTTGACAAGCGGCGCCTTGTCCGCCTGTTTGTTCTCCTTGCCGCAGCCGGTCAGCAGCGTGCATACCATGACCAGCAGGAGCAGCAGGGCAAGTCCTTTATTTTTTCCCAACATGTTCTCCTCCAATCAGATGATCCGCCGGTATCCCTTTCGCCAGCTGCGGGATATCTGCACTGCAGGCCCTGGCCACGAGATGATCAAGGCCGCGCACGATCGTATCAACTTCCTTGGGATCCATGCCCTCAATGAGATAATCGACCCAGCGCTGGATGATATTGCGCAGATACGTATGCTGCTCACGACCGTAATCCGTCAGATAAACATGCTTGGCCCGCTTGTCATGCGGATCTTGTTCCCGATAAATCAGGCCTTTTTCCTGCAGCATATTCATCGTACGCGTCACGACAGCCTTGTCGAGATACAGCATCGCTGCCAGTTCATCCTGGCGCGCGCCCTCATGGTCAAAGATACGCAGCAGCATGACATTCTCGGAATACGTCAGATTCAACCTGGCACTGGCTTCGACAACAAAGATCTGAGAACGCCGGTGCAGGATCGAGAACCAGCGCCCGATATTGATATATTCATCCATGACAAATTCCTCCCCTCAAGAAATGCCTGCCTGTCTATCCCCTGACAGAGCCTGCATCTCTTGCTTTATTAAGTTGATTCAATCAATTATAATACATGCTCATTGTAGCATATCGCTGCATGATGTTCAACAGCCAAGCCCCATCTTCATCCGATAAATCCAGTCAATTTTGACTTCTCCTGCCCAGAAATACCGTATACATAAAGAAAGGTCATGTATTTTGCGGCGAGCAGCGTGTATAATAAGGACACCAGCATTGAAACACGAAGGGAGATATTCTATGCCTTATCCAAGAGTCGGACACATCAATTTCCTGAACGTACTGCCACTTTCCTGGAGCTATGCCCATGGGGCGGACCGGGGGCTTGCCATTACACGCGGGGTGCCGGCCGTACTCAATAACGATATCATCAATCATCGTCTCGATGTCAGCAACGTCTCGTCCATCATCTATGCCCGGCAGAGTGAAGAACTCGTCATACTGCCGGATGTCTGCATCTCAACGGATGGCGATGTCGAAAGCATCCTCCTTGTTTCACGCAAGCCGATTGAAGAACTCAAAGACGACAAGCTCATCCTTACGGCCAAATCCGCCACTTCCCACTGCCTGCTCAAAATCATCCTGCGACTCGGCTATGGCGCAGGTCCCAATTATTACGTGCGCCACATCACGCCCGAAGATCCGATCCCTGAGGATGCGACGGGTTCTCTGTTCATTGGCGACGATGCACTCTGGCTCTACTACCACCGGCAGCCAGGCTACTATTATTACGACCTGGGCCATGAATGGAAGAAGCTTACGGGCAAGAAAATGGTTTACGCGCTCTGGGTGGCCAACAAGAAATTCGCGGAAGAATCGCCCGAACTCCTGCAGCTTGTCTACGACCGCATCTACCACGCCTTTGCTACAGGCCTGGCCCATAAAAAAGAAGCTATCGATGCCGTGCTGCCTCATAAACCGTTTACCTATGAGCAGCTTGACCATTACCTCGGCCCCACGATCCGCTGGGAACTGACCGATGACTACCTCGATGGCCTCAAAACCTTTTACCGTCTCGCTCACGAAATGAATCTCATCGACCATGTGCCGGAAATCCGCATGGCGCATGTGTGCCGCTGACATGAGCAATGCCGGCTGACAAAGCCAAAATGGGTGAACTCACCTGCAGATTGTGAGTTCACCCATTTTCTTATTTTACAGGAACAGGACGCCCCTGCCAGCTCATGGCTGCTCTGCCTGTACATGCAGCAGCTTGGCTTTGACGATGCGGCGCACCGATTCATTGATGCGTTCTTCCGGGATCGTACCATCCTTTACCGCATCCAGCAGGCCGAGGTAAACATCCGTTTCATGCTCGTATTCATGGCAGACCATGACGATATCAGCACCAGCTGTCACAGCCCGCACGCCAATCTCGCGGAACCCGTAATGCTTCGCGAGCGCTCCCATCTCCGTATCATCCGTGATGATGAGGCCGCGATAGCCGAGTTCATGGCGCAGGAGATCCGTCTGGATGGCTTTCGAGAGGCTGGCCGGATTCTCTGCATCATAAGCGGGATAACGCAGATGCGAGACGAGGATGAAATAATCCTCCGGCTGACGCTCGTCGATGATGGCCTTGAAAGGCACGAGGTCGCGCTTCGCCAGCTCTTCTCTCGAAGCGCCAATCGTGGAGATATCCTGATGCGAATCCACGGTGCCGCGTCCAATGCCCGGGAAATGCTTGAGCGCGTACATCATGCGCTGCTGCTCATAGCCCTGTGCCGCAGCAGAGACGAATTTCGCCGCCTGCTCAGGATCCGCACCGAATGAACGCGCGTAGCTGCCGACATCGGCGACAGGCGCGAAGTTAACATTGAAGCCGAGCTTCTTGAGCTTCTCTGCCGTCTGGCGAGCCGATTCCTCCGCGCGCGTGACCTCGCCGCTCCTGCCGATTTCCTGCTCCGACGGCGGCGGCGTCAGGAACGATTTGCCGCGCACGACCTGGCCGCCCTCCTCATCGACGCCAATGAAGAGCGGCACGTTCTGGTCAGCTTTTGCCTGCAGATCCGCGATGAGCTTCTTTGTCTGGTCAGCCGACTCCATGTTGCGGTCAAACAGGATGACACCGCCCATATGGTATTGATGCAGCATGTAGAGGCTGTCATCCGTGACCTCCGTCCCCTGGACACCGATCATGACCATCTGGCCGACCTTCTCCGTCGTCGTCATCGAGTTGACAATGGCATCGACCTTCTCGTCGAGCGTCTGCTCCTTTGCTGCCTGGCCCTGGCCGTCACCACTCTGCGCCTTGCCGCAGCCCGCCATGACAAGAGCAGCTGACAGAGCCAGCACGGCGAATGCCGCGAGTGCGAATCGTCTCATTCTCTTTTGCATCATCCCATCCCTTTCCATTCCTCTCCTGCTCTGCAATGGTTCTATCTTATCACGGATTGACCGTTTTTTCATCTCCATCCCCCTTGAAATGGAAGGCACTCGTCATGAGCAACACCTCATCCCGCGATTTATAGTACGTGTAGATTGTCTGGCGCGTAAAGGAGATTTTCATGCTGATTGTCGATATGCTTCTTTTCTCTCATAACCATTCTTACTATTTTCTATTGCTATTTGCTCCTGGAGTTTTCCAGGAACTCTTTTTTTCGTCATCTGTATACAGTCAGCATGCCCAAAAGGCCTCTGACTGTGTCTCACGACACAGCCAGAGGCCTTTTTCTGTCTCAAAGAACGGATGCTTATTTAAAGAACATCGCATAATATCCTGCAGCGAAGATATAGAGTACGATGAGCGGCAGGATCCAGGTCACATAGAAGCGGATCCACTTCGGGAACTTCATGCCATAGCCCGTATCAGCTTCCTTGATGAAGTTATCCCAGCCCCAGCCGTAGCGGCTCGTGCAGAACGCCAGATAGACAAGACTGCCAAGCGGCAGTAGGTTGTTGCTGACGAGGAAATCCTCGAGGCTCAGCACGTTGGAACCCGGACCGAACGGCGTAAAGCCGCTCCAGATGTTGAAGCCGAAGACGCAGGGCAGCGAGAGCAGGATGATGGCCAAGAGGCCCCAGCGGATGATGACCTTGCGATCCTTGCGCAGGAGTTCCAGGAAGCAGCAGATGAGGTTCTCGAACACGGCGATGACCGTCGACATCGAGGCAAACGCCATGAACAGGAAGAACATCGCGCCCCAGAAGTGGCCGAGCGGCATGTGGTTGAAGACGTTCGGCAAGGTCACGAACAGCAGGTTCGGGCCGCTGCCGGGATTGACGCCATAGCTGAAGCAGGCCGGGAAAATGATGAGGCCAGCCATGATGGCGACAAAGGTGTCGAGAATGATGACCCAGAGGGCCTCGCCCGTCAGACGCTTCGATTTGCCGATGTAGCTGCCGAAGATAGCCAGGGCACCGATGCCGAGACTCAGCGTAAAGAACGCCTGCCCCATCGCTGCGAATACGACTTCTTGCACGCCGTATTCCACCACTTTGCTGAAATCCGGATAGAGATAATACTTGAGGCCGATTTCACTGTTCGGCAGCAGGATAGAATTGATGGCCAGCACGATCATCAGCAACAGCAGGAAGAGCATCATCCACTTCGTGATGCGCTCTACACCGGCCTCTACCCCCAGATAGCAGACCCCGCCGCAAAGCAGCACGACGAGGATCATGCAGCCGGCCATCGTAACGGGATCAGCCAGCAGGCCGCCGAAGATCGCGTTGACACCATCGGCATCCAGCCCGTCAAAAGCCCCCGTGGCCATCTTGTAGATATAATAGAACATCCAGCCCGAAACGGTCGTATAGAACATCATGAGCAGCAGATTTCCTGCGATGGCCCCGTATTTGTACCAATGCCATTTCGTGCCTCTGGGCTCCAGCGTATCGAAGGACATCGCCGCGCTGCGCACACTGGCACGGCCGACGGCAAATTCCGCGACCATGATGGGCAGTCCCAGGATGGCGAGGAATGCCAGATAAATCAAGACGAATGATGCCCCACCATAAAGTCCCGTGATATAGGGAAAGCGCCAGACATTGCCGAGTCCGATGGCACAGCCGGCCGACACTAAGATAAAACCGAGTCGTGTCGAGAAACTCCCGCGTGATTCCAAATTTCTCCCTCCATTTATACGAAGATATGTTTTCATGCTTGCCAGCCAGCCTTACAACGATACAGGATGACCAGCATATACCTATTCATCTTACTCTACCAGACGATTTTTGTCCAGCTGGCAAAGCCATTTCAAAATGCAAAAAGGACTGACGGCACCAGATCCGGAGACTGGTGCCGCAGCCCTTATGGTCTGCAATGTTACCGATAACAGGTCAAATCAAAGAACCTTCTGGAGATATGCCTTGATCTCGTCGCCATCTTCCATCGCCATGACTTCGCCGAGAATCTCTTTGGCCTTGACAGAGCTGATGGCACGGAGTTTTTCCTTGACGCGCGGGATGGACGGGGCACTCATGGAGAGTTCGCTGATGCCCATGGCCATGAGCAGCACTGCTGCATTCGGATCCGAAGCCATCTCGCCGCACATGCCGGCCCAGATGCCATTCTCGCGGGCACTCGTGATCGTGCGCTGAACGAGGCGCAGGACAGCCGGATTGAAGTGGTTGTAGAGATAGGAGATATTCGCATTGCCGCGGTCAACAGCCAGCGTGTACTGAACGAGGTCGTTCGTACCGATGGAGAAGAAGTCCACGTACTTAGCGAGTACCGGCGTCATGATGGCAGCAGCCGGCGTCTCGACCATGATGCCTACCTGGACATCATCGGAGTATGCCTTGCCCTCATGCGTGAGTTCGAGCTTGGCTTCCTCGATGAATTCCTTGACCTTCTTGAATTCAGCTACATTGATGATCATCGGCACCATGATGGCAGCCTTGCCGTAAACACCGGCACGCAGGATAGCTTTGAGCTGCGGCAGGAAAAGGTCGCGGCGCTGCAGGCTGATGCGGACAGCACGATAGCCGAGGAACGGGTTCTCCTCCTGCGGGATGTTGAGGTACGGCAGCGGCTTGTCACCGCCGATATCCATCGTGCGGATGACGCAGAGCTTGCCCTGGCACTTCTCAACGGCTTCTTTGTAAGCCTTGAACTGATCTTCTTCCGTCGGGATTTCCTGACGGCCCATGAAGACGAACTCGGAACGGAACAGGCCGACGCCTTCTGCGCCGTAGTTCAGTGCATTGTCAACGTCCATGTGCGTGCCGATGTTGGCCATGAGGTCAATCTTGACACCATCCGTCGTGACAGCCGGCAGATCTTTGAGTGCCGCATAATGAGCAGCGAGTTCTTTCTGCTTGATGAGCTTCTCATCGTAGCTCGAGATCTCCTCAGCCGTCGGATTGATGACGATGACACCGCGCTCACCGTCCATGATGACATGATCGCCATCTGCAATCTTGTCGATACGGTCTTCTTTGTTGAGGCCGACAATGGTCGGGATAGCACGAGCCTTGGCGATGATGACGGCATGTGCCGTCGTGCTGCCAGAGCCCAGCAGGACGCCTGCGATCTTTTCCGTTTCCATGCCAGCGATGACGGACGGCTCGATTTCACGGCCACAGAGGATGACTTTCTCATCGCCGATTTCCGGTTCCTTGACGCCGAGGATGTACTTGGCAACGCGTTTGCCTACATCGCGCAGGTCAACAGCACGGGCAGCAAAATATTCATCGTCCATCTGCTCGAACATCTGAGCCTGCTCCTCTGCTGCCTTGAGTACGCCCTGCGGTGCATTGCCGAGTTCATCGATCTTGGCAAGGATGTTGTCGCTCATCATCGGATCCTGGACCATCATGCGATGGGCCTCCATGATGGCAGCCTGCTCCATCATATCCTGCTTCCTGAGCTTCTCGATGCTCTCACGCAGCACTTCTGCCACAGCCGTCAGCGCGTCTTTGGCCTTGTTCTTCTCCGTTTCTTTGTCTTCCGGCTCATAGTTGACCAGGTAGCCGTCCAGATTCTGGCCTGCGAGCATGATCTTGCCCATAGCGATACCAGAGATGACGCCTTTGCCACGAATAGTTTCTGACATTTTCATTTTCCCCCTGAAAATTTCCCGTATATTCCATATATTGCGAATAAACTTTATCGCATTTTAATATAATATCCGCGTCTTACCATATATTCATGCGCATTCATGCGAATAGCCTCCCACCGAACGCGGAGGAAGGCCACTCACTGTTTGATTGCCGTGCGGATTATTCTTCGCCGAACTTGGAAGCAACGAGATCCGTCAGAGCCTTGACTGCCTCAGCCTCATCCGGGCCATCTGCAATGATCGTGATTTCCGTGCCTTTGACGAGGCCCATGCTCATGATCATGAGGATGCTCTTGGCATCAATCGTCTTGCCCTTTGCCTGGAGCTGGACCTTGGACTTGAACTTCGTAGCCGTCTGAACGAAGATGGATGCCGGGCGAGCATGGATACCAGTTTTGTTTTCAATCGTAAGCGTTTCCTGAGTCATTACAATCTCTCCAATCTAAAAACATAAAACGTGAATGTCTCCTAACCTGCCGCTGCAGGTCTATAATCAGCACTTATTTTTAATGCAAGACGCGTGCCAACTTCTTTATGCCGCAGGACAAGTTATTTTATTTTTGCCCTAAACCCTTGTGGCATAAGGGCTCAAGGGGAAAAATCTTTTTTCTTCTTTGTTATTATTTCCATCTATCCCCAAGGGATTGCCTTAAGGTTATGGTAAAATTTACCAAAATCAAGATTTTTACAGGTAATTTCTACCAAGCATTGGTAATTTATACCAGCCCGTATTTTCGTGCCTTCGCCGCAACCGTTTTATGACTGATGCGCAGGAGTTTGCCAGCCGCATTGAAGCTGTTGCACTGGCGCAAAGCATTGGCGATGATCTGTTTTTCGTATTCCTCCCAGGGAAGGATCGTATCATCGGCAATATTCTGGACCTCACGGCCAGCAATCTCGCCTTTGATATACGACGGCAGTATCGCCTCATTGATTTCCTCGGTGTCCATCAGCGTGATCACGCGCTCGATGACATTCTCAAGTTCACGCACATTCCCGGGCCAGCGATAATGCATGAGCATGCGCATGGCTTCCGGCGTGATACCCCGCACAGGCTTCTTGGCCTCGGAGCTGATTTTCTCAATGAAATGCTCGACGAGCAGCGGGATGTCTTCCACCCGGTCGCGCAGGGGCGGCAGCAGGATGGGGATGACATTGAGACGATAGTAGAGATCATCGCGGAACTCACCAGTCTTCACCATCTCTTCGAGATCGCGATTCGTGGCTGCTATGATGCGCACATCGACATGGATGGTTTCTTCTCCGCCCACGCGGTCAAACTCCTTCTGCTGGATGACGCGCAGCAGCTTGACCTGCATATTCTTGTCGAGATCGCCAATCTCATCGAGAAAGATCGTCCCATGATCCGCGAGTTCGAATTTGCCCAGTTTGCGGCGCACAGCCCCGGTAAAGGCGCCTTTCTCGTGTCCAAAGAGTTCCGATTCAAGCAAGGCACCAGGGATGGCCCCGCAGTTGACGCGGATGAAGGGTCCGCGACGACGCGCGCTCGCATAGTGGATCCCTTCCGCGATGACTTCTTTGCCTGTGCCGCTCTCTCCCCGGACCAGCACATTGGCACCAGAATCCGCAGCTTTCGAGGCAAGAGCCAGCACATCGATGACCTTGCCGCTCTTGCCGATGTAATTGGTAAATGCCTGAGCTGTTTTCTTGGTGCGCAACAATTCCTGTTCCAGATACTCCGCCTTGGCCGACACCTGGCTCAGGCGTTCCATCAGAGTCTGGATTTCCGTGATATCCTTGATGACAGAAACGACGCCGGCAATCTCTCCGTCCACAAAGATTGGATTGACATTGGCGACAACCGTCGTGCCGTCCTTCTTATGACTGATGCTGCCAATGCGTGCCACGCCGGAGCGCAGTACGCCCGAACGGTTGCCATTCGGGGCCGTCTCAAAGACATTCTGCCCGATGACCATTTCCAGCGTCTTATGCACGATGCGCAGGTACGAGGGATTGACGTACGTGATCTCTCCCGTACGGTCCACCACGCAGATGCCATCCTGCACGGTTTCCAGGATGAGCTGCAGGCGTTCCTGTATCAACGCATTCTCGTGCAGCAGCTTATCCACGCCGTGGATCTCTGCCGCTTCATGCATCTCGAAATCGCTTTCGAGGAAGCGCACCATCTCGAGTACCGCCTGCCGGCCATTATCCCCCTCAGACGAAACAAACACCGAGTCCCCGCGATGGACCTTGAGTGCGATGAGCTTCATGAGACTGTGCATCTCACAGCGCTCACTGCGTTCACTGCGCAGGAATAAATGACAATCGTAACGCTTTGAGAGTTCCTGCGAGCGCTGCACGATCATGGCTGCCACCCGGGCATGGATGCCGCCCTCATCATGGATGACGGCTTCCTTTTCATATATCATGGTAATCGTCCTTTCTGATAGTTACTATTATACTATAAAACGATACCAAAATCTTCTCCCATCGCGCAGAAACTGGACTTTCTCTGCAGATTTTCTGGGACAGGCCCAATCTGGGGCAAGCAAGGAGAATTGATTGCTGCTGCACGGTCCCAGAGCTGCCTGCCATCCAGTTTGACGCACGGATAAATTTATCAGGAAAGCAAAAAAACTATTGACAAGTTTACACCACAGCGTTATGATATGACACGTAGTCAAAAAACAAGAGTCCTTATATCAAAAACAACCGATGACAGGAAAGAGTACGTTTCCCACGCTGATGCATAGCGAGCCGGGTATGGTGAAAGCCGGAGATGAGCGGGAAGCTGAAAATCATCCTCGAGGTATGGCGCTGAACCAAAAGTAAGCGGCCACGACTGCTCCCCGTTACAGGAGCCGCGTATGATGGTACGTCGTGAATCGAATTACCTGAGTACGTCAGAGCGTCGTGCTTATGCACGGAACTTGGGTGGTAACGCGGAAATCAAATCCGTCCCTTTGCAGGGACGGATTTTTTATTTTCAGCCAAAGCTTTTATTCTTTCTATATTTCTTCTTGGAGGTATCATTATGGAACATGCAGCAAACGTTGATCTCGCACGCTTGAAACGGGCACGCGACTGGCGCATCATCCTGCCGGTCTTCCTCGTCTCGATCATTGCCTGCATCGACCGCGTCAATGTCGCTTATGCCAAGCTCACGATGACGGCCGATCTTCCCTGGATCACGCCGGAAGTCTTCGGCATGGGCGCCGGCATCTTCTTCGTCGGTTACCTGATCTTCGAGATTCCCGGCTCACTCGTAGCCTCTCATTTCTCCGCGACGAAGTGGATTGCCCGCATCATGTTCACCTGGGGCCTTGTCTGCGTATTCATGGCCTTCATCTCGACCGAGTTCCAGTTCTTCCTCTGCCGCTTCCTCCTGGGCGCTTCCGAAGCCAGTCTCTACCCGGTCATCTACTCCGTACTCTTCCCGCGCTGGTTCACTGCTGGGGAACGCGCCCGCGCCACGAGCCTCATGCTGACGTCGCTGCTGCTCTCGAATATCATCGGTGCCCCGATTGCCGGCGTGTTGCTCGAAAGCTCCTTCTTTGGCCTGCACGGCTGGCAAGAACTCTTCATCCTTGAAGCCATCCCGGCACTGGCCTTCGCTGCTTTCTTCTTCTTCTGCGTCAAAGATCGTCCGGACCAGGTCAGCTGGCTGACAGCTGATGAGAAAAAATATCTGACGGATAACTTCAACAAAGAACAGGCTGCCATGCAGTCCCGCAAGAAATACACGGTCCTTGAGGCCTTCCATGACCCGAAAGTCCTCAAGCTCTGCCTCATCTATTTCCTCTGGGTCGTCGGGTTCTGGGGCTTCTACTTCTGGATGCCGACCGTCCTCAAAGAACTTTCCGGCCTGTCCACGTCCCTGCTCGGCGGTGCCATCGCCATCCCGATGACGGCAGCCCTCATCGTGCAGCTCATCATCAGCAAGACAGCCACCAAGACGGGAGATAAGGTCTGGCATGTCGCCCTCACCCTCTTTGTCGGCGCCATCGGCCTTGGCCTCTCCCCCTTCGCGCAGAGCCTGCCTGTCGCTCTCGCGCTTGTCTGCCTCTCCGCCATCGGCATCCATGCCGCCATGGGCGTCTGGTGGACCATCCCGACGACGTTCCTCACGGGTCCTGCAGCTGCCGGTTCTGTGGCCCTCATCAATTCCTGCGGCAACCTCGGCGGCTGGGTCGGCCCGAACATGATGGCCTGGGTGAAGGTAAATACGGGTTCCTTCGCCGCCGGCTACTACATCATGGGCGCCGCCATGTTCGTCTCCGGCCTGCTCGTGCTGACCATCCAGTACAAGCTCAACGGCCAGCGCAAGAATGTCTTTGCCGCGGATCATGTCCAGGCAGAACCGTCCAAGCTGGGAACCGAAGCATAAAAAGCACACAGATAAAAAAGGTGATTGACCGATTTTCCTGTCAATCACCTTTTTGTTTGCTCCAACACCTGGGATATCCATCCCAGGCTTATCCAACGGGGCAGCTTACAGCAAGTCCTTGTTGATTTTGACGACGACTTTGCGGATCGTCATCGGTTCTTTCACTGCACAGGCCGGACGATGCACATCTTCCGGGAAGAAAATACTGAAGCAGCCGGGAGATGCTTCGATAAAACCTTCATGTTCCACGTCCTTGTAGAAGATGAGGTCTCGTTCTGCAAAACGTTCCGCCACTTCATAGTTGCCCGTATCCGGCGCAAAGCCCAGTTTTTCCTGCCCAGAGGCCAAGAACTGCACGTCGACGAACTTCTCATGTGCTTCCGGACGCTGCTGTTCAGCCGGTTTCGTTTCAGCATCAAAGACCTGCGCGTAGATGTCCCTGCCCTGGATCTCGTACGTGCCGGGTTCCATCTTCGTGAAATCATGCGCGTTCAAATAGTCCAGAGCTTTCTCGATAGCTGCCGGAAATACAGTGCTTTTCTCTTTGGCATAGATTGATGAAAAAATCACGTTATCACCCCTCTATCATTTTAACAGCTGCTGACGCAGTTCCGCAATACCGCGGATATCGTCCGGAGTCGTGCGGCAGCAGCCGCCAATCAGACGCGCTCCAGCCTGATACCACTGGCGCACATAGCCATGGTAAGGAACCTCGCTGCCATGCCAGGTCTTCGTCACTGCATCGTATGTCTCACCCGTATTCGGATAAACGACAACAGGCTTTTCCGTATGTGCATGGATGCGCTCGACCAGACCGGCCACATACTGCGGAGCCGTGCAGTTGACGCCGATGGCTGCAACCTGCGGATTCTTGTCGAGCAGGCGCGCGCAATCCGCCACATCATCACCGCCGCAAGTATGCATGTCGTCGGCACAGGAGAACGAAACCCAGGCGCCCGCTTCCGGATGACGCTTGAGGTCATCGAGTACGGCCAGTGCTTCTTCAAGCAGCGGGATCGTCTCGATGGCAAGGATATCCGGATCAGCTCCTGCCAGCAGATCCAGACGCTCCGCATGGAAATCCGCGAGTTCTGCACGGCTCGCACGATAATCGCCGCGATATTCTGAGCCATCCGCCAGATAAGCCCCGTAAGGGCCGACCGAAGCGGCTGCCAGTGGCCGCGGACGGCCAGCGGGAGCCTGTGTCTGCCAGAATTCATCGCGTGCCTGCTGCACGAGCTGCACAGAACGCACGATGAGTCCCTTTGCCTGTTCACGCGAAAAGCCTTTTTTCTCGAAACCTTCGACCGTTGCCTGATAGCTCGCACTCGTCGAGATATCGGCACCAGCGGCATAATAATCATAATGGACTGCCTTGACGAGTCCCGGCTGCTCAAACAAAGCCTTGGCCGACCAGAGTTCATCATTCGTGTCGAATCCGCGCCGCGCAAGCTCCGTGCCGAATGCACCATCCAGCACTACGAGCGGATACTTCTGCAAATACGATGCGATGACATTCATTTCATCTCTTCCCTTCTCAACATTCCTCATTCGTCCTGAAGCAGCTCAGCAGGCGGCTCCTTGCCAAACCATTTCTTGTAGATTGCCGTGAATTTGCCATTCTTCTTGAGCTTGGCCAGACCATCGTCAATCTTATCCAGCAGTTCCGTATTGCCCTTGAGAACGGCGATGCCAAGATCCTCGCGCGTCAAAGCGAGTTCTGCCGTGCGCACGCCCTGGCCGCCCGTATGGCTGACATAATATTCATTCGTGGGGATATCGTTGATGACGGCATCGACACCGCCGTTCTGCACTTCAAGGAATGCCTCATTGATGGCATTGAAAACACGGACATTGGCTCCCGGGATCTTGCGGGCCGCTTCTTCTCCCGTCGAACCGATGGAGACGCCAAGCGTCTTGCCCTCAAGGTCTTTTGCCGTATGGATGGTATCGTTGTCCGCCTTGACCACGGCACCAAGGCCGGCGATGTAGTAACGCTTCGAGAAATCGACATTCTGACGTCGTTCATCCGTGATTGTGATATCATTGATGGCCACATCGATATCATGCGACTGCAGTGCGGGGATCAGGCCATCGAAGGAACGATTGCTGATCTGGACCTCAAAGCCTTCTTCCTCGCCGATGGCGCGGATGATATCCACATCGTAACCGACGTAATCCTGCGTATCCTGATCCTGCGAACCAAACGGCGGATAGCTGGCATCCATCCCCACGCGCAGGATCTGCTTCCCCGAAGAACTTCCCGCACTGTTACTCGCGCCACATCCTGTAAAGAGAACCACCAGCAGGAGCAAAAGCCCTGTCAAAATACCCCATCGTTTCATAAGACATGCACCTTCTAATCTTCCTAGCCTAAAAACATTGTAACTCTGTAAATACCGTATGACCAGTCTATCGTCAAAAGTATACTTTGTCAATATGTTTTATTTTTTTAATAGCCAGCAAAGCATCTGCATTGCCTGAGACGAGCGGATACGAAACAAGCTCTCTGCGCGTATCATGCGCAGAGAGCTTGCGAAAAGGCATCCACAGTGTTTCGTGGGTCAGATGGCAGCTGCCACTTCTTGGCCCAGGGCTTCGCACTTGGCCAGGTCTTCATCAGCAGGCGCATTCTCGATGGCAAGGCCGTCACCGATAAGCTTGGCTCCGTCCTTGCGCACGCGCTCAGCCCATTCCTCCATCCAGGCACCGCCGCCCCAGCCGTAAGAACCGAACAGGCCGACAGGCACACCGGAAAGCTTATCCTCAATGGAAGCAAAGAACGGCTCATAGGCGCTTTCTTCCAGTTCCTCATTGCCCATGGCCGGGCAACCGAACAGGAACGCGTCGTAATCCGCAAACTGCCCGGCAGGGAAGGATTCGAGTTCAAAAAGGTCTACAGCAGCCCCTGCTTTTTCTGCCCCTGCTTTGACCGACTGTGCCATCGCTTCGGTGTTGCCCGTACCGCTCCAATAGATGACTGCTACTTTGCTCATGATAAAACCTCCTGTTTTGACTGTTTTCTATGAAATGGCCTGCACGAGATCCGGGAATGCACAGCCCTTCTCCAGGCGGGAACAGAATTCCTCGCTGCAGCGGGCATAGCGCGCAAAGAGGGCTCTCGTTTCCTCTTCATTCACATAGACTTTCCAGTAACCACTATAACAAAAATCCCGGCCTTTGTGTGTGATAAATGATACAACATCTCCCACCGGGTAATCAAGAAAAAGCCCGATTTCATGCGGAAAGGATTTGCGCAGTCTCATGCGTGCCTGCAAATGGTCCAGATACCCCCAGAGGCTGTCCTGGCGGCCATACCCATACTGCGCCAATACGGCCTGGACCTCCGGTTCCTGCAAGCGGCGCCAAAGGATGGCGGGCCGGTAAAAAAGCAGGAGTACGTACTCCTCCCCTTCTGCCACACGGAATACCTCAATCCCCTTGCAGTGGAAACACGTTTCATACTCAGCCAGCAATGCATCAAAGTCCTCAAACGCACTGCGGCGAAACGACAGCAGGCATGCGGACTTGATGCCGGCAAATAAAGGTGCTGCATGAAAGCCGAGCAGCTGCTCGAATCCTTTCCGCCCCAAAACAACCCCTCCTCCAAAAGATCCATACTCATACAAGATTATCCTACACTCGTATTATATTGCAAGTAATTATCATTTGCAATACATCTCATGAAAATTTTCATGAATTGTGACCAATGTCTAGGAGAGATAAACATTTGATGATATAATACTTCTTATAATGTATATGCTGCATCAGCTTGTTGTTGACAAGTCATCCTGCATATGCTAGTATCAAAACATATAAGATTAATATGATTAGGAGGTAAGGCGCTATATGATTCAGCTGTCTCACATAGAAAAGACGTATGACAGCCCTTCAGGCCCCGTAAAAGCCCTCAAGGGCATCGACCTGACAATTGAGCGCGGTGAGATATACGGCATCATCGGTCTCAGCGGTGCCGGCAAATCAACCCTGATCCGCTGCATCAACATGCTGGAACGCCCCACGGCCGGCAAAGTCATCGTGGACGGCCAGGATATGACTGCCATGAGCGATAAGGAACTGCGCAAAGCCCGCAAGAACATCGGCATGATCTTCCAGCACTTCAACCTGCTGAGTACATCAACGGTCTATGATAACATCGCTTTCCCGCTGCGCTTGTCCCACACGCCGGAAGCCGAAATCCGCAAGAAAGTGGAGCCCCTGCTGGAACTCGTCGGCCTCGCTGACAAGGCACAGCAGTATCCATCCCAGCTCTCCGGTGGCCAGAAGCAGCGTGTCGGCATCGCCAGAGCACTTGCGAGCGAGCCAAAGGTCCTGCTCTGCGACGAGGCCACGAGTGCGCTTGACCCGCAGACCACCCGCTCCATCCTCGAACTCATCCAGAGCATCAACCGCAAGCTCTCGCTGACGGTTGTCGTCATCACGCACGAGATGCAGGTCATCAAGGATATCTGCGACAAGGTCGCCGTCATCGAGAATGGCGTCATCGCGGAGCAGGGGACGGTACTTGATGTCTTCACGAACCCGCAGGAGCCCATCACGAAGGATTTCATCAGCGTACTGCTCTCGAATGATCTGCCCGCAGCGTTCCGCGGCGGTGCCGTCTCCAAGGATCCGGTTCCCGGTGCTTATCTGCTGCTGCGCCTGACCTTCATCGGTGAATCGGCCGACGATCCGGTTCTTGCCGGCATGATCCGCAAATTCCCAGAAATCGAGGTCACGATGCTCTTCGGCAATCTCGACCAGATCAAGAGTACACCGTTCGGTCGCATGATCATCGGGGTCACGGGGCCGGATCAGAAAGTCGAGGAAGCCATCGCATACCTGCGCAGCAAAGATCTCAAGGAGGAGGTGATCGGCTATGTCCGCAGACATGATTCCACTGCTGAGTAAAGCACTCGGCGAGACCGTCTACATGGTCGTCGTCTCCATGATTATCGCTACGGTTATCGGCGTGCCGCTCGGCGTACTGCTGCATACGACCAGCAAGGGACAGATCCTGGAATCTCCGGCAATCAATCGCACAGTCGGTGCTGTCGTCAATGCCGTCCGCTCGATCCCGTTTATCATCCTGCTCGTCGCCATCATCCCGTTCACGCGTCTGCTCGTCGGCACGGCCATCGGTACGACTGCTGCCATGGTACCGCTCGTCATCGCAGCTATCCCATTCATCGGCCGCCAGGTGGAAACCAGCCTCAAGGAAGTCCCGTTCGGCCTCATTGAAGCAGCCCAGTCCATGGGTGCAACGCCTGCTCAGATCATCTGGAAAGTGCTGCTGCCCGAATCGATGTCCTCGATTGTCGCACAGCTCACGACGGTCATCATCAGTCTCGTCGGCGAATCGGCCATGGCCGGTGCCGTCGGCGGCGGCGGTCTCGGCGATCTGGCCATCCGCTATGGTTACCAGCGCTTCCGCCCGGAAATCATGCTGGCCACCGTCATCATCCTCATCGTACTCGTTCAACTCGTCCAGTTCGTCGGCAACACGCTGGCCAAACGCCTGGACAAGAGATAAAAAGGAGGTTTATTCATGAAAAAAGTATTCGCACTCATCGCCGCGCTCGTCGTTGCGACGCTGGCATTCGCCGGCTGCGGCGGCAGCCAGTCCTCGTCTTCGTCAAGTGCTGCTCAGTCGAGCGGTGCCAAAACGCTAAAAGTAGGCGCAACGTCTGTCCCGCACGCTGAAATCCTCGAAGCGGCCAAACCGCTGCTCGAAAAAGAAGGCATCACGCTCGATATCGTTGAATTCAACGATTACGTACAACCGAACCTGGCTCTCAATGATAAGGAACTCGATGCCAACTATTTCCAGCATGAACCGTACCTCAAGAACTTCATGGAAGAACACAAGGACGTCAAGCTCGTGAATGCCGGCGGGGTCCATATCGAGCCGATGGGCATCTATTCCAAGAAAGTCAAGGATCTCAAGGATCTCAAAGATGGCGCTACAATCTCCATCCCGAACGACCCGACGAATGGCGGCCGCGCCCTGCTGCTGCTCCAGAAAGCCGGTCTGCTGAAGCTCAAAGACGGTGTCAACGAGAAAGCAACGCTCCAGGATATCGCCGAGAACACGAAGAACTTCAAATTCCAGGAAGTCGAAGCAGCTCAGGTGCCGCGCACGCTTGACGACGTCGATGCTGCTGTCATCAACTCCAACTTCGCTATGCAGATCCAGCTTGACCCGACGAAGGATGCCCTCTTCATCGAAGACAGCACGAGCCCGTACGTCAATATCGTAGCCGTACGCGCCGGCGATGAGAACCGCCCGGAAATCCAGGCACTCATCAAAGTCCTGCACAGCCAGGAAATCAAGGATTTCATCAACAACAAATACAAAGGTGCTGTCGTCCCGGCTTTCTGAGCCACAGTCAGCATACAGCAAAAGCCCATCCGGTGAGGATGGGCTTTTTACTTGCCGAAAAACGACTCTAGACGTCATCACTTCTCCGATGAAGCGGCATCCTCAAGATCCTTCTGATTGATGGACGCGATATTCGTATATCTGCCATCGGCGGAGTTATGCAGCGAGAGCTTGCCGGCCTTGAGGAGTCCTGCTGCCTGCCTGTAAGCAGCCGAATCCTTGTCGAAGCCCGTCACATGCCAGTCGTCGACCGGCTGGACTTCCACCTTGCCCTGCTTGACCTCACGGATGTAGCGTGCCGTCATATTGCGGATTGTCCCTTCCGTCTCACCGAATGCTTCGAGCGACGTCCAGACCTGTGGGAATTGACGGCCTTCGAGTGCGCCGCCCTTGGCAGTCAGCTGGTTCATGCGATAAGCATTCATGCCGAGCTTGAGCTTGTCGCCAGCCATGATGGTTTTTCCCGTCTTCTTGAGGCGCAGGTCTGTGATGCGCTCCCCTGCCGGTTTCGTCAAATCAATCGTGTACGTGACGCCGCCAAACATATCGTTCGTGCTGTATTTCGAAGCGCGGCGCACCGGATTGTAGCTCGGCGCGATGTCCCCGGGCTGTTTCTGATTGAAGTAAGCGGCCGCCCATTCCATATAATCCTTGAGGTCTTTGCCCGTCACTTCATAGACTGTCGTTTCACCGCCCGTATACTGATAGTTGAAGGCAATATCCTTGCGGCGTATGGGCCCGACGAGCTGCTGCGCATGATCACGGCTGATGATGAGCGATGTCACATCGGCGCCACTGTAGTGAAGCTGTACCTCTTGCAAAAAATGCGTCAGCGGCGTATCACCGATCTGCACTTCGCTGATGCCCGGCATAGAATCCGGCGGCACCATGTCCATGCCAACGGCCTCGCCGATGACTTCATTGGCTGCCTTGCGGGCTTCCTCATGATACGGTGCAAGTTTCTTGACGAGTTCCTGGTCATCGTCATACTTTGCCATAGGAATGGTCTGTGCCTTTTTATCCATCAGGACGTAATGGCCAGCCTGTTTTTGGAAGGTCAAATCGATGCGCGTCAGCGCCTTGCCGTATTTGTACGGTTCTGAAACCAGCACGCCGTTGATTGTCTTGGCATTGACATTTTGGTGCATATGGCCCGCAACGATGGCCGCAAGCCCCGGACAGGCATTCGCGAGATCCGTCACGCCCGTATCCGGCCGCTCGTTCTCATTGGCCACGCCCATATGCATGACGCCGATGATGACATCAGCCTTGCCCTGGAGTTCTTCTATGGCTTTCTTCGTCTCCGTCACCGGATCCTTGACCACAACGCCCTTCAAATGGTCAGAATCCTTCTCGAATTCCGCAATCATAGGCGTGTCCATACCGATGATGCCGATGCGCACGCCACCTTTCGTGATGACTTTCGTCGCCGGCATGAAACGTTTCCCGTTGTCCCAATAAACATTGCCGCAAAGCACCTGCCCCTTGAACTGCCGTGTCACATGGCGCAGCACATCGAGACCGAAATTGAACTCATGATTGCCCATTTCCCAGATATCATAGCCCATGGCATTCATCGCGACGACCATCGGCTGATGCGGAGCTTCGTTGAACTGCTCGACGCTGTTATCCTGGATAGCATCGCCGGCATCAACGAGGATGACATTGGGATTCTCCTGGCGGATCTCCTTGACAGCCGTGCTGATCTGCGTCAGGCTGCCCGAGCGATCCTCCGTATCCGTCGCATAATCCCAAGGCATGAAGCGTCCATGGACGTCAGACGTACCGAGGATGGTGACCGTCACGGTGTCCTCGGCCGGTGCGGCTGCAAAAGCTACAGCCGACGTAAAAGAAAGTGACATCGCTGCCGCCAGGCAGCCGAGCAGATAGTGTTTGCCCTTATGCGTGAAATGCATGACTTCCTCCTGTTCCAGAAAAGCGTCTGCCAGATGCAGCCGCCATTTCTTCTTTTTTATGCCAGAATCCGTTCGCTCAGGACTGCCACGCAACACGGCCGAAGAATTCTCTGTAGTTCTCATTGCCGATGAGCGTCTTGTCCGGAGCATACTGGAGGCAAGAATACAGCCATGACGAGCGGCAGGCTGTACATGACTGTATCCTTGCGGGGTATTATTGGATAATCGTGATGCGGCCCTGCGGCTGAGCATACGCTGCGCCGACATGGTCGCCAAGTTCTTCATGGAGATAGTTGCGGACGGCATCGACATCAAGGTAATCGACATCGTGTATCGTGACCTTGCCTGGATCCGTCAGCGAATAATACGTATCACCGCCAGAGGTCAGGTAATCCGGCACAGCGATGTTGTACGTGGCGTTGGGATCAAACGGCTTGCCGCCGACACTCGTGATCGTGACACGCGTGCCAGGCTTTGCGGGGCTGTAATAGGTGGAATGCGGATAAAGCTCACCCTTCTCAAACGGCTTCGTCGTATCCACGGTATAGGTGATACCAGCAACCTGCGGGAACGCACCGATGGCTTTCGGCGTCGTGCAGGTAGCAGCCTCGAATACCTCAAGCAGCGTCGCCCCCTTCATCGTGATATACTGCAGATGGTTATGGTACGGCAGCACGCGCAGCAAATCATTCTGCGTGATATCGCCAGCGGCAATGCCGGAACGGATGCTGCCGCCGTTCAAGAGAGCGCCGTCAATCGTGACACGCTCGAGGACTGTGGCATGGCGGACCTGCCAGAGATAAGCGTCGGCCAGGAAATCGCCAAGATTGGTCTCTTCGGTGCGCACACCGGGGTCACGAGAACCGTTGAGTTCCATATCCGTCTTGCCGACAACGGCCGAAAGCTGTTTGTCGATATCAGCCTGGGCCTTGTCGACCATAGCTTTGACCCTGGCATCTTCCTGGTTGAAGCGGCCATAAGCATGGAGGTCTTCTGTCCACTTGCCATTCTTATAAAGCACTGCACCGATATTGGCGAGATGCGCGCCCGTTTCCGTCAGCAACGCATTGTTGATATAGAGGTCCTTGACCGTATGGTCATGGCCGTCGATGAAGACGTCGATGCCCTTGACATTCTCAAGGATATCGTTGGAACGGTCGCCCGCTGCATCCGGCTCACTGCCAAGGTGGCCGATGGCAACAATGAGATCGCACTCAGCAGCTTTGAGGACATCGACCTCCTTTTGGGCTGCCTGGTACATCGCATCCTTCGACAGGAACGTCAGGCCGCGCGTACTCTTCGGATTCGACGTCGTCACTGTGGACGGCGTCGTCAGACCGAAGATACCGATCTTGAGACCGCCCTTTTTGACGATGACATGCGTCTTCGGCGTAAAGGACTTGCCCGTCGCCTCGACGATGATATTGGCCGACATGATTGGGAACTTCGCCTGCTTGATGCGCGCCTGCGTCACATCAGAACCATAGTCGAATTCATGATTGCCGAGCGTCATGGCATCGTAGCCAACGGCATTCATGAAGTCGATGGCCGTCTTGCCCTTGCTGAAATTGACCAGATTATTGTCCTGGATGGCATCGCCGGCATCGACGAGCAGGACATCATAGCCCTTGGCCTCGTAGTCCTTCTTGAGTGCGGCGACCGTCGCCATGCCGTTGACACCGTCTGCGCGACGGTCGTAACCATGCGTGTCATTCGTATGCATGATGACAAGATGTGAGAAATCCGCGGCAAAAGCCGTGCCCCAGAGGCAGGCAAAGACCAGCATCAGCACGGCCAGGATCTTTTTCATAGAATCTCCTCCTCCCTACGGACGGACAGCAAAGCTATCCGTCAAGGTACTGGTAAACTATCGTTGCTATCATTATAACAGGATTCACCTGTTGTCACAATTTCGCGTAATCGCATGCAAGCCCCGGGGCTCCCGCTTTCGACCAGCAGGAAAAGACCAGGGCAGCGCTCTTTGGCGGATGCAAAAAAAGCAGCCGTGCCAAGAGCTGGCACGGCTCGGCAACAAAGAAAATATCGTTGCTCAAAAGGAAATGGATTTATGGAAAAAGTAGAATAGAGAGTGTTGACTTGAGGGAAACCAGCCTCAGTGGTTCACGACATAATGGACGGCTTCATCCGACGTGATGTCCTTGCCACAGTAACGCATGAGAGCGCGGAAGAACGTGGCCGAACGGTTGATGCGCTGGATGGCTTCATCATGCGTGAGTTCGCGGTTTTCCTTGCGGATGGTCTGTGCAAGATCGTACGATTCGCCAGCAATCTGCAGCATGTAATCGATGATTTCATCCTCATTGTGGAAACGCACACTGTCATCCACGGTCATTTCCTTCGTGATGAGCGGAACCGCATCCACATCCCATTTGACATCCTTGCGCGTAAGCGTCTGGTCAATGTTCAGATGATGTTTGCGATTGAAATCGTCGTAAACGGACATGTGCAGCGGCATCGAGAGATCGCCGCAGTAATGACCGAGGATGGCATAATTATAATCATCGAATTTGCCCATTTCCGTCCAAGCCTTGGCCTTGCGCGTCGCATTGACGATGGCGCCCAGGATGTAGCCATCCGGGCAGTCATCCCGGCTCATGCCGATCATGTCGAGCTGTGCCGTCACATCCTCGCGCGTCGGCGGCTTCGAAGCATCGAAGAAATGTGCCTGGCCATCGTTCTTCTTGAGGCGATTGATGGCCGATACCGTCTTCGACACATCCGGCGCACAGGCATTCTGATACCCCGCAAGCCCTGCCGCACGCTCAATGGCCATATGCGTCTGGTCTGTCCAGGCTTCTGCCTGCGGCGGCATGAAATTCAACGCGCCGAAGGAAGCCAGCATAGCCGGAACGACCACCCATCTTGATCTCTTGCCAAACTTCATGGAAACTCCTCCTGTCCTTCATTCATCATCAGCGGAATTTATAGTTGACCTGTGCGCAGACGAGTGTCTTCCATTTGCCGTTCTCCGGATCATTGAAATCACTGCCGCCTTTATCCTTCATATGAGCCACGGCGATATCCGCAGCAAGGCCTTTCTTGAACGTATGGCCGTAATCCAGGCGCCAGCCTTTGGCATCATCGAAGAACGTCGTGTTGTGCGCATCCGTCGCATTCGCACCGACATCCTGGTACTTCAGCGACCAGACATTCGTGCCAGGCTTCTGCAGCGGCAGGCCGGAGGTCATATCACTCGTCGGGCCCGTATACGCTTCGATATACCAGCCTTTGCGCGAACTCTTGCTGTTATCCATAAGCGTATTGGTATATGCCTTCCCCTTGCCATCCTTCATGCTGACCGAATGGCCGTCCCCGACCTCATCGGCAAAGTTATAGACATACTCACCCTGTATAGTAACGCCTTTCCCTTTAATTTTACTACCGATAGAGAGAAGATGCATCTGATTGCGCTTGATCTTGGAATAATGGAGCGATGGATCTGCTGCATTGGTATACGAGCCATTGGCATCTTCTTTGAACGTATAATTCGTCAAAGGATCATGACGGATGCCCGTCAGCGATACCTGCCAGTTCTTCATGACGTCCTTCGTGTAATTCGCAGCCAGGAACTTCGAGCCGTCTTTCTTCTGTCCATACAGCAGCTGCAGGCACTGCGGGTCGTACCAGTTGCCAAAGGAGACCTGAGCCCCCGTCAGATTGCCCGAAGAATTGTGGATGAGACCCTGTCCGAGGAATGCACCTTTCTTGCCGAGGATATACGTCATATTGGCCTTCGGATCCTTGACCTGCAAGAATGTCTGATCAAAATAGGAACCCGTCTTGCCGACCTTGGCATAATCCGTGCCGAACGATTCATAGTCACTGTGCAGACGTGCCTGCAGCATCGTGTTCTTGTCCTGATGATACTGGAGCTGGAGACGCGTGTAGCTATTCCAATAGCTCTCCGTATCCCCCGTATCCTGCGATTTTGCCGTGTAACCGCCGAGGTTATCATTATCGGAAATATAACCAATGACGCCGTTGATTTCCATCTTGAATTTATCGGAAATCTCCGCACTGGCACTGTTCATCCCCATCGTCTGTACACCCAGCGTCGTTCCCATCATCAAGGCGATGGCAAGAGAAAGCTGTTTCTTATTCTTCATTTGAATCTCTCCATTCTCTCATAACGATTCTTGTTTTGAATACATACCCTTCGCCGCTTTCCCGAACGGCGAATCCCTGCTTTTGTCCTCCTTTCTTGATTCCTGCATAAAAGAAAATCCGTTTCGCCCACGATGATAGATAAATAATTGAATATGTGTTTGTTTATTTTGGTATTGAGCGACAGATCCCCACCTGTCTGCTTGTGAAAGCACTCGGGTTTTCCCCGACCCCAGCCTCATCACCAATGGCCGCACATGTCTTTTTATCGCTTGACTTCGAATTTTCAGATATGTTTTTTATTACAGAGACGAGTATAGCATAAATCCGCATGCACAAAAAGGACTAATGTCCTCATTGGTATTGTTTATTGTACTACTTCTTATTGTTTTTCTAATTTTTCTCTGTATTTTTCTAACTTTATAAGCAAAATATATAGAAAATCATTTGATTTATATTAGAAATATATGGTTCATCCCCAGTCACTTCTCTCTCTATGTATTATCAGCTTTACCTCCTCTCCCGTATATTCATCTTCACAACACGAATAAAAATTCATAGACTAGCATAAAAATAGCCGTACCAGAAATGGCACGGCTCGAAGACAATAAAAATCCCACAAAGAAAATGCTGCACCGGAGGGGGCCGGCACAGCAAAGACAGGGGAATAAAATAGGGGTTTACGTCGATGCCCGTATCATGCTTTGACGAGCATCATACCCTGGTTTGCACCAAGGTCCAAGGTGAGCTGACCATTGCGGACGACTGCGTCTGTCCCCGTCAACTGATCCTTGAAAGCTGTGCCGTCAGCGAAAGCTGCTGCCGGCACGACAACGGTCTGGGCAGGGCCGCGGTTCAAGGCGACGATGGCAGCATCATGACTGCCGTCGACGGCCGTGCGTGCAAATACATAGATATCGCCATCGGCTTTGAGCGTATCCACATCACCATACGAGAAAATGTTCTTATGAGCGTTGCGGACGCCGATGACCTTCTTGTAGTAGGCAATGAGTTCTTTGTCCTCCCTGCCCCATGGATACGTGCGGCGGCAGTCGGGGTCGCCGCTGCCGTACTGACCGGCCTCATCGCCATAGTAGATGGTCGGCATTCCTGGATAACCCATGAGGAAGGTCGCTGCGAGCTTGAGACGCGCCTTGCCGAGATCATAGTCAAAATCCTTCTTCGTCGGCTGAGCCACGCCGTCGGAGCCGCCACCGAACTTATAGAGTGCGCGGACCGTATCGTGGCTATCCACGATATTCATGAGGTCGTAGAGCGCTTCCTTCGGATAATTCTGGCGCAGGATCTTGAGTTCATCATCGGCTGCTTTGGCATCGCCCTTATCGAGGAAGAGGTCGCCGAGAGCAAACGAGAGCTTGTAGTTCATGACCGAATCGAAGGTATCGCCCGTGAAGAACTGCGAGCCGTCCTGCCAGATTTCGCCGAGCAGCAGCGGGTCGTCGCCGTTCTTCGTCTTGATGGATTTGACTTCCTTGCGTACGTCAGCCCAGAATCCCGGCGGCACCTCTTTGGCGACATCGAGACGCCAGCCCGAGAGACCTTCGTCGAACCACTTCATGATGACGCCTTTGTCATTGCCGCGGCCATAGAGCAGATAATCGCCGAGGTCCGACTTGACCGTGCCCTGCTCCGAGCCCGGATAATCGGCATCCTTGAACGGCACGAGGCTGTCGTAGCCCTGCCAATCATGATAAGCGTATTTCTTGCCCATCATGTCCTGCGTCTTCTGGTTCTTTATCTCGAACCAGTTTTCCCAATGCCACGGGCTGAAGACCTGACCTTCGGCCTCGAGCTCTTTCTTCGCCTCGACCTTTGCCTGGTCTTCCGTCATATGCTTGTCATTCATGAGGTCATAGATGCGGCTCCAGTA
>JAQYBD010000069.1 GCA_029338835.1 Selenomonadaceae bacterium | reverse complement strand
ATACGACCGGAACTGCATGCTTCATGACAAAAGCCCCCTATACTAGGTACCTGTATTTCCATCTACCTATAGTATAGAGGGCCTTGCTTACTCAAATACACCATCCAGGACTGCCAGACGCAGGCCGTAGAACATGTCGTGCGCGTCTTTTCCGGGCAGCCGTTTCATGATAATCTAAGTTATCGTCGCGATACGGGCAGCCAGGTTATCGACCGAAAGCTATTTATTTCTATCTTGCGAAGAACGATTATGTCGATGAGAATGGTCATGTGACGGAGGCATATCGTGTTGATGCTGAGAATCATACGCTTTGGCGTGCCATCAACCACAAATACAGCTATACGGTGCATTTTGACAGCGATGAGTTGATCCGCAAAGCTGTCCAGCATATATCCTGAGGAATTTATCGCAAAGGTCATCCGGCTCATCAATGAACAAAAAGCTACGATGATTGTCGATGATATCACCTATGATCAGACAGATGGTACGTATGATGCCGAGATTTTTATGGCAGAGAAGAATAAGGATTCTTCCAAAGCATACCTAGCCAAGAAAAATGTACAGGACTATGTGCTTGCCGATGGTACGGCAGACAAATCTGTGGAGAGGAGGTTTGCTGAGGATATGGATCTCGATGACCAAGTGGTCGTTTATGCAAAACTGCCGCGAGGCTTCCAGATGCCCACGCCGGTTGGTCACTATGCGCCGGATTAGGCGATTACGTTCAAGCAAGGAAGCGTCAAGCATATCGATTTCATTGCGGAGACGAAGGGCACGATGGACAGCCTGGAACTCCGACCCATTGAACAAGCGAAAATAAAATGTGCCAAGAAGTTGTTTCAGGAAATATCGACGGCAGATGTCGTGTATGGACAGGTAGATTCTTATCAGACTCTGCTCAATGTGATGCAGACGGTTTGATGCTGGATACACCCTTCTGAATTCTTTTTCTTTGCAGATTTCTGTAGTATCATGAAGATAAACGATAAAGTTCAGCTATTCGGCAAAGGGGGAGTCTCTTATGTTCGGTGCGATTGTTGGCGATATCATCGGGTCGCGGTTCGAGTGGCACAATTGCCGTTCGAAGGAATTTGAACTCTTTGATGCGAAGTGCCGGCCGACGGATGACAGCATCATGACACTGGCTGTGGCGAAGGCCATCCTGGCCGCACGGCCGGATTATGCAGATTTATCGGCGCAGGCTGTGCGCTGGATGCAGGAACTCGGACGCAGATATCCGCATGCGGGTTACGGCCGGGGCTTCCGGCAGTGGCTGGCATCGGAGCATCCGGAGCCTTATCACAGCTTTGGCAATGGCTCGGCCATGCGCGTGAGTCCGGCGGGCTTTGCGGCGCGCTCGGAGGAGGAGGCGAAGTCGCTCGCCCTCGCGGTGACGGCCGTCACGCACAACCATCCGGAGGGCATCAAGGGTGCGGAGGCCGTAGCTGTCCTTATCTACCATGCACGCCAGGGCATGAGGATGGAGGCGCTGCGCGAGCTGGCAGAACAACGTTATTACCGGCTGGATTTCACGCTCGACGAGATCCGCCCGACGTATGCGTTCAGCTCGGCCTGCCAGAAGTCGGTGCCGCAGGCGCTCGTGGCGTTCTTTTCTTCGCGGGATTTCGAGGATGCGATCCGCAATGCTATTTCGATTGGCGGCGACAGCGATACGATCGCGGCCATTGCCGGCAGCATCGCTGAGGCGTACTACGGGATCCCGCGGGACCTGCGCGAGGCCGCCATGCAGCGGCTGCCGGCTTCGCTGCAGCAGATCGTGACGGATTTCGAGCAAGTCTATCCGCAGTAAAAAAAGCCCGTTCCAGTTGGCTGCCAGGGGCAGTGCAGGGAACGGGCTTTGGTGCGTCAATCAAGCGTCTGTTTTTTCACTGAGGTGACGGTTCTGCGTTTCCTTCATGAGCAGAGCGACGATGAAAAGGCAGGATTCAAAGGCTACGACGATGATGTCGAGGGCGGCGACGTGACCGAGCGTCGTCGTCAGGAAGCCCATGAGCGGGCCTGAGAAGAATGAGAGGAAGTAGCTCGAGGCACCGACGATGCCGGTGGCGAGGCCAATCTGGCTCGTGCTGACGCCGTCCTGGGCGATCGTGTAGCCGAGGACGTAGATGGCGTGGAGGCCGATGCCCATGAGGCCGCCGACGATGTAGAGGATGGCAGAGGTCTGCGGGATGACGTGGAAGATCAGGAAAGCGCAGAGTGCATTGAGCCCTGAGAGGAAGATGATGGTCGGCTTGCGGCCGAAACGGTCGGCGAAGAAGCCGAGGATGACGCCGCTGAGTCCGCCGATGCCGTAGATGGCACCGAAGAAGGAACCGGCTTCCGTCGGGCTGAAGCCTTTGTACGTCATGAAGAGGTACGGTCCCATCGAGGCGAAGCCCCAGTACGGGATGATGTTGAGGATCTGGATGAGGACGCCGAGCCAGACGACTTTGTTGAACCCGACCGTGCGGATGGCTTCAATCAAGTGGATGCGCTTGATGTCCGTCGAGGTATCCGTGTATTTCTTCTTGAAGCCGAAGATCAGCAGCAGGCCGAAGATGACGGTGACGAGGCCCATGTGCAGCAGGCCGTTGCTCCAGTCGCCTGTGCGCTCGAGGCTCCAGCCGTAATACGTCGGGCCGACGTAGGCGCCGATGGAGTAGAAAGTCATCATGAGCCCGTTGAGCATGGCGCGGGCGGCCGGGAAAATGGAGCCGGCGACGGAGTACATGACGATGTTCCAGCAGCCCTCGAAAATGCCGAAGCAGACGCGCCAGAAAGCAGCACCGATGAAGCTGGCCGAGGTCGTGACGCAGGCGGTCATGCAGCCGAGGCCGACCATGCCGAAGATCAGCATGCGCTTGCGGCCGAAGCGGTCGGCGAGGTAGCCGGCCGGGATATCGATGAGTGCCTGGCCGAGCGTGAAGATGGTGCCGATTGTCCCGAGCTGCACGGCTGTCAGCGAAAGTGAGGCTGCGACTGCCTTGAGGCCGACGCCGAACGAGAGGCGGTTGGCCGAGTAAAAGGCATAGCCGAGCGCCAGCAGGAACAGCTGGAACCAGAGGATCTTTGGTATCTTGAGTGGGTTCTTTTGCTCCATAGTACATACGTCCCTTCTAAAAATAAATGCATGATAAAATAAATATGAGAGATTGTTTTGTATTATAGCACTTACACATTGAATGTAAACCTTGAACAAAAATAAAATACATAAATTTTTATGGAGAGAACATCTTGCGAAAAAACTTTGGAAAGTACGATGAAACCAATATAAAGAGCAATAAAAAATACAATCTGGAAGGACTGCCTGCAAGCGGTATCCTGCGCGTGGCCACACCGGGGGATTACCGCCCCATGGCCTGCTGGGAGCCGCGGCTGCAGGCGTATCGCGGGTTCGATATCGAGCTGGCCCGATCCCTGGCGGCAGCGCTTGGTCTTGGTGTGACGTTTTGCCGGACTTCGTGGCAGCGGCTTGAGACGGAGGCGCGGCACGCGGCTTTCGATCTGGCGGTGGGAGGGATTTCCCGCACGCAGGAGCGCGTGGCAACGCTGACGGTTTCGGCGGGGTACCTGGCCACCGGCAAGACCATCCTCTGCCGCCGGGGAGAAGAGGCGCGCTTCTCGGATCTTGCTGCCATCAACCGGGCGGATGTCCGCGTCGTCTGCAATCCGGGCGGCACGAATGAAGCATTTGTGCGCCGCTTCCTGCCGCAGGCTGACGTCCGCCTGTTTCCCGAGAATGCGGCAATCCCCGGAGAGATTGCCGCTGGCCGTGGGGATGTCATGCTCACGGAGACGGTGGAAGCTGCTTATTACATCCGCCGGTATCCGGGGCTCATGGCACCGCTCCTCCAGCGGCCGTTCAGCCGTGGCGAATTCTGCTTCCTGTTCGGGAGGGATTTTGCTCCTGCTGCAGGGCAGGTCGACAGGTTCTTGGCTTCGTTCCGGCAGCAGGGAATGCTGCAGCGCCTGACCGATCAGTATCTGTCGTAAGCCGCGCAAACAGCAAAATGCCCTTTCTGCACCTTGCCCCGGAGATGAGGTGCGGAAAGGGCATTTTTGCGCAGCAGCGCGTGCCTTGGGGGAGCTGTCGCTGCTCTTGTCAGGCGGTGGCAGAGGGCACGGTCTTCTTGGCCCGGGGCTGCGGGAACTGTTCGGGCAGGAAGCGCAGCAGCGGGCGGTAGACCATGAGGAAGAGGCCGACCTCCATGGGATAGCATACGATGTTCTTGATGAGGCGGCTCAGGAAGATGGCCGAAGCGGCCTTGTGATAGAAGATGGTCAGCCATAGTGTGTTGAGACCCAGGTGGATGAAGACCATGACGAGGAAGAAGGGGATACAGGCACGCAGCAGCGTGACGCGTTTGCCGTAGAAGAACCAGCCGTAGATATAACCCGTGAGGAAGCCCGAGATGAGGAAGCCGGGGAAGAAGATGCTCGTGCCGAGCAGAGCCGTGCCGATGAAGTCGGCGGCTGCGGCGACGAGACCTGCTTTCATGGGGCCGTACATCGCGCCGTAGATGGCGATCGGCAGGAAGCCGAAAGTGATGCGTACAAAGACGGTCTGGATGGCAAAGACATAGGAGAAAAGCACGGCCAGAGCCACACAGACACCGGCGTAGACAAGGGGCTTGACGGAGAATCTGGACATGAAAAAAGACCTTCCTTTCCATTTGTGTCGTGAAATACGGATGGGTCGCAGCGTTGCTGCAACAAGGAACGCCTTCCATGCCTGCAGCAGCGGGATGCAATGCCTGCTCCGCAGCCCGGGGGCTTTCGTCCGGATGTCAACTCCCCGTACATCCGGCACTTGACGCGCAAGCACTTACTCTGCTTATTCTTTTTGCATCGATACCTGTAGTATAGCGCGGATTTTCCCGCTTGGCAACGGTGCGGAAGAAGATGGCAGGCAGGTGTAAGCCTGTAACATGATTTTTGCCGGGAAAAAAAGGCTTCTGGCACTTGGCGGCGAATAAAGAAAGAGAAGCCGGTAAAGACTTTGCTGACTTCTCATGGTTCCCTTGACGCAGAGACAGAAGGAGGTCCATTTTTCATGGAACAGTTTACGATAGCAGTGGTCAATTCATTCATGAATGACGCGCAGCGCGAGAAGATTGCCGCGTTGGCAGCGGAACACGATGCGAAGGTGAAGTTCTTCACGTCGCAGGAAGAAGCGCTGCCGCAGATGGCGGATGTCGATATCCTCTATACGGCGGCCACGGGCGGCGGGCACAAGCTCGCACAGGCGGCGCCACATCTCAAGTGGTTCTGCAGCGTGTCGGCGGGCGTCGACCCCGTGCTGCGTCCCGGCGTGCTGCCGGATGGCTGCCTGCTCTCCAATTCTTCCGGGGCGTATGGCGTGACGATTGCCGAGCATCTCGTCATGGTGACGCTGATGCTCGTGCGCCGTTATCCGGAGTATGATGAGATCATCCGCCGTCATGAGTGGCAGAATAATCTGCAGCTGCGTTCAATCAAGGACAGCCGCGTGACGATCGTGGGGACGGGCGACATCGGCACGCGCTATGCTGAGCGCATCCAGTCCTTCCAGCCGGCGCGCATCGTCGGCATCAACCGCAGCGGCCGCAAGCGCAGTGCCGTCTACGATGAGGTGGCGGACCAGTCGCATCTTGAGGAGTACCTGCCGACAACCGATATCCTCGTACTCTGCCTGCCGGGGACGCGGGAGACGACGAACCTGCTCTCGAAGGAGCGATTGGCTATGCTGCCGCACGATGCGTTCGTCATCAATGTGGGCCGAGGCAACTCCATCGATCAGGCGGCGCTCGTCGAAGCGCTCAACCATGATGAACTCGCGGGTGCAGCACTCGATGTCATGGCCAAAGAGCCAATCCCTGAGGGTGATCCGCTCTGGACGGCCAAGAACGTCATCCTGACGCCGCATTGCTCGGGCAAGATGACGCTGGCGTATACGCGCGACAAGAGCGTGGCGATGTTCTGCGAGGATTTCGTCCATTTCATCAAGCATGAGCCGCTGGCACACGCGGTCACGCGCGCGCTCGGCTACTGAGGCTGTCTGGCAGGCTGCCCGGGGACTGCACGGTGCTGCGGCACGGTGCAGTTTTTCTATGTGCGTGCCCTGCGGGGATCCCTGTGCTTTTTCGGGGAATCTGGGGGCTTTTGGTTGGATATTGCAAGAATCTCGCCGTATTTGAGGGCGGGGAGTGTCAAGATACCTGGATATGTGTTATAATCGATTGTATGCATTATCGATTGGATGCATCATTGCTAGAAAGCGTAAAGCTATGTTGTTGCGGGTAAGCCGCAAGGTGAAGGGGTTGGCGTCATGACGCAGTTTGACAAGCGCAATATCACGATGATGATGGACTTTTATGAGATGACCATGGCACATGGTTATTTCAAAGACCACGACAAGGATGTGCAGGTGGCCTTTGATGTGTTCTACCGGGCAAATCCGGATGAAGGCGGTTTTGCGATTTTCGCCGGTCTGGAGCAGGTTATTGAGTATGTAGAGAACATGGAGTTCTCAGAGGATGATGTGGAGTATTTCCGCCAGCAGGGAATCTTCTCCGAGGAGTTCCTCGCGTATCTGTCGGATTTCCATTTCAAGGGCGATATCTATGCCTTGCCGGAAGGCACGGTCATGTATCCGAATGAGCCGATCCTGACGGTGGTGGCACCGCTTATCGATGCTCAGCTCGTGGAGACGGCCATCCTTGCGCAGATCAATCATCAGTCGCTGATTGCGACGAAAGCCCGCCGTATCTGCAAGGCAGCTGCAGGCAGGGCCGTTTCGGATTTCGGTGCGCGCCGCGCGCACAACATGGATGCAGCGACGTATGGTGCCCGCGCAGCCTACATCGGCGGCGTGGTCGGCACGGCGACCTGCTCGGCCGGCCAGATGTTCCACATCCCCATCTCGGGAACGATGGCACACAGCTGGGTCATGTTCTACGGCGATGAGTATGAGGCTTTCAAGAAGTATGCGGAGACGTACCCGGATGCGACAGTCCTGCTCGTCGATACGTATGATGTCATCCATTCCGGCATCCCGAATGCCATCCGCGTGGCACATGAGGTCCTCGAGCCGATGGGCAAGCGCCTCGTGGGCATCCGCATCGATTCGGGTGACCTCGCGTACCTCTCGAAACGCGTGCGCAAAATGCTCGATGATGCCGGCCTTCCCGACTGCAAGATCGTCGTGTCGAACAGCCTCGATGAATTCACGGTATCGTCGCTGCTCTCGCAGGGAGCCTGTATC
This sequence comes from Selenomonadaceae bacterium, assembly GCA_029338835.1. Lineage (GTDB taxonomy): Bacteria > Bacillota > Negativicutes > Selenomonadales > Selenomonadaceae > Mitsuokella. Next base: position 14,103 of record JAQYBD010000069.1, on the reverse strand, counting down.
GATTCCTTCGGCATCGGCGAGCGCCTGATCACGGCCAAGTCCGAGCCGGTCTTCGGCGCAGTCTACAAGCTGGCCGCTGTCGGCGAGGACGGGGCGTTCAAGCCGCGCATCAAGGTCTCGGAGAATGTCGAGAAAATCACGAATCCGGGTCTCAAGGATCTGTATCGCGTCTATGATGCCGACGGTCACGCCGTGGCGGATCTTCTGGCTATCTGCGGCGAACAGCTGGATACGGATAAGCCCCTGCGCTACGTCGACCCGCAGAAGCCCTGGAAGAACCGTTCGTTCGAGAACTGCACGTTCAAGAATCTGCGCAAGTGCTATGTCCGCCAGGGCAAGCGCACAGAGACGCTGCCGGCTCTCGATGTGATCCGCGCTTATGTCAAGCAGCAGCTCGACACGGAGATCTGGGAAGAGGAGCAGCGTTTTGAGAATCCGCATCGCCATTATCTCGACATGACGCCGGATTATTATGAACTCAAGATGGATCTTCTGACGAAGACGCGCCGCGAGCATGCGTGAGAGAGGTGAGAACATGAGCCAGAAGCTTACGGGAACGACGCAGAATCTCGGCGTCATGGGGTGGCCGATCCTCCATTCCCTGTCACCGGTATTGCAGAATGCCGCCCTGGAGAAAGCGGGACTCGATTATGTCTATGTGGCTCTGCCCGTGCCACCCGAGAAGCTCCGGACAGCGGTTGCAGGTCTCCAGGCCATGGGCTTTGCCGGCTGGAATGTGACGATCCCGCACAAGCAGGCCATCATGCCGCTGCTCGACGAGATCGACGAGGACGCGCGTATCATCGGGGCCGTCAATACCGTGATCCATAAGGACGGGCGGCTCATCGGCCACAATACCGACGTGACGGGCTTCCTGCTGCCTTTCAAGCGCCGCGGCATCGACCTGCGCGGCAAAAAGGTGGCACTCCTGGGCGCTGGCGGTGCTGCGCGCGCTGTCATCTGGGGGCTTTTGCGCGAGGGAGTCTCGTCGCTTGCCATCGGCGTGCGCAATCCGCGCAAAGCGGAACCTCTCATTGAGGAATTTGCACCGTATGGAATCCTGCACATCCATCACTGGGAAGATGAGGCGTTCCGCGAAGAACTCGGCGAGGCGGATCTGCTCGTCAATACGACGCCGCTCGGCATGACGCCGCACACCGATGGCATGCCGCCCGTTGTCTGGCAGGATCTCAAGGCTTCGGCCATCGTCTATGATATCATCTACACGCCGGCGCATACGCGGTTCCTGCGGGAAGCCGCGGCGCACGGCCATACCATCCTGAACGGCGAGGAGATGCTCGCAGGCCAGGGTGCTGCGGCCTTTGCCCTCTGGACGGGGCAGGAAGCAGACCTTGACTGCATGCTGACCGCCCTGCGTGCAGAGCTTTCTTCTCGCCATCAGCCGTGACAAACAGCACAATCGCCAAGAAAGTTGAGGGTTTTGTTTGACTGCGATTACTTATGAATTGGTCAAGAAGGATGCCGCCACGGGAGCCCGTGCCGGCATCATCCATACGCCGCATGGCAGCTTCCCGACGCCTATCTTCATGCCGGTCGGCACACAGGCTTCGGTCAAGGGGGTCTCGCCCGATGAACTCAAGGATCTCGGGGCGGGCATCATCCTGTCGAATACGTACCATCTTTTCCTGCGCCCCGGCATGGATCTCATCCGCGAAGCCGGCGGCCTGCACAAGTTCATGCATTGGGACCGTGCCATCTTGACGGACAGCGGCGGCTTCCAGGTGTTCAGTCTCGGCGAACTGCGCAAGATCACCGAAGAGGGCGTGACGTTCCGCTCGCACATCGACGGCTCGAAGAAATTCCTGTCGCCGGAGGTGTCGATGGAGGTGCAGATGGCACTCGGCTCCGATATCGTCATGGCCTTTGATGAATGCGTGCCGTATCCAGCTGACTACGACTATGCGAAGCAGTCGACGGAGCGCACGCTGCGCTGGCTCAAGCGCTGCAAGACGGCGATGACGGCTCCCAATCAGGGGCTTTTCGGCATCGTGCAGGGCGGCATGCACAAGGAGCTGCGCGAGTGGAGTGCCCGCGAGACCGTGGCGCTTGACCTGCCGGGCTATGCCGTCGGCGGCCTCTCGGTCGGCGAGCCGAAGGATCTCATGTACGAGATGCTCGAGTATTCGACGTCGCTCCTGCCGCAGGATAAGCCGCGCTACCTCATGGGTGTCGGCACGCCGGACTGCCTCGTCGAAGGCGTGCAGCGCGGCATCGACATGTTCGACTGCGTTTATCCGACGCGTGTCGCACGCAACGGCATGGCGATGACCTGGACGGGCCGTCTCGTCATGAAGAACGCCCAGTTCACGCATGACCACCATGTCCTCGAGGAGGGTTGCGGCTGCTATGCGTGCCGCAACGGCTATACGCGCGCCTACATCCGCCACCTCGTGCGCGCCGGTGAGATCTTCGGCCTGCGTCTCCTGTCGCTGCACAACCTCTATTTCCTGCAGGAATTCATGCGCCGCATGCGCCAGGCCATCCTCGAGGATCGCTTCGGCGCTTTCCGCGCGGATTTCTTCGCGAATTACGTCATGCATGGCAAGCAGTGAGACTGCTGGAAGATGAATAGAAACGAAGCAAACAGAAGCAAATAAAAGGAGTGTTTTTCATGAGTCCAGAAATGCTGGGAACCGTTGGCCCGATTGTGGTCATGATCGCTATTTTCTATTTCCTGCTGTACCGTCCGCAGAAAAATCAGCAGAAGAAGCGCATGAGCATGCTCGACAGCCTCAAGAAGGGCGACCATGTCGTAACGATTGGCGGCATCTACGGCACGATCGAGTCGCTGAATGACAAGTCGCTGAAGCTCAAGGTCGCGGATCACGTCGTCATCGAGGTGGCGCGCGCGAGCATCAACGCCGTACTCACGGAGGGGTCGGACGCAGCATGAAAGACGGCCTGCCGCATGAGGCCATGCTGGCCTTGAAGAAAGAGCTGCGCCATAAGATGCTGGCTTTCCGCCATCAGCTCACGCCCGCAGAGCGCGCAGCAAAGAGCCGTGCCATCCTCGCGCGCCTCTATGAGGAGCCGGCGTTCCAGCGGGCCAGGACGGTCTTTGCCTACGCCTCGATGCCCGATGAAGTGCAGCTAGGATCCCTCTTGTCGCACTGCCTCGCTGAGGGCAAGCGCGTGGCCCTGCCGCTCATCACGGGCAAGGGGCTCATGGAGGCCGTGAACCTGCCGGAGCTGGCGGCACTCGTGCCGGGGAAGTTCGGCATCATGACCGTGCGTCCCGAGCAACAGGAAATCATCCCTGCGGCGGACATCGACTTCATCGTCGTGCCGGGCGCGGCGTTCTCGCCTGCCGGCGACAGGCTCGGCCTCGGCGGCGGGTATTACGACCGCTATCTTGCTGAGCGGGCTCCGCAGGCTTTCCGCGCGGCCCTGACCTTCGACGGCCAGGTCACGGCGGAAGTCCCCATGGAGCCGCATGATGCCAAGGTCAATCTGATCCTGACGGAAACGCGTCGGATTGAACCACACATAGACCATATCGACATAGACCACACAAAATAGACCACGTAGAAAGGGTTGTGAAACGTTGAGAAAGAATAGTCTCATCAAACTCATTGTCTGCGTCGTGGCCATCGTCGGCCTTTTCCTTGCTTTTGTCCAGCCCCTGGCCAACTCTATCCGCCAGGGTCTTGACCTGCAAGGCGGCACGCATGTCGTGCTCGAAGCCGAGGACACGGATGCAGCAAAAGTCAACGATGATGCGATGAACCGCGTCGTCACCATCATGGAGAAGCGCGTCAATGCGCTGGGCCTCACGGAGCCAATCATCCAGCGTGAGGGCGAGCGCCGCGTCATCATCGAGCTGCCGGGCGTCAAGGATCCGGATGCGGCCATCAAGACCATCGGCAAGACGGCCATGCTCGAATTCAAGGATGAGGATGGCAATACGGTCCTGACGGGTACGGACCTCAAGGATGCCCAGGCTGCGACGAACCAGCAGAACGGCCAGAATGTCGTCAACCTCGAATTCACCGATGAAGGGGCGAAGAAGTTCGCCGACCTCACGACGAAGAACGTCGGCCGCACGATCGCCATCCTGCTCGATGGTGAAGTGCTGACGGCCCCGAACGTCCGTGAGCCGATCCTTGGCGGTAAGGCGGAGATCACGGGCCAGAAGACGCTCGAAGAGGCACAGAACCTCGCCGTCGTACTCAGGAGCGGCGCTTTGCCTGTCAAAGTCAACATCATCGAGACGCGCACCGTCGGCCCGACGCTCGGACAGGATTCCAAGGACAAGTCGGAATTCGCCTTTGCCGTCGGCCTCGGCGCCGTCCTCCTGTTCATGATCTTCTTCTACCGCATGTCGGGTTTCATCGCCGATATCGCGCTGATGGCCTACACGCTCATGCTGCTCGCGCTGCTGTATCTTTTGGATGCCACGCTGACGCTGCCGGGCGTTGCTGGTATCATCCTGTCCATCGGTATGGCTGTCGATGCGAACGTCCTGATCTTCGAGCATTTCAAGGAAGAATACCAGATCCAGGGCAAGACGCTGCGCCTCTCGATGGAAGCGGGCTTCAAGCGCGCTTTCACGACGATCTTTGACTCGAACATCACGACCATCATCGCAGCTGTTGTGCTGTTCTTCCTCGGCACGGGTACCATCCGCGGCTTTGCCATCACGCTGGTAATCGGCACCGTACTCTCGATGTTCACGGCCATCACGCTGACGCATTACATGCTCAAGCTCATGGTCGATGCCAAGCTCTTTGAGAAGCCGGGTGCTTACGGCGCCACGGGCTTCATGCTTTGGAAAAAGGAGGATGTGAAGAAGAATGCCTAAATTCGATATTGCAGGCCATCGGAAAATCTGGTTCCTCATTTCCGCCTTGATCATCATCCCCGGAATCATCTGCATGGCCGTCCGCGGCTTCAACTTCGGTATCGACTTCACGGGCGGTACCATCATCGATCTCAAGTTCAACCAGCCGGTCGCGATCTCCGATATCCGCACGAGCCTTGGTAAGTACGATCTCGACGATGCGACCATCCAGCTCTCGGGCGCGCAGTCCGATGTCCGTGAGTCGGAAAACGTCATGATCCGCACGCGGGATCTTGAGGAGGATCAGCGCAAGGAAGTCATGGCGACGCTCAAGAGTGATGTCGGCGACTACCAGGTGCTGCGTGAGGAGAAAGTCGGCGCGACGATCGGCGGCGAACTCATCACGAACGCCGTCCTGGCCCTCGTCGTCTCGTGGGCGCTGATTATCCTCTACGTGGCGTACCGCTTTGAGCTGCGCTTCGGCATCGCGGCTGTCCTCGCGCTCATCCACGATATCCTCATCGTGCTGGCGGTATTCTCGCTGACGCAGCGCCAGATCGATTCGTCGTTCATCGCGGCGCTCCTGACGATCGTCGGTTATTCCATCAACGATACCATCGTCATCTTCGACCGCATCCGCGAGAATCTCAAGCTGCATTTCCGCCGCGGCGGCGACATCAACGAACTCGTCAACCGCAGTATCTTCCAGACGCTGACGCGTTCCCTCTACACGGTGTTCACGGTCCTCTTCACGACGGCTGCCCTCTACTTCTTCGGCGGCGATACGACGAAGGATTTTGCTTTCGCGCTGCTCGTCGGCTTCAGTGTCGGCTGCTATTCGTCGATCTTCATCGCGAGCCCGCTCTGGGTCGTCTTCCGCAACTGGTCGGAGCGCAAGCGCCATCAGCCGAAGGCTGCACCAGCAAAATAAATGACCGGCGGCAGTGTACGCTGCTGGCCTCGGCCATGAAGGAGCCTGTTCTGTTAGACAGGCTTCTTTTTTTGTGCTAAGATTGATGGGACTGATAGGATTTTACAAGTGTACAGCGAATACTACTAAGATAAAGATTTTATGTAACAGGAGTTTTTATGATCAAGCAGTGGAACATGTACGAGCCGATCCCTGAGCTGGCTGCGTTTGCGCATGCCATCGGGCAGGATGAGATGATGGCGACGCTGCTCTGGCACCGCGGCATACGCGATGCCAGAGCGGCGGAAGCTTTCCTGCATCCTGAGGCTCAGCCTTTCCGGGATCCCTTCCTCATGAAGGACATGAAGCCTGCCGTCGCGCGCATCCTGCAGGCGATGGAGAAGGAGCAGCATATCACGGTGTACGGAGATTACGATGTCGACGGCATGACAGCGACATCGCTGCTGCTGCTGAATCTGCGGGCCATGGGGGCCAGAGCGGACTTTTACATACCGGATCGCCTGACGGAGGGCTACGGCCTCAACCGCCAGGCCCTTGAGCAGCTTGCAGAGACGACAGATCTCCTCGTGACGGTCGACTGCGGCATCGCGTCGGTGGTGGATGTCGGCGCCATGAAGGGCCGGCTCGACATCATCGTGACGGATCATCACCTGCCGGGCGAGGTGCTGCCGGACGCCGTGGCTGTACTCAATCCGCACCGGCCGGACTGCCCGTATCCCGATAAGGAACTCGCGGGCGTCGGCGTGGCTTTCAAGCTCTGCCAGGCTCTCTGGCAGGAACACGGGGGGCATGGCGACGTGCGGGGCATCGAACTCGTCGCGCTCGGCACCGTTGCCGACCTCGTCGCGCTGCGCGGCGAGAACCGCCGCATCGTCAAGGAGGGGCTTGCCCGCATGGAAGAGGATCCCTTGCCGGGGATTGCCGCGCTGCTGGCCGTCGCGAACCTCACGGGCAAGCACCTGAACGCGGGCCACATCGGCTTCCTGCTCGCGCCGCGCCTCAATGCGGCCGGGCGCATCCGCTCGGCACGCCAGGGCGTGAAGCTCCTGACGGCAAAGAGTCCTGAGGAGGCGGCGCCCATCGCCGAAGAACTCGACCTCTTGAACCGGGAGCGCCAGGAGCTTGAGCGCGCCATCGTGCAGCAGGCGGAGGAGAAGCTCGCGGCTGAGGATCCGTTCTCGCTGCCGGCCATTGTCGTCGCAGGCAGGGGCTGGAATCCCGGTGTCATCGGCATCGCGGCTTCCCGGCTCGTCGACAGATACTACAAGCCCACTATCGTGCTGACCATCCAGGAGGATGGTATCTGCAAGGGCTCGTGCCGCAGCATCGCGGGGCTCTCGATGTACGAGGCGCTTGCTGCCTGCAAGGAGCATCTGCTGCAGTTCGGCGGTCATGCGATGGCGGCCGGGCTTTCCCTCAAAGAGAGCGGGCTGGCGGCTTTCCGCGCGGCTTTCTGCGCGTATGCGGCGGCACATCTTACGGCCGACGATTACCAGCCGAAGGTCGCCGTGGAATTCGAGCTGGCGCCCGAAGACGTCACGCTTTCCATGGTGGAGGAGATCGAAAGGCTCGAGCCCTATGGCATGGGCAACCCGAAGCCGCTTTTCGGCTGCCGCGACGTGCGGGCGGAAGAAGCCGTGGCCATCGGCCGGGACCGCAATCACCTGCGCTTCCAGTTCGGCACGCGCGAGCACCGCGTGACGGGGCTCATGTGGAACCATGCGGAACTTGCGGGCGTCGTCAACGCGGAGGCCTGCGATTTTGTCTATGCGCCGGCCATCAACGAGTGGAACGGCACCCGCAGCGTGCAGTGCCTCGTCGAGGAGCTGAGTCCCGCTGCTTCAAAACGGGTCTTCCCGGGGAAGGAGACCCTGCGGGATATCTACCGCTTCCTGTATGGCATCCAGCAGCGGGAGGGCAGCATCCCGTTCACGGCTGCGGGGCTCACGGAAGCGTGCAACCGGCTCATGCGGCCTATGGCGTATTTCACCATGGCTATGGGACTGCGCGTCTTCCAAGAACTCGGACTCGTCCGGGAGAATCTCGGGGAGACGGGGTACTACTTGCCGCCGCCCTCGGGAAAAATGGATCTGGCCGCTTCGCCGACCTTCCGCCGTTACGCGCAGGAACGGGATCTTGAGTCATGAAACGCACTGCGCGTTTTGAGAGAGAACGCATCACGTCAATGAGGAGTTGGGACGTATGAACGATAAAGATAAAGAACCGGTGACCATCGATACCATCATCGATAATGTCCGGGCGTATTCGCCGAAAGCCAATCTCGAGCTCATCCGCAAAGCCTATGAGCTGGCGCATAAGGCTCACGAGGGACAGACGCGCGTCTCGGGCGAAGCCTATATCATCCATCCGCTGCATGTGGCCGAGATCCTGACGGAGCTGCATCTCGATGATGTGACCATCAGCGCGGCACTCCTGCACGATGTCGTCGAGGACACGATCTATACGCTCGACCAGATGAAGGAACTCTTCGGCGAGGAAGTGGCCATGCTCATCGACGGCGTGACGAAGCTCGGCCGTCTGCAGTACAAGTCGAAGGAGGAGGCTCAGCTCGAGAGCTACCGCAAGATGTTCCTGGCGATGGCCAAGGATATCCGCGTCATCATGATCAAGCTGGCCGACCGCCTGCATAACATGCGCACGCTCAAGTATATGCGCGAGGACAAGCAGAAGCGCATCGCGCGCGAGACCATCGAGATCTACGCGCCGCTCGCGAACCGCCTCGGCATCTCGAGCATCAAATGGGAACTCGAGGATCTCTGCCTGCGCTATCTCGAGCCGGAAATCTACTACGACCTCGTCGAGAACGTCAAGCAGAAGCGCAAGGAACGCCAGTCCTTCATCGATACGTCCATCAAGCAGATCCAGGAGCAGCTCGCAGAAGCCCACATCAAGGCGGATATCAGCGGCCGCGCCAAGCATTTCTACAGCATCTACAAGAAGATGAAGCGCGACAACAAGGACCTCAGCGAGATCTACGACCTCTCGGCTGTGCGCGTTCTCGTCGATTCCGTCAAGGACTGCTACGGAGTCCTCGGCGTCATCCACGCGATGTGGAAGCCGATCCCGGGCCGCTTCAAGGATTATATCGCCATGCCGAAATCGAACGGGTACCAGTCGCTGCACACGACAGTCATGACGCGCGGCTATCCGCTGGAAATCCAGATCCGCACATTCGCCATGCACCAGGTATCGGAATACGGTGTCGCGGCGCACTGGAAGTACAAGGAGGCCGGCAAGGGCGCGAAGGCAACGGGTGAGGTCGATCAGAAGATGAGCTGGCTGCGCCAGATGGTCAGCCTGCAGCAGGAACTCAGCGACCCGAAGGAATACTTCGAGGCTCTCAAGGTCGATATCTTCTCCGATGAGGTCTTTGTCTTTACGCCGAAAGGCGATGTCGTCGACCTGCCGAAGGGCTCTATCCCGATTGATTTTGCCTACCGCATCCACACGGAGGTCGGCCATCACTGCGTCGGCGCGAAGGTCAACGGCAAGCTCGTGCCGCTTGAATACAAGCTCAAGAACGGCGATATCGTCTCGGTCATCACGAACAAGGCCAACAACGGCCCGAGCCGTGACTGGCTCAACATCGTCGCTTCCTCGGAGACGCGCAGCAAGATCCGTTCGTGGTTCAAGAAGGAGAAGCGCGAGGAGAACATCGAGCGCGGCTTCGAACTCATCAAGGAAGAGGCGAAGCATCTTGGCTATGCGCCCAAGCAGCTCCTCAAGGAAGGACGTTTGCAGCAGGTGGCCGACAAGCTCAACATCCAGAGCGAGGATGATCTTTTGGCAGCACTGGGCTTCGGCGGCCTGACGGTGCGCAGCGTCATGACGAAGCTCATCGAGCTTTACAAGAAGGATCTCAAGGAAGCGACGCCGCCCGATGTCTCGAAGATGCTCTCGGAACTCAAGACGCCGCAGCACAACGGCAAGCGCAACCGTTCGAGCCATGGCGTACTCGTCGAAGGGGAGAGCGGCCTCCTGGTGCGTCTCGCGCGCTGCTGCAACCCAATCCCCGGCGATCAGATCGTCGGCTTCATCACGCGCGGCCGCGGCGTCTCCGTACACCGGGCCGACTGCCCGAACGTCCTGCGCGACAATGATCTCTCGCGCCTCATCGAAGTCAGCTGGGATATCGGTCTCGACAAGGACTATACGGTCGAGATCGAGATCGTCTGCAACGACAAGAGCGGTGCGCTCGCCGAACTCCTGGCCGTGCCGTCGGAGATGAAGCTCAACATCCGCAGCGTCAACGCGAACCCGAATCGCAACAACAAGACCTCGACGGTCGTCATGGGCATCGATGTCAAGAGTGCGACGCAGGTCGCGCAGATCATGACGAAGATGCGTCGGCTCAAGAATGTCTACAGCGTTACGCGTGCCATGGGCCGCAATGCTTCCCAGAACTGATGCGGACGGCAGTCTTCCTCCCGGCTTTGCCAGCGTTGATTGTATTTTCTTTGCGGTTTTGTTATAATAAATACATTTGATGCTTATTTAGGGAACAGCACGAACGGTATCCCATAAAATCATTGAGGAAAGAGGAACTTACTATGTCACGTACCTTTACCATGGAAGATTTAAAACGGAAACTGCAGGAACGCCAGCACAAGATGACGCCGCAGCGCCAGGTTGTGCTGCAGATCTTCCTCAACCACCCGGGCGAACACCTGAGTGCAGAAGATGTGCATGGCATCCTGCGCGACAACAAATCGGAGATCGGTCTCGCGACGGTGTATCGCAGCCTGGAACTCCTGTCGGATCTCGGCATCTTGCAGAAGATGGAGTTCGGCGATGGCTGCAGCCGCTATGAGGTCAATACGACGGATCCGGCGCACCACCACCATCATCATCTGATCTGCACGAAATGCGGCAAGGTCATCGAGTTTGAGGATGACCTCCTGGAACCCTTGGAGCAGAACATCCAGGATACGCTGGGATTCAAGGTTTCCGACCATCAGGTCAAATTCTTCGGCCTTTGCCGGGAGTGCCAGCATGACGCTCAGGATTAATTCGTTCACACTCAACAACAAGCGTGAGATCACGGACAAGATCGTGCGCGAGGTTCTCGTGCTTTTCAAGGTCGAGATCGTCGGCCGGCGCGGTGCAGCGGATTTCCTGCAGCTCTCGGTCGTCAACCGTCGGCTGTCGGATACGGAGACGGGCTTGCCGCAGGTCGCAAGCGAACTGCTGCTCTTTGATCTGCAGGGGCATATGAGGCGCTTCGTGCGCTGCGGCACGGGCAAGCCCGATGAGCGCGAAGGAGCGGCTGTGAACCGTCTCATCAAACTCAATCTCTACCGGATCTTCCGTGAGGAACTCGGCATGCCACAGGCTCCCTGGGGCATCCTGCACGGCGTGCGCCCAACGAAGATCGTCCACCGCTGGATCCGCGGCGGCCTCTCAGAGGAAGCCATCGTCGCGCGCCTTCAGGAGGACTACGCCTGCAGCGAGCAGAAGGCTCGCGTCATCACGCCGATGGCTTTCCGCCAGCTGCCGTTCCTCAGGACTTCGGATGAAAAGACCGTCAGTGTCTATGTGGGCATCCCGTTCTGTCTGACGCGCTGTCTCTACTGCAGCTTCCCCTCGAACATCCTGCCCGGCGAGAGCAGGCTGCAGGAATTCATGGCAATCCTGACGAAGGATCTCATGGCGGCCAAAGAGGCTGCCACGCATTACGGCTTCCGCGTGCAGAATATCTACGTGGGCGGCGGCACGCCGACAAGCCTGCCGGATGAAATTTTTGCCCAAATGCTCGAGATGGTATATAATGCTTTCTATAGGCCGGATATGGTGGAATTCACTGTGGAGGCCGGCCGTCCCGACAGCATCACACCCGCGAAGATCGAGACGATGAAGAAGCTCTCTGTCTCGCGCGTCAGCGTCAACCCGCAGACCATGCAGCTGCGGACACTCAAGCGCATCGGCCGCCAGCATACGCCTGAGGACGTCGTCACGATGTACCGCGCCTTGCGCGCGGCCGGCATCCCGCACATCAACATGGATCTCATCCTGGGACTCCCGGGCGAGACGGCCGCAGATGTGCGTGACACGATGGAAAAAGTCACGGCACTCCAGCCCGATGACATCACGCTGCATGCGCTTGCGCTCAAGCGCGGCTCGCGCCTCAAGCGCCTGATGGAGGAGCAGCATGTGGAGCTGCCGTCTGATGAGGAGACGCGCCGCATGTCGGAGGTCGCCATGTCCTATGTGGAGTCTGCCGGCATGAAGCCGTATTATCTCTACCGCCAGGGCTACATGAGCGGCGACCTCGAGAACGTGGGCTGTTGCCGTCCCGGTGCGGAAGGCATGTACAACATCCAGATCATGGAGGAGCATCAGACCATCCTCGGCATCGGCGGCGCCGCCACGACGAAAGTCGTCGATTTTCGCAGGCAGCGCATGAAGTCCTCGTTCAATGCGAAGGACCTCGTGACGTATCTGCGGGATGTGGATGTCTACATCGAGAAACGCAGGCAGCTTTTGGAAGAAGCCTACGGGAAATAAGAAATTGAAACTAGGGGGAGAAGATTCATGCTCACCAATGCCCCTCGGGGAACCAAGGACATTCTGCCGGATACCGTCGGCGAATGGAATTATGTGGAACAGAAGATCCGCGAGATCTGCGGCCGTTATGGGTTTGAAGAGATCCGCACGCCGCTTTTCGAGCATACGGAGCTGTTCCATCGCGGCATCGGCGAAGGGACCGATGTCGTCGACAAGGAGATGTACACGTTTGAGGATCGCGGCGGCCGCAGCATCACGCTGCGCCCGGAGAATACGGCATCGGCTGTGCGCGCCTATCTGCAGAACAAGCTCTATGGCGATTCCTCGCTCGTCAAGCTGTTCTACATCGGTTCGATGTTCCGCTACGACCGTCCGCAGGCCGGCCGCATGCGCGAATTCCATCAGTTTGGCGTCGAGTCCCTCGGCGAGGAGAACCCGATGACGGATGCCGAGGTCATCATGCTGGCTGTCGACTTCCTTGAGTCCCTGGGACTCAAGGACCTGAAGCTCAGTCTCAATTCCGTCGGCTGCCCGAAGTGCCGCCCTGTCTACCGCAAGGTGCTGCAGGACTACTTCCGCGACAAGCTCGATGATCTCTGCGAGGACTGCAAGGATCGCTTCGAGCGCAGCCCGCTGCGCATCCTCGACTGCAAGGTTGATGCCGACAAGCCCTTCATGGCCGATGCCCCGAAGATCACGGACTGCCTCTGCGAGGAATGCCAGGATCATTTCCATAAGGTACAGGAGTACCTGACGGAAGCAGGCATCGCCTTCGAGCTGGATCCGCGTCTCGTGCGCGGCCTCGATTACTACACGAAGACGGCGTTTGAGATCAAGTATGCGCCGCTCGGCGCACAGAGTGCCGTGGCTGGCGGCGGCCGCTACGACGGCCTCATCGAGGAAATCGGCGGCAAGCCGACGCCGGCTGTCGGCTTTGCGACGGGTCTTGAGCGCGTCCTCCTGGCCCTCGAGAAGCAGGGCCTCATCCCCGAGCAGCCGAAGAAGACGGATGCCTTTGTCGTGGCCCTCGGCGAGGCAGCCAAGGCGCCGGCTTTCAAGCTCCTTACGGAGCTGCGCCGTGCGGGGCTCAAGGCTGGCATGGACTATGCCGGCCGCAGCATGAAGGCCCAGATGAAACAGGCGAACAAGGCGAATGCCCGTTTTGCGCTGATCATCGGTGAAGACGAAGTCAAGGAATCCTGCGTGATGCTCAAGGATATGGAAAAGAGCGAACAGCAGAAGGTTTCCTTTGATGCTATTATAGAAAAGCTATGTGCTGAGGTGAAAGGTTAATGGAAACATTACAAGGTATGAAGCGCACCCATCATTGCGGTGCCCTTCGCAAGACGGAAGTCGGCCAGGAAGTCGTACTCTGCGGCTGGGTTTCGCGCCGCCGCGATCACGGCGGACTGATTTTCGTCGACATGCGTGACCGTTCGGGCTTTGTCCAGATCGTCTTCGACGAAGCGGCCATGAACGAGGGAACGTTCCACAAGGCAGAGTCCCTGCGCAACGAATTCTGCATCGCGGTCCGCGGCAAGATCCGCGCCCGCAGCGAGGAGACGATCAACCCGAACATCGAGACGGGCGAGATCGAGGTCGTCTGCGCGGAGCTGCGCATCCTCAACACCTCGAAGACGCCGCCGTTCTACATCCAGGACGGTGTGGACGTCGACGAGATGGTTCGCCTGAAATACCGTTATCTCGACCTGCGCCGCCCGGAGATGCAGTACAACATCATCCTGCGTCACCGCGTGACGAAGATCATGCGCGATTTCTTCGACAACCACGGCTTCCTCGAGATCGAGACGCCGATGCTCTGCAAGAGTACGCCGGAAGGCGCACG
>JAQYBD010000068.1 GCA_029338835.1 Selenomonadaceae bacterium | reverse complement strand
AATGCACGATGCGAATCTCTGATTTTAGTTTTGTAAGTAGTCATTATCTTCATCGCCAAGCCCTCCTTTCTTAATCCTTTTTTCCTTGAGATTTGATGTATTCCCTAACTTGTGCTTCTGTGTTCTCAGAAACAGTCGTTATAAAATAAGACGGATTCCACAAATGCCCTCCCCAGAGCTTCTTTCTGAGCGTATCACTGTGCTTTTTCATAAGCAGTCGAGCAGACACGCCTTTAATCGCTTTCATTATGTCTGGGATGAAGTGCTGCGGGGAACAGTCTATGAGAATATGTACATGGTCTTTGTCTGTGTTGAGTTCCAAAATTTCGAAGTCATTGTCATTGGCTATTTTTTCTAGTATCGGAACAAGGTCTTCGACAATTTCTGGTGTCAGTACCTTATGTCTGTACTTCACACACCAAACGATATGGTAATGTAAACAATAGACATATCCTCGACCATGATGGGTTTCTATTGTCATATTCTCACCTCCTGCATATATAATAACATATGTAGAAGAAAACCTCAATTATTTCAAGGTTTTATTTGCGATTTTACAATGACATATGTTATGTGTCGCCGCACACTCATGACTAAAGCCACGAGTGTGCGGCGACACTTCATCAAAGGATTCCGCTTTGATAAACCAGACTTATCGCTAAATATCCATCAATTGAAAAAGGGCGCAGCACTGCGCCCTTCCCTCAATCCTTTTTCTGCTCTGCTTCACGCTGCGTGGCCGCCAGCTGCTGGCGCACGCTCTCCTGCGTTGGTGCCTGATAGGCAGGTGGCTGAGGAGCAGCTGTTCCAGCAGGCTGTGCCGGTGCAGCAGACTGTACGGGATGCTGCTGTACCGGCTGTGCATTGGCCTGCCCGGCTGCAGCCGGAGCCTGTGCAGGAGCCTGGGGTGGCTGCACAGGCGTGACGGCAGGCTGCGCAGCCGGTTGCTGCGGAACAGGCGGTTGTACCGGCTGCTCCGGAGCGTTGATGGCCTGTGATAATGCGTTCGAGGCCTTGCGGAATTCACGGATGCCCTTGCCAAGCGTTCGGCCCATTTCCGGGAGCTTGCCGGGGCCAAAAACAATAAGTCCAATGATCAAGATGAGTACCAGTTCTGGCACGCCGATTCCAAACATACTCATTCCTCCATAAAGGGCGCAAGCCTGCCTGACAGGCAGCTGTCCCATCATTCCTCAAAAATCACGATCACCGATGAAGTCAGCCACCATGATATACGCTTCCCGTATCTCGTCCGGCAGATCCTCTGGCAGGACGGCCTTTGCATGCGCCAGATACTCATCCGCCTTCTGCTTGGCAAACTCCACAGCGTCCGTAGACTTGACGATATCCAGGGCACGCGCTACCATCTCATCCGTCATATCCATATCCGTGACGATGGCACGGAGTTCATCAGCTGCGGGGCTCGTCTCCAGGGCGCGGATGACAGGCAGTGTCACGATGCCCTGACGGATATCATTGCCAGCCGGCTTGCCGATCTTCTCAGAAGTCTGCTCGATATCGAGCAGGTCATCTGTGATCTGGAAAGCCATGCCGATATCATGGCCATACGCCGCGAGCTTCGCTGCAGCCTCTGGCGAGGCGCCTCCTACGAGTGCCCCCAGTTCACAGCATATCTCAAGGAAGTCCGCTGTTTTCTTCTGGATCCGGTCGTAATAATCAGCCATGCCGCGCGATGCCTGATAGACTGCATGATCCTGGATGATCTCGCCGACACTGAGATTGCAGACGAGTTCCGCCAGGCGCATGGAAATGTATTCCCCATATCCCTGATTGGCAATCAAGTGGAATGCCCGAGCAAAGATATAATCACCAGAAAGGATTGCCACCTGATTGCCCCAGCGAGCGTTGGCCGTCTCAGCACCGCGGCGCGTGTCAGCTTCGTCGATGACGTCGTCATGTACCAGAGAAGCTGTATGGATAAGCTCTAAAGCCTCAGCCAGCGGGAGAACATGCGATAGCTCAAAGGATGGGCCGCCATGGGCGGAGAGCAGGCACAGCGCTGGGCGAATCCGCTTGCCGCCCGATGTCACCAGATGCGTCCCCACTTCTGTCACCAAGTCATTCTCAGAAGAAACTGCTGCCAAAAGCCCTTCCTCCAGGACTTCCAGGTCACTTTTTATCACATCAAACATGTGGTTTGACAAATTCATCACCTACAAAACCTTACTCATTATTTACATCTCATTTATGATACCCAATATATTCCATAACTCGCATTATATAATTCTACTACACTTTGCCTATTTTGTCATCGAAAAAGCCCGCCATTTCTGGCAGGCTCAAAAAAATCGCTTCAGTCATGCCTGCGATGGCGCTGCCAGCGCCCGGGACGATGCGCCCGCGGACTGCCAAGGAGTTCCGCCAGGACGACAGCCTGTTGGGCTGATTCAGGGGTCAGCACAGGCAAGAATGGCTGCTGGCCGCTGGCTTCTCCCTGCGGCAGTTTGGCAGCCCGCAGGTAGGACGCCTGCTCCTCAGCACGGATTCGCGCTTCTTCCAACCTCTTTGCCTGTTCATATGCCTCATGACGCTGCCGGGCGGCCTGTTCCTCCTGCTGGCGCTGACGCTGCTCTTCAAGCACGGCCCCGGACTCGCGGTAAACACCGCCCGTATCGACATGACCGGGAGCAGGCGGCGCGCCCTTGATTTCCGGGATCTTGAATCCCAGCCGTTCTTTGGTCTCGCCCTGAGGGCTGCCCTGCCGCGTCGGCCATGGCCGCGGCAAAGGCGGCGGCAGGGTTGTTGACGGATCCGGACGCCGCTCTGCAGGTGGAAGCTTCTTGCCCTTCTTGCCCAGCCAATCCATGAAGATGGCAAACAGAGCAAAAAGAACGATGACTAAAATCGAGGATTCCATATCCTATCCCCTTTCTTTCCTGCGGTCCTGCCAGAGAAGCTGACATCACTTGACAGGTTTTGTCGGCTTCATCTTATCGGCTGCACCAGCCGTACTGATGGCATTGCGCATATCCGTATCGGCCTGGACATTGTTGAGATTGTAATAATCCATCACGCCAAGACGGCCGCTGCGCAGTGCTTCCGCCATGGCATGCGGGACCTCGGCCTGCGCCTCGACGACCTTGGCTTCCATTTCCTGCGTATACGCCTTCATTTCCTGCTCCTTGGCCACTGCCATTGCACGGCGTTCCTCGGCCTTAGCCTGAGCAATGCGTTTATCGGCTTCTGCCTGATCCGTCTGGAGTTCCGCACCGATGTTGCGCCCGACATCAACATCAGCAATATCGATGGAAAGGATCTCAAAAGCCGTACCAGCATCAAGGCCCTTGCCCAGCACCGTCTTGCTGATATCGTCCGGATTGGCCAGCACATCGTTGTGGCTCTCGGAAGAGCCGACAGTCGTGACAATGCCTTCGCCGACACGCGCGATAATGGTCGGCTCGCCGGCACCGCCCACGAGGCGGTCAATATTCGCACGCACCGTAACGCGCGCCTTGATCTTGAGTTCGATACCATTGCGGGCCACAGCCGAAACAACCGGCGTCTCGATGACCTTCGGATTGACGCTCATCTGCACCGCCTCAAGCACATCGCGGCCCGCAAGGTCAATGGCTGCTGAGCGCTCAAAAGGCAGAGGGATCTGTGCGCGATGCGCTGCAATCAGGGCATCGACGACCTTGTCGACATTACCGCCAGCCAGATAATGCGCCTCAAGCTGATTGACCACCACATCCAGGCCAGCCTTGTTCGCCTTGATGAGCGGCAGGATGATTTTGCTGGGCGGTACGCGGCGCATACGCATGCCCACCAATGTGATGATGCTGACATGGACATCAGCCGCCAGAGCCGAGATCCAGAGTCCCAAGGGGACAAAATGCAAGAAAAGCATGATCACTGCTACAATGAGTACGATAAGGAAACCGGAACTGATCAACATCGCCATAAGAACGCCTCCCGTCACTTGCCTGCATGATCCACGCGCCGCACCAGAACACGGCTGCCATGGACTGAAATCACTTCTACTTCTTCTCCTTTGCGTATGAACGCACCCTCCGAAACGACATCCACCGGATGTCCGTCAATGCGGACTGAACCGGAAGGGCGCAGCTCTGTCAGCACGATGCCACGCTTCCCGATCAGCCCGTCATCCTGCACGGCACTGACATATCCGCGGCTTGCGGTCGACTGATCCTTGAGTACGAATCGATTCCATAACCTGCTCGAAGGCAGTCTCTTGACAATCAGGGCAAAGATGACCACTGCTGCCGCAAACGATATAGCCATCGCCACGATTGCATTGACATCGCCGCCCAGTGCCAGTACCACGCTGTAAAGCATCGCTGCCACGCCCACGCCAGCCAGGAGCCCTACTGTCGGCATCAGCATCTCGACAATGATGCATAAGATGCCCAGCAGGAAAATGGCGATCTGATAGAGATCGACCAGGCCCTTGACATACTGACTGCCCCAGAAAACACCGGCTGCCACAATGCCCAGCATGATGCCCGCCCCCATGCCGCCCGTCTTGATCTCGACGAAGATGGCCAGGAACATGATGGCCAGCAGCATCATCTGCAAAAGCGGCATATCTACAATCCCCATGCGGATTCCCCCTTTCGGATCGAGAGTTTTCCCTCGCGGGTATTCGTTTATTGATTATATTCGACACGCAAGCAAAAATACCTCTATGCACTCGCTTGCCCTGCGCCGATTCTCACGAACAAGGCGTATCCATTTCCCCGCACAAAAAGCGGGTTGCAGCAGGAGTCCGTACTCCTCGCAACCCGCTTTCCCGGCATGAATGATCCGTATCTCAGCCCTGCAGCATGCTGCGGACAATCGTATTGACCAGCTTGCCATCAGCACGGCCTTTGACCTTCGGCATCAGCAGCCCCATGACTTTGCCCATATCCTTCGGCGTTTTTGCTCCCGTCTTCTCAACGGCTTCCTTGACCAGCCCTTTGACCTCATCTTCCGAGAGCTGTGCCGGCAGATACGGCATAAGGACATCAATCTCTGCCTGCGTCTTGGCAACGAGATCTTCGCGTCCGCCCTTCTGGAACTCGTCAATGGAATCCTTGCGCATCTTGACTTCTTTGCTGATCACGCCAATGACGGCCTCATCATCGAGTTCTTTATGCCCGCCGTCAATCTCTGCCTGACGGATGGCGCCGCGAACCATGCGGATGACGGACAAACGATCCTTGTCATGATTCTTCATGGCTTCTTTCATATCAGCAGTGAGTTGTTCCTTCAGCGACATACTTCATCAACCTCTCTTTTCCTGCACGACAGTACTAAAAAAGGCACCCGCGAATCTTTCAACTCACAGGCGCCTGGCGCAAATGACAGATTAGCCTCTGTACTTGCGTTTACGAGCTGCCTCAGACTTCTTCTTGCGGCGAACGCTCGGTTTCTCATAATGTTCACGTTTTCTCACTTCAGCAAGCGTGCCAGCCTTCTGGGACATACGCTTGAAGCGGCGGAGAGCACTATCGATCGATTCGTTTTTACCAACTTTGATTTCGTTTGCCATCTATTTTCCCCCCCTCCACTTAACA
>JAQYBD010000067.1 GCA_029338835.1 Selenomonadaceae bacterium | reverse complement strand
AAGCGGTTAAGACACCGGCCTCTCACGCCGGGTTCATGGGTTCGAATCCCATAGGCGTCACCATCGGCACCTTCGTCAAGCGGTTAAGACACCGGCCTCTCACGCCGGGTTCATGGGTTCGAATCCCATAGGTGTCACCATTGCATGATACAGACAGGACGCGATTGCGCTCCTGTCTTTTTATTATTCCCCGTCCTATCCTGTCCATCTTGCCAGAAAGGAAGATCATCATGCTCCTCGTCTCCATGCTCATACTTGGCGCCATCATCGGCTTTGTCGGAGCCGGAGGTGCCGGCGTCACGATTGCCCTCCTGACCGTTGGCTTCCACGTCCCCATCCACACAGCACTCGCCGTGGCACTGGCGTCCATGGTCTTTACCATGCTCTCAGGGACCATCAGTCATTTCCGGCAGCATGAAGTACTCGTGAAGACCGGGGCCATCATGGGGCTCGGCGGCATCATCGGTGCTTACGGCGGTGCGAATTTCTCAAACCTCATGCCTGCCAATATCCTGAGCTTCATCACCGGCTTCATGCTCTTCTCCAGTGCCGTGATGCTCTATATCAAGATGTATCAGTCCGAATGGCTCGGCCGCCACGTCCACATCCGGCAGGAACCGCTTGAAGGACGCAAGCTCTGGATCTATGGCCTGGCCATCGGCATCTTCATGGGCTTCCTCTCTGGCGCCTTCGGCATCGGCGCAGCCGCCTACATCCAGCTGGCACTCATGATCGTCTTTGGCGTGCCGCTGCTGCAGACCATCGGCACCTGCATGATGATCATCCTGCCGATTTCAGCAGCCGGCGGTCTCAGTTACCTCTTCAATGGACGCCTGGATTTCGCCATCTTCATCCAGACACTCATCGGGCTCATGGTCGGTGCCTGGTTTGGTGCCAAATGGACGCATCTCGCGCCGCTGCGCCTGCTGCGCGTCTTCATCGTCGGGCTGCCATCCATCGGCGGACTCGTCATGATCCTTTTCCACTGAATCCTGCAGCAAGAAAAAGGACCAGCTCTCCTGCACGCAACTGCGATGCAGCCAAGAGCTGGTCCTTTTTGATACCAAGACTCGATTGCTTATAACCGCGAGGCATCCGCCTGCAGGAACGCATAAAGAACCCCGAGCATCCCCGCATCATTGCCAAGTCCGGCAAATGCCAGGCGCGTGCCCGCACGCATGGCCGGCATGACCAGGGTATCGAGCTGCTGCTCGATGAAAGGCTGCAGCAACTCCTGCTGCGCCATGACGCCGCCGCCCAGTACGATGACTTCCGGGTTCAGCAGGCAGCAGACGGCAGACAATCCTTCTGTGATGGCTGCAGCCATATCGCGGATGGCGAGCAGGGCATCTTCATCCCCCTGCTTGGCCCATAGGAAAATCTGCTCACCGGAAAGTTCTGCCGGACTGACGTTGTGCGTAAAAGACACCTCACGGATCAAGGCACGGGTCGAAGCCAGATCCTCCAGGATGCGCTTCTCACCATGGAGGCGCAGGAAGCCGAGTTCACCGGCGCTGTAACGGGCGCCATGCCAAACCCTGCCGTCCAGCAGGAAACAGCCGCCGAGTCCCGTCCCGACGGTCGCCATGAAAACAGACGCTGCGCCTTGCGCCGCACCCTGCCAGTATTCACCGAGTGCTGCCGCATTGACATCATTCTCCAGATAGCAAGGCAGCCCCGTCGCTTCCGTAACGCGGGAAGCCAGCTTCGTGCCGCTGTATCCCGGGAAGCTCGCTTCACCCGCAAAGATGATCTCGCCCGCAAAGCCCGGCTTTACGATCCCGGCCGAATCAATGGCCACACCGGACAAGACTCCCTGACGGCCAATCGTGTCCACGATCTCGACAACCTTGCGTACAATGCCTTCGCTGCCTTCTTCCCGGGCGAGAGTCGGACGCGTGCCTTTCAGCAGGAAATGCCCGTTTTCTGTGACGCAGCCGTATTTGATTGTCGTGCCTCCGATATCCAATACCGCATACTTTTTCATCACGGCATCCCCCTTTCGCAACGTCTTTTCAGCATCTGCTCCCCAGATGGCATCTCTATCCGTCATGTCTCCGTTATCAGCTGTTCGGCTTGCGATGATGACGGAAGCCCTGGTCACGAGCTACGAAACGCCCCATCGCGGCAATGCGGCCCTGCATGCACTGACGGCAATCCGCCGGCGTATCCGCCACGCAGATCTTGCCGGGATACAGTGCATACTTGCGGCGATAATCACCTTCCGTGACATTGGGCATGACGACATTCGCCCCGGAAGCAAGGATCAGTTCACGGCCGTGAGGCACCATTGTCTCCATGGCCGTCGTAGCAGGGATATTGGCCTCCGGCAGCAGCAGGCGCAGGATGGACACCATGCGGCGCGTCAGGTGGAAATCCCCCGGAGCAGCTTCGCCCAAGGGCGTATCGCCGTTCGGGATCAAGGGGCCGATACCGATCATATCGGCATCGAGTTCCTGATAAAAGAGGACATCCGCCGCCAAGGAATCCAAGCTCTGTCCTGGCAGACCGACGAGCGTACCCGTGCCGACCTCATAGCCGAGTTCACGCAGATCCCAGAGGCAGCGCAGACGATTGGCGTGGCTCATGCCGGGATCATAACGATGATAGAGCTCTGCATCCGTCGTCTCGATCCGCAACAGATAACGGTCAGCCCCGGCTGCCCGGAAAGCCTGATATTCCTCACGGCTGCGTTCGCCGATGGAAAGCGTGATAGCAAGATTCATCTTCTTGATACGCTGCAGGATATGACACAGGACCGGCACGGAAAAATACGGGTCCTCTCCTGACTGCAGGACCACCGTACGGTAGCCATAGCCCTTGGCCTTGCGCGCGAGTTCCACGATCTCATCTGGCGTCAGCCGATAGCGTTCAATCCGCCTGTTATCGCGGCGCAGCCCGCAATAGCAGCAATCCTGCCGGCAGATATTCGAAAACTCGATGAGACCGCGCAGATGCACGCCATCGCCGACAAACTCCTGGCGCACCGCATCGGCTGCCTGCGCCAGACGCTCCTCACAATCAGCATCCCCGAGCAGCTCAGCAATGTCCTGCCGTGTCAGGCAATGTGTCGCTTGCGCCTTGCGGATCAGCTGCTCACTTCGCTCTGCCATCCTCTGCTCCTGTCCGGACGGCTCGCGTCCTGCCCGTCGTCTTGCCGGCATCCTTCGTGACAGAAGACACCGCCGCTCCCTGCTTGAGCAGGAGATGCAACGGATCCGTCCCATTCTTCAGCTGCTTCTGGTCCGCCTTGCTGAGATTGCCCTTCGTGCGGGCAAGGAGTTCATCCTGATGCTCCTGCGCGTAGAGCAGGATGGCACGATAGAATTTCGCATCGACATCTTTATCCGAGCGGCCGCAGATCTTCATCGGCGTACCGTCATGCGTCGACGACAGCGCAGTCCAGGTATCGTCAAGATCATCGTGCTGCGTAACCGTGACCGTCTTATCCGTCAGATTGAAGGAAAGGTACTCTGCACAGCCGACCAGCTTATCGTAACCATCCAGCGACATGGTCTTCCAGCGTCTCTTGTCGACGACATCCTGTTTCTGCACATCATCATACGTATGCAGAGTCGGTACGATCAACGTATTGAGATCGATATTGCCGTTGCTGTCAACGCCATAACACATCTGCTCTTTATTGAAATAATAATTCTGACGCGAGGTAGACTGTACCCAGTAGAAAACCGACTCCGGAACCTGAACAGAAGCCGCCTGGACCGGGTACTGCGGTGCTGCCGCAAACAAAACGGCAGCGGCCAGAAGGCCAACGCCCCATTTTTTCATTTCCATACCCCCTGTTTTCTTTCTGAACTTTATTATATTATAGAAGCATTCCATGAAAGTTCAGTGAAGCGGCAGACGCACGCTGTCTCAGTCGTCCTCCTCCTTGTAGAGTTCATCGAGTACATACGGCGTTTCCTGATAGACGTAGTAGTTGAGCCAGTTGGCAAACAGGAGATGCGCGACGCTGCGCCAGCGCACGACAGGCTTCTGTGTGGGATCATCATTGGGATAATAGTTCTGCGGGATTTTCGGATGCATCCCCGCCTTTTCATCACGATCGTATTCCTGCTTGAGTGTCATCGGATCATATTCCGCATGACCGGTGATGAAGAACTGACGCCGCTTGAGGTTCGCGATAGCATAGACCCCGGCATCCCCCTCCGCTTCCGCCAGGATGGTGAGTTCCGGCACCTTGAGGATATCTTCCTTATGTTCTTCCGTATGGCGGGAATGCGGCACATAGAATTCATCGTCGAAGCCACGGAACAGCTTCTCATGCTCAACGCAGAGATGGTGCTTGTAAACGCCAAAGATTTTTTCCGGCACTTGATACTTCGGCACACCGTAATGATAATACAGTCCAGCCTGCGCGCCCCAGCAGATATGGAAGATCGAATAGACATGCGTCTTGCTCCATTCCATGATTTCCGTGAGTTCATCCCAATACGCGACCTCTTCAAAGGGCATGTTCTCAACCGGCGCGCCCGTGATGATCATGCCATCGTATTTCTTATGACGGACTTCCGCAAACGTCCCATAAAACTCTGTCAGATACTCCTGCGATGTGTGACCCGGCGTATATGACTCCGTATAGATGAAGTCAACTTCCACCTGCAGTGCCGAGTTGCCGAGCAAGCGCAAAAGCTGCGTTTCGGTAATGTATTTGATAGGCATGAGATTGAGGATCAGGATTTTCAGAGGACGGATATCCTGGCTGTAGGCACGATCCGCGTCCATGACGAAAATATTCTCGCTCTCAAGGATATGTGCTGCTGGTAAATTGTTAGGAATCTTGATAGGCATGTCATCACTCCCCTCACATGCCCAGTTGTTTACTTGTATACAATCCTTTTCATTATACCATACGGGATGAAAAAACCGTATAAAAAACGAGGCCAGTAAAACCAGCCTCGTTCTTCATTGCTGATCAGGGAAAATCAGCGCAGGAATACGACATTCGTGCGATCCAGGAAGCCTGTTGCACCGTTCTCGATGAGTACACGATTGGCATCGGCCACAGAGATGACCGGATCGCCGCTGTGATTCGTCAGAGATACTGCCTTGACAACGAGAGGATTAGAGCCGGCACGTGCAGCACGGCGGATATCCGTCACATAGCTTGCCATGCCGTTGGCGATGACCGTCTGGGAATCCAGGTTCTTGTAGCCGTAGATGGGCTGGCCATTGTCATTGCGGATGACCGGCGACATGACCGGCTTGAGGCCGAGTCCACGGCAATCCACGATGAGCCCCGTGAAGCCGCCGACCGCCTTGCCGGCAGGAGCCGCAGCTGCGGAAGAACCGGACGGACTGCCCGTCGTACTCGGCAGCGTCGCCCCCGAAATGCTCACCGGCTGGCTTGGCGTGACGGATGCCTGTGGCTGTGGGAAGCTCTCCTTGACCGGCGATGGCGTGAGTACTGCACTGGCCAGAGAATTCGAGGCGCCGTACATCGGGATTTCCATCGTCACCATGTAGCCGCCATCCTCCAGTGCTTTCTCGGATACGATCTTGGCACCACGGATCAGGGCCGATACATGTGTCTTCGTTACGTCACTTGTCAACATCATGTTCTCGACGGTCGTATCCGAATCCACATTGACGCCCTTGATGATCTCGGCCATCTGACGATAGCCATCCACCACAGCTGCACGGCGTGCAAGCATGCGTGCCTGGATGCCGCTCATAGCCGAGGCCGGAGCCACGCCCGTGCCTTCCACCGTAATCGTGCCGGAACTCCAGTCCGGTCCGTCCGAAGCAAATACGCTGGCTGCCGAAGCAGTTACCAGCAGGGCTGCCATCATCAGGATGGACAGCATTCTCGTGATACGTCCTTTCATAGGATCTCCTCCATTTCCTCTCGGATCTGATCAATTTATTCTTCAGCACCGCGCGCACCGACAGTGCGATCCACACGGCGATAGAAGTCCCTGAATATCGTGCGCAACGCATTGGCATAACGGTCAGGATCCCATTCTTCATACGAACGGTCCAGGAGTACCTCGCCCGTCAATCCATCGATCAGCTGCAACTGCGCGCGGACACGATACCAGAAGCGGTAATGACCGAAACTGTCTTCAATCGCCGTTCGGTAGAATATGCGCTGACCATCGTGCAGCTTGCCCGCTTCATCCTTCCAGGTGAATGTTTCTGTACGGTAACGCTGAAGCGAGGTGGAAGCTGATGGTGGCACCCAGGTCTCGCCCTTCGTATAATCCGTTATCGCCCCCTGCACATAATAGCGTGTCCCGGCTCCTGGAGGATCCGACACGCGAACCATGCGGAGCGTATCGCCCGCCTCATCCTTGTACGCATAATAAATGGTGCGCAGGGAAAATCCATCCTGCTCTGCAGCAGGCGGCAGGAGCAGCGGACGGAAGCCAAGCATCGGTGCAGCAGCGGATATGTCCTGCGGCCGATCATCCTTGAGACGATTCCAGTCCCCCGTGAAGTTCTTGGCCACCTGATCAAATGCATGCTCATGCGTCACGCCATAGCAGCGATAATGGTCGACCAAGGTCATGGCTTCCTTGCCCGTATAGGCATCGTAAAGCGTAAAATCCATATCGAGCATCTGCAAGGCGCTGTCATGCGCCGGTATCACATGACGCTGATACCAGCGACGATAAGCAAGGTGGTGACGATCGCCATGCGGGCCATCGAGTTCATCGTAATACGATTCCATGGGAACCATTGTCGGGGTAGCCGGCGAATGGTCGATGCGCACGTCTGCCTTGCTGATGTGCGGGAGCAGATAACCCTCCGCGCCCGTGACAGCATAAACGGCCTTTGCCCGCTCTGCCTCCGTCGCATAATGCTGGAGCAGGCTTTCGTAAGCGGGATTGTCCCGCAGGATCTGACGCTTTTCCTGCGATTTATTGGCTTTTGCCGCATCGCCAGGATCTTCAAAGCGCAGGAAAGTCGTCTTCTTGATACGCTTCTGGATGCGTTTTGCCAGCGTGTCATTGTCCGCCTGCCAGGCGTCCACGCGTCCATCGGGTTCCTCCCCATACCGGATGGGAAAGAGGATGACGCGCTTGAAATCCTTGGCCTGGACCTCAGCATGTTCATCCATCCAGATATTGCCTGCTGCCAGAACAGGCACAGGGTGCAGCACACTCCAAAATATTGTGGCTGACAACAGTCCGCACAGCAGATGCCCCATCTTCATGCGCATTCCCTCCTTCCTCAAGATACCACATCGCCAAAACACAACGATTACATGGCCGCCTTGCACTGCGCAGCCAGATTCGTCGCTGCATCATCGAGCGCCTGTTCCACAGCTTCCTCTACGCCATGATCGTCGCGCTGCCAGATGGCATGATACGAAAGCTCGCTCTTGCGGCGCGAATCTGCCGTCGTGACAAATACGAGCGCGCCTGTATGGGCATCCACGACGCGCAAACTGACCTCGGCATAGACCGTCTTGTCCCGTCCGGAAAACACCAGCAGGCCGCTCTGTGCCTTGACATTGCTCAAGGTCGTCAGGTAGCCGTACAGCAGATAATCGGCCTTGTCTGCAAGCTCGGGCACGATCTCGCCACGGCCAAGTGCAGAGATGACCTCTGCTTCATCAAGGCGGGCCTGCCTGACCTCTGCTGCACAGTCCACCAGCTCAAACCGGGCATCGCCCGCAAGTTCTGCTTCCAGGCAATCCCTAAGGACGGGCAGCATTGCCTCCGGCTGTACCGGGATGTCGCGCATCGTGATATCCGTCTTGGCAATCCGGCTGGAAAAGCCGGCAACCGCGATGCGCGGCAGGGCTGCCTCTGCCGGCAGGCTGCAGGCTAGCATCAGCGCCAGGGTCAGGAGGAAAAACCGGCAGCTGTGCCAGGCTTCCCCCTTACTGCAGGGACGGCAGCCCCGCCGTTTCCATATCCTTGACCAGATCATTTGTCTGTGCCTCCATGACTTCACTGAGTAACGTATCGATATTCATGCCCTTGCCCAGCTTGCCCAGGCCGAAATCCAGGAGCTGTGCCGTCTTCTTGTTCGCGCAATGCCCCTCATAGACGCGGCCATCGGACACGCGTACCAGATAGTAGTCAAGCGCCGCCGATACTTTCTTGCCCCGTGTTTCCACATCGGTATGCGTGGCAAAAAGATTATGCTTCAGCCGCACATCCACTTCCTTGAGGTTGACGAACAGCAAGTAAGCAGCGCCATACTTCTGCCCGATTCCCTGCACTGCAGCCTGACGGTCCGGTGCCAGGAAATACGTTTCCTGCCGCTGCGCACGCCAAGCTGCAAGGCGCGCTTCATCATGGAAATACGCGCGTCCCATGCTCGCATCTGCATAATGTGCCAGCTTTGCACCAGCCTCTCCGCGGTCAAACTGATGGCCCCGGATGATTGCATCCATATGGATGGCAGAAAGAGCCGTATCCTCGGCAGAACTGTCCTCGGCATCATGGCGACCCGCCTCATTCGTGACATCCGGCCTCCCTACGGCAGCCAGCCCTGCGGTACGCAAGGCCTGGCCAAGTTTATCGGCAAACGTATCGAAGTATTCCTTCTTGAGTTCATCATCCCCGTAACACTGGACTTCCCCCATGAGGATGACCGGCGCAGAAGATGGCTGCCCGAAAAGTCCGGCAGCTCCGGCAATACGCCCCGGCCAGCAAGAACAGAGCATCACCACGGATAAACAGAGGATCCACCTCATGATACCTTTCCCGTGCATGACATCCCTCATTTCCTGCGGCCTGCACGGCCTTCCATGCGTGCCACCAGGCCCCGCGGCCCATTGACGGCATCGTCGACGGCAGACTCCAGAGCCTCCAGGACCTGCTGCTTGTCCACGTCATCCGAACCGATGCGTATAAGCCCCAGAGGCGCCCTGGTCAATGTATGCTGCTTGCGGGAATGGCCGATGGCCGCCAGGACCACACGGCCCGTTTCCACCTCTACGAGACGCATGCTGACCGTCGCCGCCACCTGGCTGCGCTTCGTGCCGGCTCCGAGTACCGTGGCCTGTGACCTGCGGGTCGTCACACCGTTGATGCTGCCGAGTACGAGATACTGCGCGCCCTCCAGCCGGCCGATTTCCACGCTCTTTTCGGGGTCGATGAGTCCCGTGCCTGCCAGGTAATATTCATCGGTCAAATCCCGCAGGCGCGCCCGTTCCACCAAAGTGAAGCGATCCGCATCGAGCAGGGACGTACAGGCAAAATCGTAGACCTGCCCCAGCTCCTCACGGCTCCATTCACTCGACAGGATGCCGCGATTCTCAAACGGCAGCACAGCAACAGCCGGATGTTCGAGGATGCTCCGAGACGCCGCCCAGGCCTGGCTGCTCCAGAGCAGGAACAGGCATACCGGCAGCAGCAGCCGCATCAGCCATATCCGCATCATAAAACCTTCTTTCTGTCTTTCTTCTTATCCATCGCCAAAGGAAGCACACATGGACAGTGCTTTCCTTCAGCGGCGCGAGATGGCCAGCTTGGCCGATGCTCCCGTCACGTGGTCAACGAATATCCCGAGCTTGCTCGTCGCCTTGAGCCGCTCCAGAAGTTCAGGAGCCTGCTCAGGGGTCTCGACCGACAGGATGGCCTTGCCAGCTGCCTGTTCCCGCAAAGATACCCCCTGCACCATGCCCATGGCCCTAAGCTCCGTCATGAGCTGCCGGACTGCTTCCGGATCTGCCGTGAAGACCTGCAGTTCCACAGTCTGACTGAGCTGCGCACTCAGATGACGGAAGCGTTCCTCCATCGCCTGCGCGGCAGCTGACGCGGCACGTGCTGCAGCCGCCTGCTGTGCCACAGCAAGGCCATTGCCGACACCGCGCCCTGTCGTCGTAAACGTGCCGAGGATTTCGCCGGTATCAAAACGGATGATCTTGCCCGTAAGCCGGGCATCCCCGGTCTTGAGCAGGGTCGTGCTGTAACCGCCCTGGCCATCCGGCAGGGAAATCGTTTGCCCGCTGAGCGCCAGCTCGCCAAGGACAAGATAATCCGCGCCAAGGGACTTTCCCACGGCAGCCAGGGATGTCTTCCCCGACGCGAGACGGCCCAGGATGCTTGCACCCTGCAGATTGGCCGTAAGCGAAGGATCGACGACATGATGGAAACCGAGTGCCACGAGCTTCTGATCCAGCGCCGCTTCCGAAGACGCATCGCGCCCGCTGCCATCTGCGCGATTCACGATGACGGCAATGCGCGGATCGTTGAGGTCCATGACCATGCGCAAATCATCCAGGAGCGGCGCATCACTATCGGTATCGACATCCATGCGCGCCTTGACGCGGACCGTATCGCCATACCGGCGTTCCTCCAGCACCTGCACATCCCGGACGAAGCCCCAGGATCTTGCATAGACCGTATCCAATTGCACGGCAGCATCCTTCACGAGCGTACGGGCATCCACCATCGTACCCACGACCTGTTCCACGGCATTGCGCGCCGCATCACGCAAAGCGCTCTGCCGGTCCGTGCCTTCGCCTTCTGTCACCACGACCTGAGCCGCCGCCACCTGGCTCCAGAGCAGCAGCAGCAAGACAGCCAATATCGGATATCGTCTCATGACTCACCTCTCCATCCATCCGCAACAAGAACAACAAATTCGAATCTATCCAAAATTATAGCACCAATAATTGACTAACTCAATAATAAGCCTATTAGAAAAAGAGCTGCACATACCCGGGAACCCCCATGCATGTGCAGCTCTTCCGCAGCAGTCTTTGCAAGCCCTCAAAGCTTCTAAAGATATTTTATTCCAGATGCTTATTCTTTTTTGCCCTGCAGCGATTCGACATAATGGATGATGAGGTCGGCCGCTGCTTCCAGAGAAATGCTTCCCGTGTTGATGGACAAGTTATAATACTTCGGATCGCCCCACTTGCGGCCGGTGTAATGGCTGTAGTAACCGCCGCGCTTGAGGTCTTCCTCATCGAGTTCCGTCAGGCTGCGTCCCTCATACACTTCCTGTCCGCGTTTTGCGCGGAACTCATCATCCGCACAGATGTAGAAGGAATACGTATCCTTGCGCCGACGCAGTACATAATCCGCGCAGCGTCCGAGGATGACACAGGGGCCGTCATCGGCCAGGCGGCGGATGACTTCCGATTCCGACTCAAACAATTTGTCGTTCAGCGTCTGCGGGCCAGATGTCACGCCGAACAGATAGAACGGCATGAATTTGACTGGCAAAGCCGGGACTTCTTCTTCAAACTTCTTGAGTTTGTCGAACTTCATATCATCTACGCCGATCTCCTGTGCTGCCAGGTTGATGACCTGGCGGTCGTAGAGCTTGACCCCCAGCTTCTTGGCCAGGATCTGCGAGAGTTCGCGTCCGCCCGAACCGTATTCGCGGCTGATCGTAATGACCGTACGTTCATTCATGAGGATTGCCTCCCATTGTATAATCTCTTATTTCAGGTATTTCGAGAATTTCATGAAGTGATCCAGCTGTTTCTGGAGTTCTGCCTTCGTATCTTCGACGCTCAGGCACCACGGAGCCTGGAAGTTCATCTTTTCGACTTCCGTCTTGTATTCCGGATTCTCCTTGACTACTTTCATGATCGCTTTGTTGAGTTTCTCGACAATGGCAGGATCCGTTCCTTTCGGTGCGAGGATGACATAATACGTGTCAACCGAGAGATCCGGATACGTCTCGCTCAAGGACGGGATGTTCGGCAGCATCTCGGAACGCGAGGAAAGCAGCGTACCGAGCGATTTGAGCTGTCCGCTCTCGATGTATTCTTTAGCGCCGCTGTACGGGATGGACGTGGCATCGACATGGCCGCCCAGGAGTGCCGTCAAACGATTGGAAGCATCACCCGTATCGACGACATTGAATTTCGCACCGATTTCCTTGTCCATGATGACCGAAGCGATATAAACGCCGCCGCCCATCGAGACACCATATTTGATCGTGTCCGGGTTGGCCTTCGAAGCATTCACGAGATCCTCAATCGTATTGTACGGGGAATCCGCACGGACAACGACGTTCTCACCAGCCTGCTTGCCGTAGATGGCAACCGGCTCAAACGCCTCATAGCTGAAATCGGAAAGCCCCGTGGCCTTGTTGCCGATCAAAGCGGCCGAGTTCGTGGCAATCAGCGTATAGCCATCTTTATCGCCATCTTTATACTGCTCGAGTGCAATCGAGCCATTGGCACCCGTGACGTTGTTGGCTACGACCGACTGACCGAGGTCTTTCTCGAGCAAGCGGGCCAGCAGACGGGCATTGTAGTCCGTGTCGCCGCCGGCGGCGTGCGTCACGACGAGATTGATTGGTTTGTCCGGATACTTGCTGACATCGCCGCTCGATGCACCTTCTTCGCTGCCGCCGCAGCCCGCTGCGGTCATCAGGCAAGCCCCCAGTGCGATGGTGGAAAGAATACGTTTCAAGTTCATGTTCATTCGCCTCTCTCTTGATTTTCTTCTTATTGTTATTGAATCTTACGTGTCTTGCACATCGTCTTGCACATCATTTCGCCGCACCGTTCTGCGCTTCCTGTGCAGCCAGTTTCTTGGCCTCACGGCGATTCATGATGAAGGAGAAGATGAGTGCTGCCACAGCCACGGCTGTCAGGACAGCAGCGATCGGATGACTCAGCAGCGTCTCGCCAGAACCCTGGAGCTGAGCCACGCGGCGGAAGTTCATCTCGAAGATTGGTCCTAAGATGATGCCCATGATAACCGGCACCGTCGGGATCTTTGCCTTGATCATGCCGTAGCCGACCAGGCCAAAGCCCATGATGCTGTAAACATCAAAGATACGGTTGCTGTTGCCGAAAGCACCGATGGCGCAGAGGACCATGATGATCGGCAGCAGGAAATACTTCGGTACGGTCAGGACGCGGATGAATACGCGGATGCCGAAGAGTTCGATGAACAGCATGGCAATAGCAGAAAGGAACAGGGCAACGAACAGGCCGTAGATGACGACACCGCTCTTCTCGAAGATCAACGGGCCAGGAGCGATATTATGGACCATCAGGCCGCCGAGCAGGATGGCCGTAACGGCATCGCCCGGGATACCCAGCGTCAGGAGCGGGATCAATGCGCCGCCGATGCCGGCGTTGTTGGCCGTCTCAGATGCTACGATACCATCCATGATGCCCGTACCGAACTTCTCGGGGTATTTCGACTGGTTCTTGGCTGCCGTGTAGGAAAGCATGCCGGAGATGGCGCCGCCGATGCCCGGCAGGATGCCGATGATGCAGCCGATTATCGAGGAACGCAAGGCGTTGAACTTCTGTCCAAAGAATTCTTTGAGCGTAAAACCGAAGCCCTTGATATGCACGTTCGTCTCCACACGCATATCCTGTTTCTGGCGGACTTCTTCCGCAGCCTTCGCGACTTCCGTGATGGCGAACAGACCGATGAGGATGGTCAGCAGGGCAAAGCCACTCGTGAGTTCGCTCATGCCAAACGTGAAGCGCTTCATCGAGTCGACCGGCGAAAGGCCGACCGTAGCAACCATGAGGCCGAAGAACGCGCCCATCAGGCCTTTGACGAGGTCACGGCCTGCGAGGCTGATGACGAGAGCCAGGGCACAGACGGCCACGGCACAATACTCAAAGGCACCGAACTTGATGGCGACACTGGCCAGCAGCGGCGAAATCGTCACCAGCATGATGAGGCCGAAGATCGTGCCGACGAACGAGAACACAACGCCGACGCCCAGAGCCTTGCCGGCCTGGCCTTTGGCCGCCATCGGCGCACCGTCAAAAGTCGTCGCGATGGAAGATGGTGTACCCGGTATATTCAGCAGGATGGCTGCGACCAGGCCGCCTGAGATACCGCCGACGTACAGAGCAATCAAGGTGGACAAGCCCTGCACCGGCGTCATCGTATACGTGACCGGCAGGAACATGATGAGTGCCAGTGTCGCCGTCAGCCCCGGGACGGCACCGAAGATGATGCCCACAAAGACACCCAGAATGATGAAGCCCAAGGTCAGCGGATCGGAAAAGACCGACATCGCGCCTTGAATCAGAATAGATGGATCCATAATTTCACCTCATCTCCTATCATTTCAGAATCCCTGGCGGCAGCATGACCATCAGGTATCTCGTGAAGAGGAAATACAGACTGATGGAAAAGAACACGGCCAGGCCTGCCGCAATCTTCCGGACTTTGCCGTTGCGCTTGGTAATCGGCGTCAGGACCCAGATCTGCAGGTACACGTAAACGATGCTCGTGATGATGAATCCCACTGGTTTCATCAGAGCCGCATACAAAATCAGCAAGATGAACGTATAGGCAACCTCTCTGCGATTCCTTATGGACTGCACCATGTCGCGCAGCGAAGTCTTGCCTGTCTCTTTCCTCATCTTGAGCAGGCCGCGCACAATGAGGATCACGCTGAGCGCCAGCAGGCAGCCGCCCCAGAGTTTCGGTACTGTCTGTGCGTTGACACCCGCCGTGGCGGAGCCGCCAAACACCTTGACGGTAGTGGTTTCATAGAGGTAAAATCCGGAGAACAGCGCCCCTATCAAACCCGTTATCAAATCACTTCTCATAGTCATCCGCTCCATTCCCTGTCATTTCATTTCGCTCACATGACTTTCTTGTAGATATAACGGATATCGTCGAGTGACAGTTCCTTGCAGTTGTTGACGAGCAGTCTCGTCTGCTGGCTGCCTGCTTCTACGAGGAAGTCAAGGTCTTCCGGTTTCACGCCGAATTCCTTGAGGCTCGTCGGGATATTCGTCTCACGGACAATCGAAGCGATCTCGGCAATGATGCAATCGGCTTTCTCTGCCACCGTCTTGCCCGAAAGCTCCGGATAAACTGCATCGCAAAGCTCAGCCAGGCGTTCTTCGCAGGCATCCTTGTTGAACTCCATGACATGGGCAAACAGGATGGCATTCGAAACGCCATGCGCGATGTGATATTTGCCGCCCAGCGGATACGAAAGAGCATGCACAGCCGTCGTGCCAGAACCCGTAATCGCTACACCGCCATAGAACGCGCCGATCATCATCTCGGCCTTGGCTTCGAGGTTGTCGGCTTCTGCATAAGCCTTCCGGATGTTGTGGAAGATCTTGCATGCACCTTCCTTGGCATACGTATCGCTGAGCTTCGTTGCTTTCTTCGACGTGAAGCACTCCACGACATGAGCCAGGGCATCAACACCCGTTGCAGCAATGATTTTCGGCGGCAGCTTGGCAATCATGTTGACATCGAGGATGACGTAATCCGGGATCATGCAATCATTGACAATGCCCTGCTTCGATTCCTGTTCCGGGATGGCCACGATGGCATTGCAGGTCGCCTCAGAGCCCGTGCCGCAGGTCGTCGGGAGCATGACCGTTTTCGTCTGCTTGTGGGCGATGCTGCTGTCTTTCAGCAGATCACGCAGCGTGTAGTCTGCGCCGACGATGATGCTGGCGAGCTTGGCAGCATCCATGACACTGCCGCCGCCAATGCCAACGATGAGATCCGGCTGGCTCTTCACTTCTGCAAGGACACGCTCGATATCACCGACAGCAGGTTCCGCCGTCAAATCTTCAATGACCGTTACTTCCGCATGCTTGCTGCAGATGTCTTCAGCCGGCTTGCTGAGTCCCAGGCCGCGGATCCCTTTATCCGTAAAGATCAGGACGTGCTTGGCATTCTCACGTGCTATGATAGCGTCGAGTTTTTCAACGCTTCCCTGTCCTGCAAAAAGTACTGATGGAATTGTAAGTTGACAGTTCTTCATGTGAAATCCCCCATTTATTATTGATGAATCGTTATATTTCCTGCTCTATATTAATGCAAGTGGCGTGCCAACTTTTACAGCCTTAAAATTCTCATAATTCTTACGTCCCGCGCCGCATTATGTTGCACAGTGCAATATTTATAGTATTATTTTGCAACAAGTCAGCAAAATAATGCACGACAGCAAAATAGGAAGGATCCGTTTCATGCACGGATCCTTCCCATTCTTCGACAATATGAGCTTGTTATCCTTTTGCTGCCAAGCAAGAAAAGATATCATTCCTGCCAGCGGCCATGCTGATAGGCATCGGGGTTGCAGACCTTATCCCACTTCTCGCCGCGGATGACAGCCAGCACACCTTCGGCAGCCAGCGTTGCCACGCCGGATGCAGCCTCTTTCGTCTGGCCTGCCATATGCGGCGTGACGATGATATTATCGAGCTGGAACAGCGGGTCATCGACGCGGATCGGCTCATGCACCACGACATCCGTTGCTGCAGCCTGGATCCAGTTTTCCTTGAGTGCCTTGCAGAGTGCTTCCTCATTGATGATGCCGCCGCGCGCACAGTTGACGAGGATGCCGGTCGGCTTCATGAGCTTGAGTTCCGGTTCATCGATCATGTTCTTCGTAGCCGGCGTCAACGGCGTATGCACGGAAATGGCATCGGCTTCCTTCAGGATATCCTTCATATCCGCGCGATAGCCATAGCCCCATTCTTCCACGGTTTCCGGCTTGAGGAACGGGTCATAGACCAGGACTTTCATGCCCACGCCCGTGGCCAGTTCTGCCAGGATCTTGCCGATATGGCCGCAGCCGATGAGGCCCAGCGTCTTGCCATAGAGTTCATAAGCCTTGTACTCACTGCGGATGCCGAAGTTCCCCTTGCGCATCTCATGGTCGCAGACCAGCATATTCTTCGCGCAGGCAAAAATCATCGCCATCGCATGCTCAGCCACGGAGCGGGTATTGGCTCCCGGTGCAATGACCACAGGGATGCCAAGCTCCGTTGCGCCTTTGACATCCACGCTGTCAACGCCGACGCCTGGACGCCCGATGGCCTTGAGGTTTGGGCACTGCTCCATCGTAGCCTTATCGATGGAACCAATGCGGATGATGACGCCATCTGCATCCTTCAGATACGGGAGCATATCCGCCGGTTCGCCGGAACCGACAATCACGACCTCCGCGCCGGCGTCCTCCAATACCTTCATACCATCCTCATGAAGTCGATGCGAAATTACGATCTTA
Organism: Selenomonadaceae bacterium; assembly: GCA_029338835.1. Lineage (GTDB taxonomy): Bacteria > Bacillota > Negativicutes > Selenomonadales > Selenomonadaceae > Mitsuokella. Next base: position 10,660 of record JAQYBD010000067.1, on the reverse strand, counting down.
GGTGCTTTTGCCATGCCACGTCTCCTGCCTTTCTATAGCGTTTCCATACGTATCAACACAAACAGATATCCGGTCTTCTCCTCAATACTGCTTGAATACTTCCTTGAGTGCGTTCACGATCGTCGGATTCGTGCAGTTCGACGGACGTCTTGCCGGGCCGACCTTCCAGCCGCGCAGATTGACGGCCAGCTTGACCACCGAGTTCGGGTTGCCCATCTGCATGACGTTGCGGAACGGACGGATCTTCTTCTGTGCTTCATTGGCCTTCGCGATATCGCCGGCAGCCCAGTACTTATAGATGCTGACCATGAGTTCCGGGAAGACGTTCGAGCAGCCGGAAATCGCACCCGTACCGCCCGCCATGAGCGTCCAGAGGATCAAAGAGTCACTGCCCGCGAGGACCTGGATGCGCGGATCCGTATTCTCGATATACTTCAGCGTATTGTCGAAATTGCCGCTGCTGTCCTTGATGCCGATGATGTTCTCGAACTCCATGAGCTTCTTGACCGTGCCAAAGGCAATGTTGTTGCCCGTACGTGCCGGGATGTTGTAGAGCAGCATCGGCATGTCGATGGCTTTGGCCACGGCACTATAATGCTCGTAAAGGTCATCCTGGCTGACGGCCACGAAGTACGGCGAAATGACGGACAGGCAATCGACGCCAAGATCCTGGACCTTCTTGGAGAACTCAATCGTCTCTTTGGTCGTGACGCAGCCCGTGCCGGCATAGACAGGAACGCGGCCATTGACGGCTTCCACTGCCGTCTTGATGATCTCGAGCTTCTCTTCCTGATTGAAGGCATAGAACTCACCATTCGTGCCCAGCGGGAAGATACCGCTGACGCCCGCATCGATCAGATGATTGATGAATTCTTTGTACATGCCCGGATCGAATTCTTCCTTTTCATTCAGGGCAGTGACAACCGGCGTAATCAAACCTTTTGCTTCAAACATCATTATCGCTCCTATTCTCTACTGATGCATCATATGGGATATGGATATCATCTTGCTCTTCATTCTGCCAATTCTTTGGCAAACTTCACCTTTGCCATCTGTGCGCCCAGGCGCAGGGACTCCATCATGCTGTCGGGTTTTGCCTTGCCGGTGCCGGCGACAGGGAATGCCGTGCCGTGATCCACCGACGTGCGGATGCAGGGCAGGCCGACCGTGACATTCACGCCACTGTCAAAGCCCAGCACCTTGATGGGGATATGGCCCTGGTCGTGATACATGACGACCACGATATCGAATTCATTCAGATTTGCCGCCCGGTGGAACACCGTATCCGGCGGTTCCGGTCCCGATACATCCCAGCCCTTGGCACGAGCTTCCTCGATGGCCGGCTTGATCTTCGTCTCCTCTTCATCACCGAACAAGCCATGCTCACCCGAATGCGGATTCAGGCCGGCAACGGCAATGCGCGGCTTCTCGATGCCCATGAGCTGCAGGGTTTCCTGTGCCAGCTGGATGACCTTGAAGATGCGCTCCTTGGTGAGAGCCTGCGGGACATCCCGATAAGCGATGTGCGTCGTGGCATGGATGACGCGCAGCTTCGGACTGGTCAGCATCATGGAGAAATCCTTCTGCCCCATCAGGTGCCCCAGGATTTCCGTATGTCCCGGGAAATGGACGCCGCCGAGATTCAAAGCTTCTTTATTCAGCGGTGCCGTCACGATGGCATGGATTTCCTTTTTCATGGCGAAGCTGCATGCCTTCTCGATATATTCATAGGCGGCCTTGCCGGCTCTGCCATCGACTTTGGCAAACGGCAGATCCGCCGGCAGGTTGTTGAGGTCGACCACATCGATGGTCCCGCGCTCATACTTGCCGTCAGCAGGATCCTGGATCGCATGGCAGCGGAGATCTGCACCGACGATCTTCACGGCCCGTTCCATGATCTTCAGATCACCGAAAACCACGGGACGGGAAATATCATAAACCTCTGAGGTGGTCAATGCCTTGACAATGATTTCCGGGCCGACGCCTGCCGCATCGCCCATCGTGATACCCAAAATTGGCTTTTTCATATTCATGCCTCCTGTAAACTAGACGATTTATCCTCTGTTATCTTTTTGATCATATTCAGCGATTTTACGAAGGTATCCGGCTTTCCGAATGCACCAGCCTTCGTGACGACAAAGACCGGCTCTGCCCGCTCGCCGCAGAGATACCCAAGAGGTACGCCAGGATCGACTTCCTGCAGGACCTCGATCCGGTCAATGCCGATGGCACGGCAGATATGCACGGCCGTATCGCCTCCCGTGAGCACCATGCCGGACAAGTCGGCAAGATCCAGGCGGCTGACAATCGCAGCCATGATATTGGCGATCTTTTCGCTGACTTCCTTCCCGCTCAGCTGATAGCGGCGCCCGGCATGCACGGCTTTCCGCACATCCAGGTCATCTTCGGCCGCCGTCAACAGGACATCATGCCCGGCAGCCAGCTCTGACTGGATCTGCTCGCCATACTGATTGATGTAATCCGCATCCGCGAGGATCGCCTCGACATCGAGCTTGATGCGCGTGATCGGCGTATGCTGGCAAAGCGTGCGGATCTGCAGCTGCGTCACATGGCTCACACTGCCGGCACAGACCAGTACGGGACCCTTGCGCGCAGGCAGGGAACGATAAGCTTCTCCCCGCCAGCCATAAAAATAAGCCATGTAGTCAGCCAGCCCAGCGGAGCCAGCCCAGAGGATGTTCTTATGGCCGCGCAATGCATCCATCAAAGTCAGGAAATTCTGCTCCTCGACAATATCGCAGATAATCCAGTTCTTGCCCGCCAGAAGGGATTCCTCGATGGCGCTGCGCACTGCTTCTTCTCCCTGGCGCATGACAGTAAAATCCAAGATGCTGCAAGGCTGTCCCGGCACCTGTTCCTGTAGGATGTCCGGGATATACGATTTCTTGACAGGCGTCTTCGGTGCATGACCGATTTCTGTCAGTTCCAGCAAAGTACCATTCAAAAGATGGTAGCCGCCCACCGTGATCCGCTTGTTGACGGGATAAGCCGGGGCAATGATCACCAGCTCCGGATCAAATATATCTGCAACAGCCTTGACTTCTGCACCCCAGTTGCCGCGCAAGGTAGAATCAATCTTCTTATAGATGCATCCTGCACCGTATTTCTTGACTGCTTCGCTGATGCGATGCACTTTTTGATACGCTTCGCGGGCATTCAAGTCCCGGCTATCCGAATCAACCACGATGACTTCGCTATCGGCTGGAGGATCTTTGGTAAGATCCAGCTGCACGCTGGCTCGCATCTGTCGTTTGGCAAATTGGAGAGCGGTATCATTCGCACCGGTAAGATCATCTGCAATCGCTGCTAATTTTACCATTCCATCACCTTATTTCTCACATAAAATGCCTCATCCATACTATATGCAAGAATGGTGCCAAAACGGAAACACTGATTTTCCACGCTACTGCCAGCGATAAAAAAGCAGCACTGTTGCAAAATAATACACAGTTTATTTTTTTGCAACAATGCTGTCTTTATTCAACGCTGCTGATATTTTTTCATCTTGCGCCATAACGTCGTGCGATGGATGCCAAGGCGCTTGGCCGCACGGCTGTAATTATAATCTTCTTCCTGCAGGATACGATACATGGTTTCCTCCTCCACATTGCGAAGGACATGCCCCTCGTTCCGCTCCTCCTCCGGCTCCGCAGGCTTCGCCGGGGAAGCTTGCTGCACGCCGTGCGGCAACGAGCGGATCTCGATATCATCTTCACAGGCCATCTGCACATCTTGACGGTCGATTTCCGTGCCATCCGTCAACAGCATGATGCGCTCAATCATATTGGAGAGCTGCCGGATATTCCCCGGCCACGGCAATCGCTGCAGGAATTCCGCCGCAGAATCCGTCAGGGATGTCAGCTGAGGATTGAGCTTCTGCATCTTCCGGACCATCGAACGCGCCAAAAGAGGGATATCTTCCCGTCGTTCGGATAGCGTCGGCATATGGATGCGCAGGATATTCAAGCGATAGTACAGATCCTGGCGGAATGTTCCCTGAGCGACCATATCAGCAAGATTCTGGTTCGTCGCGGCAATGACGCGCACATCAATCGGGATGATGCTCTCGCTGCCCAGCGGCATGACCTCCCGTTCCTGCAGGACGCGCAGCAGACGCGACTGCAAGGAGATTGGCATCTCGCCGATCTCATCCAGGAACAAGGTGCCGCCGTGTGCCATCTCGAACACACCCTGGCGCCCGCCCTTGCGCGCGCCTGTGAAAGCGCCATCCACATAGCCGAAAAGCTCGGACTCCAGCAGGTTCTCAGGCAGAGCCGCACAGTTGACGGCCACGAAAGGGCCCGCCGCCCGCTGGCTCATATTGTGTATGCCCTGGACCAGCATCTCCTTGCCGGTGCCCGACTCGCCCGTTATCAGGATGGTAGAATCCGTCAGCGCATAGCGAGCAGCCTTGTTTTTCATATTCTGGCAGGCCCGGGAGCGGCCGATGACATCTTCCATATGATATTTCGCCGTCAGGCCCTTTGCCATGAGTTTCTTGCGGATACTCTGCTCCAGGCGCTGGACTTCCGATACCTGCTGCAGCGTATAGATCGTGAAACTGGAGCTGCCGTTCTGGATGAAAGAAACCTTGACCAGCATCTGCTTCCCGTAGATATCGGTCATGATCTCGCCAGCTTCCCGCAGCTGCTTGCCCGTCAAATTGCTGCAGAATTCCTCCAGCGGCTTGCCCATGACCTCATAGCGGACGCGATGAAAGATCAGTTCCGCTTCCGGATTGAAGAGGATGATCTTATTGTCTCCATCCACGGCCACGATACCATCCTGGGATTTGTTGATGACGGAACTGAGCATGCGCGACTTGACTTCATCCTGCTGCACGACGCGGGAAATGAGTACAGCTTCCTGCAGGGCCTGCAGGATGGCCTGCTTGCCCGATTCAATCACCTTGGCTCTCAGGCCATATTTCTTCGCGACGCGTACCGAAACGGCATCACCGACCAGGACATCCACGCCCTCCTGCAGCGCAGCCTGGACCTTTCCTTCGGCTTCCTTTTCATCCCGGATGACGTATTCCACGAAATGCATACCAAGGATTTTCTCGATCTCCTCGCAGCCATAAACCATATTGTCAAAGCCGGAAATGCCGATCTTATGGACCGTCCCCCTATCGCTGGCCTGGAGGACTGCCTGCATCACATCCATGACCGATACCTGGATGCGTACGACAGGCAAATCAGAAACAGAGGCAAGCAGTCTGGCCGTGCCGCCGCGGCTGACGATCACCTTGATTGCATCGCTCGTATTCTTTTCCAACAATTTCCTGGCGTCTTCCAGATCCGCTTCCACTACCCGGAAAAGCTTTTTCTTTTCGGGGAACTGTTCCGCGATAACGAGTTCGATATCCTCTGCCAATTGTCCAAACGGAGCCACAATCAAGATTGGTGCCTGCATAAAATCCCTCCAAAAACGGGTACAAGACCAAAGCGTCCCGTACCCGTATCCCTGCAATTCATCAAATTCATCATTCAAAGTCCGATGCTGTAACGGTTGACCCATTCAGGATGCTCTTTCGCATAGTTCCGCAGGACCTCCAGCCCCTGATAAGCCGGACTGTCCGCCGCGATCATGCGATAAGCGCCATCCAGGCTGCTCTCAAGCTCCTGCCAGCCATCCTGCGGAGTCCAGCGCTCCGCACGCACCGTGCGCTCCGTACCCTGCGGCAGGTTGACAGCTTTCTTCATGAAGACGATCTGCGTCACATTGCCATTGGCATCCTTCGTTTCTGCCCACTGCCAGGCGATCATGTTCTCCCCCTTCATGCGCATCGTCGTCGTATCCGCCGTCACATGCGTCGTGACTCCGTCTACCGAAGTATTTTCCCAGAGCGTGATCCAGCGGTCCGCTGCATTACTGCGCTGCACTTCACCCTGCCCGAAAACACTGTCGACGATTGCCGCATAGAAAGCTTCATCAAACTGCTGGCTCGTGATTTCCTTGACACGGCCATTCGTCTTGGACCAGATGACCTGGCCCTGCGGATTGTAAAAATCTTCTTTCTTGTACTGTATCGTCCGGTTCTGCGGATTGATCACGACCTCCGCCAGACTGTACGACAACTGGGAAGGATCCGGGATCAGATCACGGAGGCCATAATTCTCGATGGTCTCCTGAGCCCCTTCATAACTGTACGTCGTCTTGGTCCAGGCAGCAATCTCCGTCGGCACTGCACCATGGTTCGTCACGGCACTGTGAGTGACCACGACAGAGGACGGATCAAAATATTTGCTGTATCTGCTGTCGGAATTCAGCCAATACCAGCCATCGGCACTTGCCGTCCCCATCGGCACGACAAAGAGAGCGGTCAGCAGCAGGAATGCGGCTGCCATGCGGAAAATCTTGAACATAAAGACACCTCATTTCACGCAAAACATCACGAACACACTGTTACTTCTGCTTCTATTCTACCTGTTTCCTGACAATTCGGCAAGAATCCTCACACTTCATGCGGCAAACGGACATCCGGCAGGATGCCAAGCAGTGCCGCAATCGCCACCCCGTAATTCGTCATCGGGACGCCCTGCGCCCGGCAGGCGGCCACGCGGCTCAGGACATACTGGCGGTTGAACATGCAGGCTCCACAATGGATGACAAGGTCGTACGGCGCAAGATCCTGCGGGAAATCGCGCCCCGACACGACCGAAATCTCCAAGGCATCGCCAAAACGCTTGCGCAGCAGGCGCGGCAGCTTCACGCGGCCGATGTCCTCCTGCAGCGGCTTGTGCGTGCAGGCCTCCGCGATGAGGATGCGAGCCCCGGACTGCAGCTGCAGCAAAGCCTTGGCACCCTGCACAAAGAAATCGATATCGCCCTTATACGCGGCAAACAGCACCGAAAACGACGTCAAAGGCGTGCCCGCAGGCAGCGTATCATGCACAATGCGAAATGCCTGCGAATCCGTGATGACAAGATCAGGTGCGGCGCGCAGTGCAGCCAGCATCGCAGGCAGACGGTCCGTCGTACAGCTTGACACGAGACATTTCCTATCGAGGAGTTCCCTGAGCGTCTGCACCTGCGGCAGGATCAGGCGTCCCTTCGGTGCCTGGATGTCCTGCGGCATCACGAGCAGCACATGACGGCCCGCCGCCACAACGCCGCCCGTAATCGTGCGCTCCCGGTAATCTGACGGCAGCGCCCGCATGATCTCCTCGCGCAGCTGCCAAAGGCCCTGACGGTCTTTGGCACTGACGCGCAGGACCGGCTGCCCCGTCTTCTCCTCGATGCACCTGGCCAGCTCCTCACCGGCTTCGCCGCGCTCATCCATGCGGCTGAGTACCGCGATGGCCGGGATTTCCTGCTGACGGAAATGCTTGAGCCAGTGAAGTTCCTGCTCCATCTCCTCATCTGCAAACAAGACGAGTGCAATATCCGTCGCCTTGGCTGCCTGCCGCGTCTTATCCACGCGCAGCTCGCCCAAAATCCCCTCATCGTCAAAACCGGCCGTATCGACAAAGACCACTGGCCCGATGCCATGGATTTCCATCGATTTATACACGGGATCCGTCGTCGTCCCCGGCACCGCGGAAACTGTTGCCACCTGCTGCCCCGTCAGCGCATTGACAAGTGAAGACTTGCCGCTGTTGCGGCGGCCGAACAGGCCAATATGCAGCCGCATCGCACGCGGCGTATCATTGAGACTCATATACATCCCCCCTGTCCATGACACAACCTTACCACATATGCTACAATAATGCCAGATAAAATCATCATAAACACGAATGATTTGGAGGCCTATCATGAACGATTATACCAGTTTCGAAGTCGGGCAGAAATTCCCGCTGCCCATCAAGGCACAGGCCGATGGCGGCATGTTCCAGCTTGACGCCAATGGCGCCATGTTCATCCTGCAGCTTTCCCACACGGACGTCATCGCACGCGAAGCTTTCCGCACGGGCAAGATGGAATTTGCTCTCTACGAGCAAGACGGCATCCTCTTCCTGCTCTATCAGATTGACGGCATTTTCAAGGAAGGATGGGGCGATGCACCGCTCTCCTTCAGTACACTGAAGCCCGAACTCCTGCCCAAGGCCGACAGCCTCAAAGACGGCATCCTGCATCTCTACCTCGTCGACACGAGCCTGCAGATCCTGCTCGCCCAGCGCGACATCAAGCTCAACGACAAATTCCTCGCCATCCTCAAGAAGCATATCGCCCGCCACGAGCAGCACCCGCTCTCCCAGGAAACCTTCATCAAAAAAGTCCAGCGGATCTGGGCAGCAAAGACATCGGCCGCCATGCGCCAGGATGCCTGTGCCGTCCAGGAAGTCCCGCTGGACATCCCGCATGCACCAAACAAAAAAGAGTTACACTGACCTACTCAAAGATGCTCTCCAATCTCATAGAGAGCATCTTCTACTGTCATGACGTCATGAATGCCGCGGCTGATGTAATACGTCACCACGAGGTCGCCTGGACGCGCGGCTGAAAACGCATATCCCGCATGCTCCATGAAATCCACGGCTTCCGGCAGCGTCAGCTCCAAAGCCAGCGCCAGACGGATGACCGTGCCACGGCTCGGCTGGTAATGCGGCTTGACACAAATGGCCGAAAAAAGCTTGCGATCCATGCCCGCTGCCCGATAGATCTCAGGATTCGTGCGCCTCGAACGATTCAGATAGCGAAACAGCAGCGACCGAAAATCCTCCCGTGGCTTCAGCAGCTCCGCAGCAAGCTCTGGGGGCAAATCCCGATACGACGGCACCACACGTCGTTCCGCCACCGTAATGAGCTTCGGCTGTCTCGGCATCGTTTCTTTCTTCGTGGCAGCGGACTCAGGCTCGTCATCCTCCCACGGCATGACCACATCCATGAGATGTGAAAAACGCTTCTTCAGCCTGCTCATCGGCGAATCCGACGCAGGCGATGCCATCACAACATGAGAATGATCCGGTCCATCATCCTCCTTCTGCGATGCTTCACGCATGAAATCAGGACCGCCCGACCCGTCTTCTTCCTGCAGCTCCTTTGTCATCCCGGCCTTGCGCTGCCGCCGACGATAAGAATACACCAAGCCAGCGATTGCTGCCAATCCGCCCAAAAGGATCAGGCAACCCCACCAGGAAAGCCCCAATTCCAGGAAAATTTCTTTTCCCTCAATCAATACGTGTACCTCGTTCGGCAAACGACCACTCCACTTTCACATCTGCTTCCAGCTGGATGGGCTGCGGCACATAACTGCCCTCCGCACCTTCGTGCTTCGGAGGCTCGTTATCCAGGCACCGGCGTTCATCGGTCACAACCTTATCATCCTCCCAGGGCATGATCATATCCATCACGCCCTCGAAACGGGTAAAACTGTGATGATCCGCCACATATCTCGGCAGCTCCAGCTTTTGTGTCCGGTTGAACTCTACGTTGACAATCTCGCCAAGCTCCGTCCCGAGCCCCTCGGCCAGCTGATTGGCCTTGCGGCGCGCATCCGCAGCAGCCAGCCCCAGCAGATTCGCCTGCTCGATCGTCTCATCGCGCAGACGATACCGGATCCGGTACGGCATCTCCTCCACGCTCGCCGTGAGCTTCAGCAAAATCTGCTCCAGAAGCCCGCGGTTCAGCTCAAAGACGAGCTTCGCCTCACAATAGCACGAGTAGCCCTTCATCTTACGTCGGAAAAAACCATGCTCCATCGCCTTGCCCGTCTCGAACGCCAGCATCTGCAGCGCCGTCCGCGGCAGACCAAAATCAAGCACCATCTGCTCCAGCTGCGAGAACCGGGCCTTGACATCCTGCTGCGCCTTCGCGAACGACTTGTCCGTCTGCTGCAGGAAAAAGACAATCTCCACCTCATCCGGCATCAGCATCACCTTGCCATGCCCGACAACCTTCAACGTATGTTCTTGTTTCATTTCTCCAAAACTCATGAAAATCCCTCCCGTGTTAAGCTAAAATCAGTCTAACACGGGAGGGATTCTTCCTGGTCGATTGAAAAACGACAATATACAAACATAGATGCATCAGCATGCAATTTTCCATGAACCCCCGCCATATAACAGTGTATATGGGAACGGTCATATTTAACCTAATCCGCCTTCATCCTCCACCTCTTAGGTGGGGGATGAAGGCGGGTATGGCGAACTTACGTAAGTAATTGAGCCATACCATTACTCTGTAGATAGTTATGTAGCATAATCAGTCGTAGATGAGAAAGGATTGATTATACTATGAAATTGGATAGTAATAACCATTCAGTATTCTTACTCTATTACTATCTGGTTTTAGTGGTAAAATACCGCCGCAAAGTGTTTTCTGATCGGATGAGCCAATATGCAAAAGGTATATTTGTTCGCATAGAAAAAAAGATTTTCCGGAAGTCAGATGTAAGCTTTGGAAGGAAATGTTTTGGTCAAAAAGCTATTGCCTGCTGACAACAGGCGGTGCTCCCATAATACGAAAATACATAGAAAATCAAGGCAGGTGATTATAGTGAATAAGGCATACCGATACAGGCTCTATCCAACAACTGAACAAAAAATTATGTTTGCCAAGACTTTCGGCTGTGTCCGATTCATCTATAACAAGATGCTTGGAGACCGCCTTGATTACTATAAGGAAACCGGTAAGAAACTGAATAATACTCCTGCACAGTACAAGGAAGAATTCCCTTGGCTGAAAGAAGTCGACA